>PGYS01000003.1 GCA_002839795.1 Ignavibacteriae bacterium HGW-Ignavibacteriae-3 | reverse complement strand
CCCGCCGATTTATGAGACAAAAATTAACGCCCTGACAGCCGGATTCCAGCTGGACTTCAGGAAATATATAGAAGACGGATATTTCAGAAGAAGGATGGGACAGAACACTTTTACAGTTATACTTTCGGGCGAAGCGGTCTTCAGCAACAGAAGCACCTTAAAGAGCAATCTCGATTTTAATATTTACAGCGGCACACTAAACGGCTATCTGCCTACATTCAAGTCCGCAAGATTGAATTTTTCCCTGAGCGGATTTTATTCGGACGGTCCCGTTCCACTCCAGATGTTCTATTCTCTTCCCGGCAACATAGAAAGTTCAAGCCAATCGTTTACTATGAGAACACTTAGGACCGGAGAAGTTTTTGGTGACAGGGTTTTGATTTTTTCAGTCGAGAATAATTTTAACGATGAACTTTTCAGACTGTTCGGTTTGAATTTTTTAAGCGACTTGCAGCTTAATTTAAGCGCTCACTTCAACGCAGCCCTGCTGGGAATTTCTCCTGCAAGCAAAAGAATTTTGCCGTCTTCATTCAATACAATATCACACCCCGCAACTGAATTCCGTCACCCATTCTATGAGCTCGGCTTTGGTATTGGTCATTCACTTATCCCGTTCCGTCTTGAGTTTACATGGAAACTTAATTACTTCAACGGGACAAATATTGTCGTTGGAATAAATACACCGGTGCTCTAAAGTCTAAGATGTGGACAGAATTAATCTGTTCTGCCGCAATTCAATGATCTGCTCCGTGAAAATCCCTCTCCCCGGCGGTAATTTTTAATTTAAGGTGATTTTGCCTCGGCGGCAAAGGACACGTGGCGTATTTGGTAAACGCGCAGGGCGGATTATAAGCTTTATTAAAATCTATTATTATTTTTCCTGCTGAATCGGCTTTATCAACATATAAAAATCTTCCGGCTCCGTAAGTTTCCTTTCCGCTCGTTTCATCGGCAAACACAATGAAATACTGCCTGCCGGCATCAAGCGGATCCAGTTTGTAAACAATTCCGTCCTTTTCAAATGTAAGCGCCCCAGCAACAATCGCCGTATCAACGGTTCCGATAATGTTAGGTATCTCAACCTTTTTGGGAGTAATATAAGTTTCAATACTGGCTTCAAATCTCCAGTCGGAATTTATCGGGAAAGTTTCAATTCCTGTAAAAGTCTTGAGTAACTTGCTCTCCAGATCCCTTAAACGGACTCCGTATTTATCACCGCGTTTAATAATGAACCATCGGAGAGAACCCATTTCCAAGATTGTTTCTTTTTGAGTATCGTTCTTCAATTGCAGAGTTGTTACTTTAGTTCCCTCATTTTTTACATCAACACCATCTAAAATTTTTACAGTTACAATTGAATCTTTTAATATAAACGATCCGATAAAAGCAGGGGCCTTTCCCGCCGGGAAAATAACATCATTGCCCTTATCGCTTCCGAATTTATTTTCCCCTTCTTTTAGCCAGTATAACCCCGCCAGATTAAGCCATCCGTTTTCCCTTTTCAGATTATTGATGCGTTTGCTGTGCCAGTCCTTAATCTTAGAAATATATTCCGGTGTGCCGTTTTCTTTTAAGTCTGATCCGCATCTTATAAAGAATAAAGATCCAGCGGCTAAAATCAATAGTAATAAAATCTTCTTCATATCGAACCTTTTTATTTATATAGTTTCACGAAGATTAGTAATTTACTATGTTGAAATTACGCAAAGATCAAATCAAACTCACTTTTTAGGTACCAGATGAATTCCATTATTAAAGAGGCGTTTAGTCCTGATCTATTCCGGGAAGAGGGACATAAATTAATTGACCAGATTGCCGACTATCTTAATAATTGTTACGACCGTAAAATTGAACAGGCCATTCCCTGGAAAGATCCTAATGAGCTATTAGCGATGTGGAAAAATATAATGACCGGCGATAAAATGAGTTTTACGGAAATAATTAAAGGAACTCTGGACAATTCCGTTCATCTTCATCATCCGCGCTACATTGGTCATCAGGTTGCCGTACCAACTCCGCATAACATACTGAGCGAAATGGTTTCGGCTCTGCTCAATGCCGGAATGGTTATATATGAAACCGGTCAGACTTCCACCGCCATGGAAAAAATTGTTACAGATTGGCTCTGTCGAAAAATTGGATACGGCAGTGAGAGCGGAGGCATATTAACATCAGGCGGCTCGCTTGGAAATTTAACAGCACTACTGGCTGCGAGGCAGAAAGCGGCAGATTATGATGTGTGGGAGGAGGGGATAAAAAATGGAGATGATTTTATTATTCTCGTTTCTGAAGAAGCGCACTACAGCATCTCCCGGGCAGGAAAAATTCTCGGCCTTGGCAATGGCGTTATAAAAATTCCTTCTGACGAAAATTTTAAAATGGACCTGAACGAATTAAACAGACTTTATAATGAGGTTACTTGCGGTGGGAAAAAAGTGATTGCTGTCGTGGCGAGCGCATGCACGACTTCCACAGGGACTTATGACAATATTAATGACATCGCGGATTTTTGCCGGGACAAAAAAACATGGCTTCACATAGATGCAGCACACGGAGGCGGAGTTATCCTCAGTGAAAAATATAAACATCTTGTCTTGGGAATTGAGAAGGCGGATTCTGTCGTGATTGATTTTCATAAAATGCTTCTTTCTCCGGGTCTTGCTACGGGTGTAAGTTTTAAGAATAATAATGATTCATACGCATCATTTGCTCAGAAAGCGGCGTACCTGTGGAACAAAGATCTGGAACAGGAATGGTTCAACATCGGCAAAAGAACAATTGAGTGCACAAAAAAAATGATGAGCTTAAAATTATTCGTTCAGCTCAAAATTTACGGAGAAGATCTCTTGAGGGAATATATTGAGTCCCGTTATGCCGCCGCCATAATATTTACACAAATGATCAGAAAAGAAAAGGATTTTGAGATTCTGACCGAACCGCAGAGCAATATTGTGTGTTTCCGGCTCAATCCGGGAAATATGAACGGGGAGGAGTTGAATTCTTTGAATTCGGGAATAAGGAGGTCTCTCCTGGAAGAGGGCAGGTTTTATATAGTTCAAACGGCAGCAAAAGGAAGAATTTTTCTCAGAATCACAATAATGAACCCGTTCACCGACGAAAATGATTTCAATGAGCTGATTAATGAAATCCGGCGGCACAATAAAAACATTGACCCTTAACTTTTAAATTGTTTTGTGCGATTATAAGGGGAGATTGCTGTTTTATTACGGCAACGGTTTAACGTTACATACTGCATTTTTCCGGTTACGAAAAAAACCGGAGAGAAAAATTAATTTATCAAGAGTATAGTACTTAAAAAATAATGGTTGATAGAATTTAGCGTATAATTTTATATATTATATTCACAGTGATTTAAAATTAGGGGGTCTTTCAAAGAGAGTAAAATGAAACGAAAGACTAATACTGAAAAAACAAATAAGAAAAAGGCACCCGCAAAGCAAGCTTCGTCTCTGAAGAGAGGCAAACCTGGAACAGCTTTGAATAATAAAGCTGTTATTAAAAATTCCAGGAAGAATAAAACTCCTGGTGATACCGCTACAGAACAAAATCTATTCTCCACTCTGTTGGAACTGATGCCCGACTCGATCTATTTCAAGGACCTTGAAGGCAGATTCATAAGGGCAAATAAGGCCTGCGCATTAAAGCATGGTTTCGTAAATCCCCAAATGCTGATCGGAAAATCAGACGCGGATATTTTCGGCGAGGAACACAGCGCTGAAGCATTTAATGATGAAAAGAATATTATCAAGACCGGGATACCCGTACTTGGCAAGGAAGAGAAAGAAGATTGGCCGGATGGAAGAATCACCTGGGCGGTAACTTCTAAAATGCCGCTGTATAATTCGGATGGAAAAGTTTACGGTATACTGGGAATTACGCGGGACATCACAGAGAGTAAACTGGTTCAAGAAAAAATTAAAGAAAGCGAGAGGCTTTACAGATCCCTTTTTGAAAGTTCCGATGACGGAATATTTCTTACATCAGATGAAGTGATAATCGATTGCAATCAAACTGTATTGGATATTTTTAAATGCGACCGCGAATATATCATTGGTCATTCTCCGGCTAATTTTTCACCCGAATTCCAGCCGGATGGCCAGGATTCTTTAAGTTCGGCTAATGATAAAATTAATATGGCTTTTAACGGATTCCCGCAAAGATTCTACTGGCAGCACAAACGTCCTGATGGAACTCTTGTTGACTGTGAAATTTCACTAAAGGCCATTACAATCGAAGGTCACAAGGTAATACAAGCTACAATGCGAGATATTACACAAAAATTGAAATTTGAAACAATCCGGGAAGCATTGTTTCAAATTTCCGAGGCGGCTTTTACTGCTTCCGATATGACAACTCTTTATAAAAAGATTCACGAGGTTGTGGGTACACTCATGATCGCGAAGAATTTTTATATAGCCCTTTACGATGAAAAAGCCGGAATGATTTCATTCCCCTATATGATTGATGAATATGACCCCCCCTATCCGCCTAAAAAACTTGGGAAAGGATTAACGGAATATGTGCTCAGAAAAGGTAAATCAATTCTAATTAACGCACAGATCGATCTGGAATTGAGAAGAACCGGCGAAGTTGAAATGGTCGGAACACCTACTTCCATCTGGCTTGGAGTTCCCTTAAAAGTTGAGGGCAAGGCGATCGGGGTTATAGTTGTTCAGGACTATGAAAACGAGAATGCCTACGGCGAAGAAGAGATGCAGGTGTTGAATTTCGTGTCCGAACAGATCGCGCAGGTGATCGAGCGAAAGAGAAATTCCGACGCCGTTAAAGCTTATGCCGAAGAGCTTAAACAGAACAATATGACTAAAGATAAATTCTTCTCCATCATAGCGCATGATCTTAAAAATCCTTTCATCACAATTCTCGGTTTTACCGATCTTCTTATTTCCGACTTTGGGGAGTTTACCGATGATGAAAAATTATACTACCTCACTGAAATGAAAAAGTCTGCGGACGCTTCTCACAATTTATTGCAGAATCTGCTGCACTGGTCAAGGGCACAAACCGGCCGGATCGAATTTAATCCGCAAAATATCGATTTGAATAATGTTGTTACAAGCATTGTTGATCTCCTAAAACCTTCCGCGGAACGGAAAGACATAGAAATATTAACTTACATTCCGAAAAACACTTTTGTCTCCGCCGACGAGGACATGCTCAACACTATCATACGTAATCTTCTCACCAACTCTCTTAAATTCACAGACAAGAACGGTAAAATAGGTATAAGCTGTGAACAGCTGGATCACGAAATACAGGTTTGCATTTCGGATACAGGAGTCGGCATGAGCGATAAAGTAAAATCCAATCTTTTCAAGCTGGATGTAAGTCAGTCAACTCAGGGTACGGCAAACGAAACCGGCACAGGATTGGGTTTAATTCTTTGCAAAGAATTTGTTGAGAATAATGGCGGAACAATCTTTGTGGAAAGTGAAGTTGGAAAAGGAAGCAAATTTTACTTCACCCTTCCTAAAGTATTATAATAAAACATATTTTCTTGCTGTATTAATTTCTTACCAAAGATTTTTTTAGAGGTGAATTGTGCTAAAAAGTAAGAATTCATCGTTCAAACAAACTCCGCTTAATAATCCTGTAAAAATCGTTCTGATCTATTTCATTGTTAGTGCGCTTTGGATCTTCTTTTCAGACGATCTATTATTTAATTTTTTTTCAGACGTCGCCGAGCAGAAATTAATCTCTATTTTCAAGGGCTGGGCATTTGTTTTAGTCACTTCTATATTAATTTATTTCCTGATAAGAAACTCATTCAAAGAGATAATGGTTACGCAAAAGAAATTGCTGGAATCGGAGCAATACTCAAGAATGCTCTTTGAATCTTCATCTATGGGTCTGGCGGTCACCAAAATGGATGGGAAACTGGTTGATGTCAATCCCGCATTTGCAAAAATTATCGGTAGAACGGTAGAAGAAACATTGAGACTTACATACTGGGAAATCACGCCCGAAAAATATTATGAGCAGGAACAGCGGCAGTTAAAATCACTTTCGGAATACGGATACTTTGGACCCTATGAAAAAGAATATATCCACAGTGACGGGCATTTAGTTCCTGTCAGATTACAGGGTTTGATAATCGAGCGCCACGGGGAAAAATATATCTGGTCAAGCGTTGAAGATATAACCGAGCGTAAAATTTCGGAATTGGCCCTGATGGAAAAAGAATTTCTCCTTGCAGAATCGCAGAGGATCGCTCAAGTGGGCGCCTGGAGTCTGGATATCGGCGAAGAGATCATACAATGGACAGATGAAACTTACCGCATATATGGGGTAAGTCCGGAGAAATTTATACCCACACCTAATTCCTTTATGGAATTGATACCCGAGAACAACCGTACGGTAATGCAGGAATGGATCCGCAAATGTATTTCAGGGACAGATGCTGGAGATTTGGAGTTCAGCATTATCCGGCCGGACGGCGAAGTAAGAATACTTAATGGACGGGGAATTCTTCTGAGAGGAAGCAATAATGAGCCTGTGCGTGTTGTGGGAACAGTTCAGGATGTCACTCAGAGAAAACAAGCCGAGAATGCCATCAGGGAAAGTGAAAGAAGGTATCAAACATTGTTGAATATTTCTCCGGCAGGAATATTCAGGACAGATTTAAACGGAAATACTACTTATATCAATCCTAAATGGACTGAAATTTCCGGACTATCAGAGCAGGAAGCACTGGGGAGCGGTTGGCTGAATACCGTTCATCCAGACGATCGCGAAAAACTAATATCTGATTGGAAAGAGATATCCTATAGACAGCAAGAATCTTTAGCTGAATACAGAATTATGCGTCCGGACGGATCCATCTCGTGGGTGATGGGCCAGGCAGTTCCAGAATTAAATCTTGGGAATCAAATTGTTGGCTACGTAGGTACCATCATAGATCTGACCGATCGCAAATTGACTGAAGATAGAGTTGTTCAAAAGAATAAACAACTTCAGATTCTATCACGTACGGCGAAAATAATCAACAGAAAACTCGAGCTTGATTCAATCTTGCGTCAGCTTGTATCCGCGGCTCTGGAATTAACCGATAGCGAATCCGGTGCGGCCGGAGTGTATATAGATGGAAAAATTGTTTTTACCGAATACAATCAGGACGGTAAAATTATCCCGATCGATTATAAATTTGAGGAAGGTAACGGTGTTCCCGGCTGGATCATAAAGACAAAAAAATCATACATCACCAATGACGCCGAAAATGATGAACATGTGGTTCCGGAAATCCAAAAAGCACTTGGATTTTATAATCTAATCGACACTCCTATTCTAGACAACAGCGGATCTCTCTTGGGATGTTTTGAAATTCACAACACAAAAGACAAACGCCCTTACGAACAGGCGGATATTGAACTTCTTCAGGGACTTGCCGCAACAACCGCCATAGCAATTGAAAACGCAAAGTTATTTGAAAAAGCCCAGGAAGAAATTACTAAAAGCATGCGCCTCAGCGAAGCCCTGATGGCAGCAAATAAGCAATTTGAAGACACGCTTGAAAATATGACGGACGGTTTTGTTGTTCTGGACAACAATTGGATTTATCGATATGTGAATTCAAATGCGGCTAAAATGTTCGGGAGAAAAGCCAAGGACCTTTTAGGAAAACATATCTGGACGGAATTTCCTGAAGGTATAGGACAGCCCTTTTATAATAATTATTACAAGGCGGTTGAAACCCGCGAGAACATTATCTTTGAGGACTACTACGAACCATGGGACAGGTGGTTCGAAAACAGAGTAATTCCGTCCCGGGACGGACTCTCAATTTTCTTTCAGGATATTACTGAACGTAAAATGTATGAAATTTCTCTACGGGCCAGCGAAGAGAAATACAGATCTATCTATGAAAACAGCAGCGTTGCAATATTATTAACAACTCTCGATGGGGATATAATTTCGGCTAATGATTTTGCCTGTAAATTATTTCAGAGAACAGAAGACGAAATATGCAGAATCGGAAGAGCCGGATTGGTTGATCTTGATGATGAACGCCTGCAGCCAATACTTGAAGAGCGGAAGACTACGGGAGGGGTTAAGGGCTTTTTAAAATTTTTCAGGAAGGATGGGAGCACTTTTGAAGGCGAAATTTCCTCTAAAGTATTTACGGACGGAAGCGGGAACAAGCGCACCAGCATGATCATACGAGATCTGACTGAACAGCGGTTAGCCGAAGCCCGACTGATTGAATCGACCGAACAGATGCGCTCCCTTGCAGGCCACCTTCAAACCGTAAGGGAAGAAGAAAGGGCGACAATCGCCAGAGAGATGCACGATGAGCTCGGGCAGATACTCACATCTCTTAAAATGAATATTACATTTGCCAAAAGAGAATTAGAATATCCCGAACTAAACGAAAAAACGAAAAAATTATTTGACGAATTATCCTCCATGAACAATACCATCGATAAGGCTGTCATTCAGGTAAGGAAACTGATAACCGAGCTCCGCCCCGAGCTAATAGATAAATTAGGTTTAATCGCTGCGCTGGAATGGTATTCAGAAGAGTTTCAGAAAACTTCAAAAATAAATTGTGCGTTTATTACAGATCTGGAAGAACTCGCGTTAGATCATGATACCGATCTTGCTATTTTCCGGATTGTCCAGGAAGCATTAACGAACGCCGCAAAACATTCAAAGGCTGATTCTGTAGAAATTTATCTAAAGAAAAGAGGGCGCACGGTTGCAGTAGAAGTAATCGACAATGGAAGAGGAATCCGCGAAGAAGAATTAAAAGGCAGAAAATCATTTGGACTGATCGGCATGAGGGAGCGTGCGACTCTGATTAACGGAAGACTTGATATTTCCCCCGGCCAGGACTGGGGCACAATTGTAAAACTTGAAATTGAACTTGAGAAGTGAGAACTAATTTATCAGAAATTCTAAAAGGAATGGGAGAATAAAAGGAACATTTATAAAAAATTCCTCTGCTGAATGACATATGAAATTATTGTATATTAGATCTGGAACGGGACCGCAACTATGATAAACGTCTTCATCGCCGATGATCACGCGCTTATTCGTGAGGGGATAAAAAACCTTTTGAGCACGGTTAGCGACATAACTATTGTTGGTGAAACTGCCGACCCCCTTGAAATATCCTCATTAATTCAAAATGTTAAATGTGACATTCTGATTCTCGATCTCTCCATGCCCGGCAAGGATGGTCTTGATGTCCTCAAAGAAATAAAGAACAGATTTCCCGGGATAAAAATTTTAATAATGACTATGCTTCCGGAGGATCAGTTTGCAAGAAGAACCTTAAAAGCCGGCTCCTCCGGCTATCTCACTAAAGAAAGCGCTCCGGATGAACTGATTACGGCAATAAGAAGAATCGCCTCCGGAAGAAAATATGTCAGCCAGAATCTTGCGGAAAAACTTGCTGAAGATCTTGACGGCACAATGGATAAACCTGTTCAGGATATTCTTTCGGACAGGGAATTTCAGATACTTAAATTGATTGCGGCCGGTAAATCTCAAACGGTCATAGCAGATGAACTTTCAATAAGTTCAAGCACCGTCAATACTTACAGAAGCCGGATACTTGAAAAACTCAACCTCAATTCTACCGCAGACCTAATTCATTTTGCATATCAGAATAAACTTATTATTTAGCTACAGTCTGTGGCTGAAACGCTACACCCGATTCACAACAGCAACTACAATCACTCTCCCGACCAAATTATATCTTCTATCAACAAAAAAATTCATTTTGAAAAAAATATTGATTGTTGAGGATTCAAGTCTGCTTCGGGATAATCTTAAAAAGATGATTTACTCGATACCGGACCTATTGCTTGTCGGTGAGGCATATGATTACAGCGGAGCCGTAAAGATTAATAATGAACAAAAGCCGGACATCGTTCTTCTCGATATCGATCTAAAGGCCGGAAACGGTCTGGAAGTCTTAGCCAGCATCAAAAATGGCACCACTCAACCGGTAGTTATAATGTTTACAAATTACTCTGAATCTGCATATAGAAAAATTACCAAAGAACTTGGTGCCGATTTTTTCTTTGACAAGAGCGATGACATAAGCGGGCTCATTGAATCTCTGAGAGTTCTTTGCGCCGAATAACAAAATTACTTCAGGTAGCAGAAAGGCCACCGCAGAATACATTGTCCGCCACAAAATAATCATCATTCGAGCTATCCATTCAACAAATCAACGGGATTATCTTGCTTATATAAATCCGCTTCATTTGAAAAGCGAATTAACGCATACTCGAATAAGCAGATTAAATTTAACCGACAATATTATACAATTGAATAACCGGCTATATGGCTGAACTGAAGAAAAAAAACAGCGTGAAAAAACTCTTAATTGTAGATGACTCTCAAGAAATCCGCGAAGGATTAAAGAGGCTCATTGTGGATCTGCCGTCAATTGAATTGATCGGCGAAGCCGGTGACGGAGGCAGCGCGCTCAACATGATTGATAAATTAAATCCGGATTTCGTTACTCTCGATCTTAAAATGCCCGGATTAAACGGGATAATAACCTTACTCGAAATAAAAAAAAGACACCCCCGCATCATCGTTTTAATATTGACCAACTTCCCGTTCGAGCACTATAAAGAAGCGTGCAAAAGTGCCGGAGCGGATTACTTTTTTGATAAATCCAATGAGTTCGAGCAAATGATTGAGACATTAAAGATGCTTTCAAATGATTCCATCAGTAAAAAGAAGTTAAACTAAATGCTACAGAATGAAATAGAAATAAATATACTTTTGATAGAACCAAACGAGAAGGATGCTTTACTAATCAGAAGTCATGTTGAAAAAATAAAAGACTTTTCAATAAACATGACGGCTTTTAATCTGGTTGATGACGCTCGTGATTACCTTGCATCCGCTTCGCCGTCAATCATTCTGCTTTCGGTAAATTTTCCGGATTCAACGGGCCTGAGCAAGATTAAAAAAACAGCTTCGATCCAACCGGCAGTGCCCGTTGTTGTACTTACTGATTCGGGAGCCAACGGGTTTGCTATCGAATCAATTAAAGCAGGCGCCCAGGATTATCTTCTGAAAGATAAAATGGACAGCGATACAATACGGAGATCTATTCTATACTCAATCGAACGCAAGAAACATGAATCTGCCCTGCGCGAAAGTGAAACGAGATTTAAAGATCTGGCCAACCAGCTTCCGCAGATTGTTTTTGAAACCGATTCGAAAGCAAATTTAACTTTCGCAAACGAGCTCGCGTTCAGCACTTTCGGTTACTCAGAAGAAGATTTCTCAAATAATTTATCTGCCATTCAAATGATCGTTCCCGAGGAAAGAAAAATTGCGAAGGATAATTTTGCCAAAGTATTGGGCGGTGCAAAATCCGATTCCAGCCAATACACCGCATTGAAAAAGAACGGCACCTCATTCCCAATAGTGATAATTTCCAAACAGATTTGCCGCGATGGCGTATCAGCAGGTTTACGGGGAGTTATAGTAGACCTTTCTGATCGTAAATCAGCTCAGGAAAACCTGATTCGCCTTTCAAGGGCCGTGGAACAAAGCCCTGTTTCAGTTATGATTACAGATCTTCAGGGGAATATCCAATACGTCAATCCAAAATTTGTTCAAGTCACCGGTTACACCATGGATGAAGTTAAAGGTAAAAACCCGAATATTTTAAAATCCGGATTCACTACGGGCGGTGAATATCAGAATCTCTGGTCCACCATCACATCCGGCAACGAATGGAGAGGCGAATTTCACAATAAGAAGAAAAATGGTGAGTTCTACTGGGAATCAGCATCCATCTCACCCATAACAGATCATGAAGGAAAAATCATAAATTACCTTGCTGTTAAAGAAGACATAACACAACAAAGGCTTTTTGAAAAAGAATTAATTTGGTCAAAAGAAAAGGCACAGGAGTCGGACAAACTTAAATCTGAATTTCTGATGCAGATGTCGCATGAAATAAGAACTCCCCTTCATAGTTTGTTAAATTATTCACGAATGATCCGAGAAGAGGCACAAAATTCCCCCAATGTTAACGAGGAGATATCCAGATGCCTCGATGGCATTGAAAAATCAGGCAAACGGATAATCCGCACCATGGATTTGATTCTGAATGTTGCACAGATTCAGACCGGCACATACGAATTAATGCCGGAATTTTTTAATATTTATGACGATCTTCTTTCTGCGCTTTTTCTTGAATATTCCCCTATGGCAGAGATGGCCGGCCTGGAATTTTCTCTTTCTAGGGAATCCGAAAATACTTTAATTTTAACAGATAGATACTCCGTCCATAAGATTGTAGAAAACCTCGTGGATAATTCCATTAAATTTACGAGCAGTGGCAGTGTGAGCGTTTCTGTAGGCCGAAATGATGAAGAAAAATTATTCATAAGAGTGACAGATACCGGAATTGGAATGTCTGAGAAATATCTGAAAAAAATATTTAATCCATTTTCTCAGGAAAAACAGGGTTATTCACGTCCTTTTGACGGGAATGGGCTTGGACTGGCGCTCATAAAAAAATATTGTGACTTGAATCTGATTGATATATCCGTAAAAAGCAGAAAGGGCTCCGGTACCACCTTCCTTTTAACTTTTCCTTCGTAATTATCGATAATTATTAGTTGAGCGGCGGAATATTCTGTTTTATATTGCGCACAATTAAAATTAGGCTAAAAGATTCATTCCGATCAACGGCTAACCGGGGTAGTTGCAATAAGTTTTTTGTAAAACGGAAGTTTCCTCCAATTTAATTGGTGGAAACGATTGATTTTTTTCAGAAGGTGTCAAAGATTTTTATTTTGAATGATGAAAAGAACTCATATGAGAGATGATATAAAGAAAAAATCCGAATTAATTAAAGAACTGCAGACCCTGCGCAAAAAAATAGTGTCTCAGGAATCTTCTTTAAAAAAATTCAAATCCATAGACAAAAAGATTAAATCACTCCGGGATATTCAAAAACGCTACAAACTAATTTCAGAAAACAGCGATGATGTAATCTGGCTCTTTGATGTTAAAAAAGAAAAGTTCATTTACGTAAGTCCATCCATTGTGAAACTCAGGGGCTACACTCCGGAAGAAGTATTGAAACAGACCGTAAAAGATGTACTTACTGAAGAATTCTACAATTCTGTTCAAAACAGACTCTCCGCAAGAATAGCGGCGTTTGAGAATGGAGATGACTCAGTGCGGGTTGCGCTTGATGAAATTGAGCAGCTCCATAAGGACGGCTCTGTAGTTAATACCGAAATAGTAACTACTCTTCTGAAAAATAATAAAGGGCGTGTTTATCAAATTTTAGGCGTAACACGGAATCTTGCGGAGAGAAAGCGCGCAAAATTAGCAATTGCTGAAAACGAAAAACGCTACAAGACACTTTTTAATATTTCTGCAACCGGAATCACCATAATGAACACAAAGGGCATTATGCTCGATATTAATGAAGCGGCCTGCAGAATAAATGGATACACAAGAGAAGAATTGATCGGAAAGAATATCCGCCTTCTTGTTCCTCCGGTTCACCATTCTGAAATTGACAAAAATATCGAAAGAATTATTAACGGTGAATATATTGAGCAGGAAACGATTAATATCAGAAAGGATGGAACGCTATGCATACTTGATCTGAGGGAGTCGCTTATTCAGCTTCCCGATGGAAGCCGCGGAATCCTCTCCATCACAAACGATATTACAGATCGGATAAAAGCCGAAGAAAAAATAGCTGAAAACGAAAATAAGTTCCGCGCGATATTCGAGAATTCTTTCGATGCCATCGGCGTCTCGAGAGCCGGAATGCATCTGTTTATGAATCCGGCTTATTTAAAACTTTTCGGTTATTCTGATAATGAAGAGCTGATTGGAAAGTCTATTCTCGAACTGATAGCACCGAGCCACCGTGCCGATATATTGGATAGAACTAAGAGACGCGACAAAGGAGAAAACCTTCCGAATGCGTATGTGACACGTGGATTGAGAAAAGACGGAACTGAATTTGATATGGATGTTCACGCCTCTTCACATCAGCTTGAAGGCGCCCCTTATACTATTGTGGTTTTAAGAGATATTACGGAACGTAAAAGAGCGGAGGAGGCTCTTAAAAAAAGCGAGGACCGTTTCAGAAGATTGTTCGAGGAGGATCTCGCTGCTAATTTTGTTTCTACTACCGAGGGTAAACTGCTGATGTGCAATTCGGCTTATATAAATATGTTCGGTTTCACTTCGGTAGATGAAGCTCTTTCCACCAGCGGTTTTTCTAATTATCGCAAGCCATCTGACCGGAATGAATTTATAGAACTTATTAAATCCAAAGGACGAGTAGTAAACTATGAAGAAACCCTCCGACGGCGCGACGGTAAATTAATCGATATTATAGAAAATGTAACCGGACATTTTGATGAAAATGGTGAGCTCTACGAAATATCCGGCTATATGTATGATCAAACCGAACGTAAACGCGCGGTGGAACAGATAAAATTATCAGAGGAAAAGTATCGTAAAATATTCAACTTCGCGCCGGTAGGCATATTCCAATCCAATATCGAAGGAAGATTTCTTAGCGTTAATGAAAGAATGGTCCAAATACTTGGGTATGATTCCAAAGAAGAACTGATGCAATGCGATATAGCAACAGACATATATTTCAATAAAGATGACCGAAAGAAAGTCATTGAAAATTACGATTCTCCCGAACCGGCGGAAGAGCAGGAATTGCTCTGGAAGAAAAAAAACGGCGAGCCTCTCTGGATTCAGCTTACAGCTAAAACTATAAAGGATAATTCGGGAAAGACTCTTTATTATGAAGGATTCATTCGTGATGTCTCAAAGCAAAGAGTAGCTGAAACACAGCTGAGAGAAAATCAGAAACTGCTCAGCCTGGTTGTGGAAACAATGCCTATAGGCATCTGGCTTATTGATAAAGAGGGGAAAGTAATTCACGGCAATTCCGCAGCACAGAATATCTGGGGCGGGGCTAAATTTATCGGTATTGAAAAATATAGCGAATACAAGACCTGGGACTTAAGCAACAATCCTATCACACTTGAAAACTCATCTATAATACGTGCTCTTCAAAAAGGAGAACCGACCATAAATGAGGAATTAAGGATTGAGCGCTTCGATAAAGGAGAAAGATTTATTTTAAATTCTGCTGTACCTATTCACAATTCAAATAAAGACGTAGTCGGCGTTGTTGTTATTAACCAGGACGTTACGGATCAGAGATCAAAAGAAACGCAGATACGTAAGCTCTCCAGCGCCGTAGAACAAAGTACTGTTTCAGTCTTTATTACGGATCTGCAGGGACGGATTGAATATGTGAACAAAAAATTTATAGAGTCCACAGGTTATTCGCATGAAGAAATTATAGGTAAAAATCCTTCCATTTTAAAAGCCGGAATTACGCCTGCTGAAGTTTATAAAAATTTGTGGGAGACAATTTCCGCAGGAAACGAGTGGCGCGGTGAGCTTCTCAATAAAACAAAAGACGGCAGTTTGTTCTGGGAATTTGAAATCATCTCTCCTATAAGAAACAGCTCCGGGGTTATAACAAATTATCTTGCAGTCAAAGAGGATATTACTAATCAAAAGAAAATGACCGAAGAGCTGATTGCTGCTAAAGAACATGCTGAGCGGTCTGATAATATTAAAACCGAATTCCTTGCGCAGATGTCTCATGAAGTGAGAACTCCGCTTAACGTTTTGCTGAGTTATTCCACTTATATTAAAGAGGAACTTGAGGAAAGAAAACATCTCACTCAGGATTTGGAACAATATTTTGAAACAGCCGCTGACGCAGGCAAACGAATAATAAGAACGATCGAACTTATTCTTAATATGGCCGAGATTAAATCCGGCAGCTATCTATACACTCCGGCAATAACAGATATCTACAACGACATAATAACACAGGTCTACCATCAATTCAGCCGAGGAATGCAAAAGAAAAAACTCAATTTCGAGATTATACAGAAATGCGAACCGGCCATTGCCACGGTTGATCAATTTTCTGTTGAGCAGATTATCACTCAGCTGGTAAACAACGCCATGATCTTTACAAACGACGGACACGTTAAGATAATTACGGAAAAAAACAGTGAAAATAATCTTATAGTTAAAGTTGAAGATACGGGAATTGGAATCGGACCCGAGTATTTGAAAATATTATACACGCCTTTCACACAGGAAGATCAGGGTTATTCCAGATCTTATGAGGGAAACGGGCTCGGTCTGGCGCTTACTAAAAAGTACTGTGAGTTAAATAATATTCAGATCGATGTTCAAAGCGAAAAAGAAAAAGGAACCGTCTTTACTTTAACTTTTCCCTGATATTAAAATCAATTTATTTTACACGGGACGTTTTATCTCCTCCTCTTTTTATTTAATTTACATTATAAATAAAGAGAACGGACAATGCATTCAGATCAGTTTTTGCCCCTCGAATATAATTTTGAATTATCCCCCGAAGAGATGTTATCTAAATCCGACGCTTTCAATAATGCCGTGCAGCATAGAAGATCGGTCCGTACGTTTTCAGATAAAAAAATTTCCATCGAAGTGATTAAAAATTTTATCCGTGCGGCGGGCTCTGCTCCAAGCGGCGCGAACAAACAGCCGTGGCATTTTGCGGTCGTTTCCGATCCGCAAGTAAAGAAAAAAATAAGGGTCGCCGCAGAACTTGAGGAGAAAGAATTTTATTCCTCCCGGGCGACGGAAGAATGGCTTAATGATCTTGAACCTCTGGGGACAAATTATGAAAAACCATTCCTGGAAATTGCACCGTATCTTATTGTGATTTTCGAAAAGAGATACGAAGAAACCGGCGGCGAAAAGAAAAAACATTATTACACTAAAGAATCAGTAGGAATCGCTACAGGGATATTGATAACTGCCGTTCACAATGCCGGACTTGTTTCGCTCACCCATACTCCGAGCCCGATGAATTTCCTCAATGACATTCTAAGCAGACCCGCAAGCGACAAACCATTCTTAATTCTTGCCGTTGGTTATCCGGCCGAAAATGCTCTTGTTCCGAATATTAAGAGAAAATCTCTCGATGAAATAGCTTCGTTCATTTAATAATAATTTGCGGTGAGGAAAATGACTAAACTGCTTTCCGGCAATGATGTAATGAAGATCCTTAACATTAAGGATACAATTGAGATTCTTGAAAAGGCATTCGCGGATCTGGCCGGCGGAAGAGCCGTTATGCCCCCCCGCGCATATATTGCCGTTCCGGAACACAATGGATTGGTTCTTTATATGCCGGCATACTTAAAAGGACTCGGCGCGCTCGGAACAAAAGTTGTGACTGTCTATAAAGATAATGTGAGTAAATACAATCTACCTACTATATGCGGGACTATTATTCTTCTGGATGAAAAAAGCGGGGCGCCCATTGCTATAATGGAGGGAAGTTTTCTCACCGCAATGAGAACCGGCGCTGTTTCAGGATTGGCTACAAAACTCCTTTCAAGAAAGGATGCAAAAATACATGCTCTGTTTGGAACGGGAGGAATGGCAAAAGCGCACGCGCTCGCCGTTGACTCCATCCGTAATATTGACAAGCTCATCATCGTTTCGGTTGATTCGGACGAGAAAAAAAATTCTTTCGCAAAATCTATTGAGAAGATTTTAAAATCTGAAATAATTATTGCCAAAAGCGCTGAAGAGGCCGTTCAGCAAGCCGATATAGTTACTCTAATTACTACGGCGAGGAAACCGGTTATTGACGGCGGATGGATTAGACCCGGGACCCATATTAACGGAGCCGGTTCGCACGAGCCGTCTACACGCGAAATCGATACTTCCACGGTCATTCGTTCAAAAGTAGTTTGCGACCTGCTTGAAGCATGCAAACCCGAGGCGGGTGATTTTTTAATACCCATAGAAGAAAATAAATGGAGCTGGGATAAAGTTCATGCTTCTCTTGGAGAAATCGTGACGGGAAAGAAATCCGGACGGGAATCGGATGATGAAATTACTCTTTTTAAGTCTGTAGGGCTGGCAATTCAGGATGTATCCGTTGCCCTTCACGTTTATAATAAGTCAATTGAAACGGGACTCGGGCAGGATTTCAGTTTCTGAATTTCCGGAAAGATTTTCTTCTAAAGTCCCGTAATAATAGTCTCAGAACTCGAACATCAGCTTCAGGTACGCGTAGCTTGAGTTATCATCTATATCATGAGTAATATTTTTTTTCATTAATTGTTTATAAGCAAATTCAAAAACAAACTGGCGCACAGGTTCATATTTAACATTTAGTGTAAAAATATTCGAGTTTATCCTTTCGCCGTCAAGAAAATCAATTCTGATTGGATCAATTCCGGCGCGGTGAGGCACGAATGCACTCCCGCCCGCATTGAACGACAGATTCCCCTCAGAGTCATAAATATTTTCTCCGTGCCTGATATATTGATAATCAAATCCAAGACGTAAATTCTCGTTTACATTATAATTTATACTCGCAAAAATTTCGTCCGAGTTCGGACCGATTTTATTTCCAATTATCTGGTTCCATGAAGTATAGCTGTTTTTATAATTTGTGTGAGTATAAACATATGGCCTGATGCGCGTATATTCCAGAATAACCGACAGATCATTTATTGACAAGGGCGTATACCAGAACAACCCGAACTGATAACCGGTTTTGTTTATATAATTGGAAAAGTCCTGCAAATTACCGAGCGGATTATCATCCAGGAAATATGTCCCCTGAAGCTGTAAATTTTTATAGAATTGTGTTTGGAAATCGAGCCATAGAGCTCCGTTATCACGGTCCTGCAGTGACATCTCTTCAAATTTATAAAACGCGAACGGATTCAGGTATGCAAGGTCAATTCCTCTTCCCGAATAAATTATATTTTCACCCACTCCGAATTCAATCACTTTGTCGAAGTGCAGTTTAAATCTGTTGATTGCAAGATATTTTGTGTAATCAAGCTCGCGGTCAACATTAAAGTTGCCTACCGTAGAGGCGTGGATAGAAGTAAAACTGAACACTCCATAATTGAAATCCGTCCTGATAAAATCCATCACCGGGTGATCGCCCGAAATAACAAGCTTGCTGCTATAGCCATAGCCGAATCTTATTTTCTCTCTTCCAATTTGAAATGAGAGCGACATTCCTTTTAACGGCTCGCTATAATATCTAAGGTACCCCTCGGTGAAATCATAATTATTAATATTCTCAAAATCCTCCACATATTTGAAATTATAAAGCAGGCGCGGATCTAGCGTGGCCGCAAACTCCCTTGATCCGCTGACGCCCCCCTTCTGAACTGTTAAACTGTAACCGAGTTTTTCAAATAACGTTCCCCTGAATCTGAATCCGAGATCATAGAGAAGGGAATTATTAACAAACGGGTTGAAGTTCTGCCCGTACATAGTCCTTCCGAAAAAATTCAGATAATAATTCACTCCTTCATAACGATAAGCATAGGTATATTTTATTTTATCCGACAAGAAATCATTTCCGCGCTTTGAGAATCCGGCTTCGCTTCCGAACAGCTGGAATGTGTTTGTGCTGTCAGACAGATCATCATAAAATTCAATCTGATATTTTTTGAGAAGTTTCTTTTCTGTAGCGCTCAACCCGCCGGTTTGTTCCGAGATAAGCTCCAGGTTTTTTCTGATCTCGTAGCGTGACATACCCGGATTATCTTCGTGAATGAAATTTAAAATATTCTTCACGCTCATCTCTTTGATGAACAGATAGACCCGGTGGTCGACCGGCACATTCTCCTGCTGGCCGCGTATCCCCGGGGAAAGAAAGAGGATGCAGAGAAACACAGATTTTATCAGACCCTTTTTCATTTTCTATTAAGCATCCACATTTTTCGGTGCAAGAAATTTGTTGTAGAGAATCAGCCCGATGATTGTTACAACTCCTATCATGCTGAAAATCAGCCATAGCGTGCCGGGTTGATTCAGATTATCCACAAAATGAACATAGAGATTGGCGCCGAGAATTCCCCCTATTGCGCTTCCCAGAACTCCGTACAGAAATGAGTATCCAAGGTAGAGAGCTTTCTTGTCTTCAGGGGCTATAAGACCCACATAGCTTATGAATTTTGGATGCGCGGTCATCTCGCCGATTGAAAAAATAATTATACCAATCATAAAGACCCAGATATTGGCCGAAATGGCCAAAATCCCCATTCCGATTGTTCCCATGCTGATACCGGCAATCATTGTCGGCAGCGCCTTGGTGTTTTTAACAATATTGCTTACAACAATCTGCAGAATGATAATTGTTCCCGCATTCATAACCGTTACGTGTTCAACATCAAATTTCCAATTTATATTTATTCCCACAACTGCCAGTATTCCGTTAACTCCGTTATTCAATGATGTGGCATCAACATATTTCTGAACATACCAGAGAACAGAATCGAACATCTGGAAATACAGTATCCAAAAACCTGAATAAATAACTATTAGCGCAATAAATCTTACATCAGAAAGCACCATCACCATTCCTTTAAGCACCTCTCCTAAATTTTTAGTGCTTGCGGGTTTTTTCGGTTCTTTATAAACAAAAAAGGTTGGAATAAGCATTGCCGTGGTACAAATTGCCGATGCCATCATGACATACTGCCAGCCGAAGGCATTTTTAATATAGGGAACCAGGATAAGAGGAAAGAGAAACGCGCCGAGATTTATAGACCAGTAGAAAATTCCAAACCCGATGGTGCTGTTCGCCTGAGTTGTTTCCCGCGCGATTGTTCCGGAAATCATGGGTTTAAATGAACCCGCGCCGATACCCATAATTACAAGGCTTGCAAATACCATTGGATATTCCGTAGTCTGACTTGTAAGAAAATAACCTAATCCCAAAAAGATGAAGGCGAATGTGAGAGTTTTTTTATAGCCGAATCTGTCACCTATAGCGCCTGCGAGGATTGGCAGAATATAAAGCAGGGGCTGAATTGTGCTCTTAATTACACCGACACTTTCCTTGCTGTATTGAAGCTGGTCCACCATATAAACAGAGAGTATGCTCATCATCCCGTAATATGAGCCCCGCTCAAAAAATTCCATCATTATCACAATCCAATAATTTTTGGAAAATGACCGGAATACGGATTTTTTAGGTTCGGAAGTTTCTTTCATTCAGTCCTCTTATCTAATTAATTTAATAATTGAAATGTTATTTCGAATTGTTTTATTGGTATTCCGCTTCACTCAAATAAAACTTCAAATACAAAATGACGGCGGAATTATTACGGAGAAAGAGCGATTGTGCCAGTTAAGAAATTACAAAGGCATATTTCTCAGCTCTCCCGGAAAATCCTTTTATTTTTTTATCGAACTTAACCAAAACCGATACGACTTTCAAACAGCCGGGTAATTGTGAAAATTAATATCTGATGAGTTTTTCTTAATTCGGTTTCCGGTCTTTTTCCGCCTCTATAACAGTGTTTTCCTCCCCTTTAATTTCAGGAAGGTTCATTATAATCCGGGCACGGTTAAGCGCTTCATCAATATTGCCATGGATATTCTCTTCCCCGAAAAGATCCAGCAATCCCGCCTGCGTTAAGGCGAATAATGGCTGAGCATGAATGCCGGATAGAATTATTTTAGTTCCGAGTTTCTGAGAATCTTTATAAAATTCCGTAAGAGTGTGCAGTCCGGTAGCGTCGATTGCCGGAACATTCCGCATTCTGATAATCCTCACTTTCGGCGGATCCTCAATTATTCTCATTGCGTCCTTAAAAGTTGAAGCAGCTCCGAAGAAGAAGGGACCATTAATTTCAAAGACTTCAACTCCCTCAGGAATTGTCTTCACACCAATTGAGTTGGTATCTTCTGATTCTTCGTCCTCATCCTTAAGCTCGCGCGTGATAATTCCGACATTGGTAACAAGGGCCATCCTTCTCATGAATAAAAGCACCGCAAGTATCATTCCTATTTCAATAGCGATCGTCAAATCAAAAATTACAGTAAGCAAAAATGTAGTTACCAAAACTATTACGTCACTTCGGGGGCTTTTCAAAAGGCTTTTAAATGATCGCCACTCGCTCATATTGTACGCGACAATTACAAGAATTGCGGCGAGCGTTCCCATGGGAATTAATTTTGCCCACTTACCAAAAAAGAGCATAATTAGAAGAAGGACTACTGCGTGCACAATTCCGGCAATTGGTGTTCTTCCTCCGTTTTTAATATTCGTGACGGTTCTTGCAATTGCACCGGTAACAGGAATTCCGCCAAATAACGGCGAGACGATATTCGCCGCGCCCTGCGCAACAAGCTCCATATTTGATCTGTGCTGCTTGCCGATCATTCCGTCTGAAACCACTGCCGATAGAAGAGACTCGATAGCGGCGAGAATTGCTATTGTCGTTGCCGGCGCAATCAATCCTTTAATTACCGCAAAATCTAAATGAGGCAACACTGGAGTTGGAAATCCCGACGGCAGATTTCCGAAACGGGAACCAATCGTCTCAACATTCATATTAAAAAAGTGAACAAGAAATGTTGTAAGAATAATAGCAATGATGGAGCCGGGAATTTTTCTTGAGACTTTATGCCAGTATATCATTATTAATAAAGCGAAGAGGGAAATGAGCAGCGCCGAGTAATTTATTGAATGAAAGTTATGAAAATATAAATTCCACTTCTCGCTGAAATCCGCCGGAATTTTATCAAGAGCAAGTCCAAAAAAATCTTTTACCTGGGATGAAAAAATAACAACCGCAATTCCGCTTGTAAAACCAACTACAACAGGATATGGAATAAACTTAATTACCGAGCCGAAACGGGCAACGCCCATAATTACAAGAATGACACCCGCCATTAATGTCGCCAGAATCAAACCATTCATTCCATATTGCTGAATAATGGAGTAAACAATTACAATGAAAGCTCCGGTTGGTCCGCCTATCTGAACGCGGCTGCCCCCAAAGAACGAAACTATAAAACCGCCTATAACCGCGGTTATCAATCCCTGCTGCGGAGAAACTCCGGATGCGATTCCGAAAGCAATGGCGAGCGGAAGGGCAACTATGCCGACAATTATCCCCGCGGTAAAATCAGAAAAAAATTGTTTTCGCGTAATCGTTTTATAAATTGTAAATAATTTTGGTTTAAGCATTTTTTACTTTTGATTAAAAATTCGGTTGTCAATTTAAATATATCCCTTATAAGAAACAGAAAGATAACTTGGTAGTGGAATTTTACTTTCAGGCGGTTAATGAATATATACGCGGTCGATCCCCGTTTTAACGCTTCTTACAAAAACAGTATTGTTTGAATTCGGCAAGACTCCGTGGAACTCTTTGAATCCTCGGTGGGACTCTGTGATATTACTTACGGATGCGCATCCGGAGAAGCAGAAGTCCCCTACTCGGCATTCCTAAAATATTTTTTCCGGAACCACAAAGCCACATTAACAAGGCTGATAAGAACCGGTACTTCTACAAGAGGGCCGATAACAGCTGCAAAAGCTTCCCCGCTATTTATTCCAAATACCGCAATTGCAACTGCGATTGCCAGCTCAAAATTATTGCTTGCCGCTGTAAATGATAATGTAGCGGTTTTGGAATAGTCGGCCCCGACTTTTCTGCCCAAATAAAATGACACAAGAAACATTATCACAAAGTAGATTACAAGCGGTATTGCAATCCTGACCACATCGAGCGGGATTTTTACAATGTATTCACCTTTAAGCGAGAACATTACGATGATTGTGAAGAGCAGAGCAATTAGAGTCAGAGGACTAATCTTTGGAATAAACTTTGTCTGATACCATTCCTTATTTTTTAGCTTTATCAGTGTGAACCGTGTGATTATTCCGGCAATGAAAGGAATCCCGAGATAAATAAAAACACTCTCGGCAATCTGCCCGATTGTAATATCGACCTTAAATGACTGCAGACCGAGCCAATCAGGAAGTACTGTAAGAAAGACATATGCGTAAACCGAAAAGAAGAGCACTTGAAAAATTGAATTAAAAGCTACCAGACCCGCGGCATATTCGGTGTCCCCTTTGGCCAGTTCATTCCAGACAATCACCATGGCAATACAACGAGCTAATCCTATTAAAATTAATCCTGCCATGTATTCCGGATAATTCTGAAGAAAAATAATGGCCAACACGAACATAAGCACCGGGCCGATGATCCAATTCTGAACAAGAGAAAGCGCTAATATTTTTACATTTCTAAAAACATCGCCAAGCTCTTCATATTTTACTTTTGCAAGTGGTGGATACATCATCAGAATCAAACCGACAGCAATGGGAATGTTCGTTGTACTCTCCGGAGATGATTTAAGTGATTCCCAGAATTTTGAAATTCCGGGGAAAAAGTAACCGGAGAACACTCCGATAAACATTGCCAGAAAAATCCACAAAGTTAAATATCGGTCAAGGAATGAAAGTTTTTTGGTTATACGGCTCATCTTATTCTCCTTAGTGCCCGCAGGAAATTAATTTTCAGGGTTCACGATTAACGCTTCCCGCACGAAACACTTTGATCTTTAAAGTTTATTATTCTTTACAAAGTCATTATAGAACTTATAAAAGTCTGATTGTATTTTGTCTCTTACCTTTCTGAAGACCGAAAGAATTTCTTCTTCGGTTCCGGCGGCGTCGGCGGGATCTTCAAATCCGATGTGAAGCTGTTTTCCTACTTTTCCAAGAAACACCGGACAAGTTTCTTTTGCGTTATCGCATACGGTAATGACGTAATCGATTGATTCATTAAGATAACGCTCAACATTCTTCGGATAATTTTTCGATAAATCGATACCCAGTTCATTCATGACCTGAATAGCCTTAGGATGAACCCTGCCGGAAGGATTTGTCCCGGCGGAATAGACTACCAGATTGGAATCAAATGACTTTAAAAATCCTTCCGCCATCTGGCTGCGGCAGGAATTACCCGTGCAGAGAATTAATATTTTTTTATCCATGTAATTTATGATTCGTTCATTATCGAATTGTTAATTGAGAAAATTTAACGTCCGCAAACTTCAAGACGGTCTACTGTTTTAACCTTCAGCCTGTCGCTTTCATTTATGGCATCGTCGCCAATCCAGAAATCCAGGGATGTTAGTACGGTTGAAATACGCCGGTCCACCGGACGTGGATTGATGATGTAATTGACCCATTTACCATCTTTTTCTTCCAAAATAAAACCTTCTTTCTTCAATACGCTTAAATGCTGCGATACTGTCGAAGTTGCGAGTTGGAGTATATCCCTTATTTCACAAACGCATAAAGGTTTTATCTGAAGCATCTTTAGTATTCTCAGGCGGTTTGGGTCCGAAAGAGCTTTAAATATCGTTGTTTTATCTTTCATATCATCAATTCATTTCGTTAACCGCCGAAATATAAAACTCAAGGAGTTTATTTCAAAACAATCCAATCTTTTTCAGAATATCCTTTATCAATTTTCCTGTTATTTCAAACTCGAGCCGGAATGCTTATATTTGATTCGTGAATTATAAACAACTTCATATAACGAAACCGATTTGAGATAAAAGGCAATTCCAAAAGCCGCCCCTATCGTTTATCCATTTTAAATTACAATGAGATCAGGAAATTAATGAGTATCCTTAAGAATATTCAAAGACGAAAAACGTTTGCTATTATCAGCCACCCGGATGCCGGGAAAACAACTCTTACAGAAAAGCTCCTTCTTTACAGCGGAGCTATACAAATTGCCGGCGCGGTAAAATCCAATAAAATTAAAAAAACCGCCGCTTCGGATTTTCTTGAGATCGAAAAACAAAGGGGAATCTCCGTCGCCACCTCGGTTCTCTCCTTCGATTATAAAGATGCTATAATTAATCTTCTTGATACGCCCGGACACAAAGATTTTGCAGAGGATACCTACAGGACTCTGACAGCGGTGGATAGTGTTATTCTTGTGATTGACTGCGTGAAAGGAGTGGAAGAGCAGACCGAAAAACTTATGCAGGTTTGCAGAATGAGAAATACACCCGTGATTGTATTCATTAACAAACTCGATAGAGAAGGTAAAAACCCGGTTGCACTTCTTGATGAACTTGAACAAAAACTTAATATTAATGTGCGCCCTTTAAGCTGGCCTCTGGGTATCGGAAGTTCTTTCAGAGGTGTTTATAATATATATAAAAACAGCTTTGCGTTTTTTCATTCCAATAAACAGCAGATTGAAGATGAAGTTAAAGTTTTTGAATCGATCGATGATCCAGGGCTGTACGAATTATTTGGCGATGATACTCTGACACTTAAACACGATATCGATCTTGTAAACGGCATCTATGATGATTTTCAAATCGGGAAATACAGATCCGGCCAACAGGCGCCCGTATTTTTCGGAAGCGCGCTTAACAACTTCGGCGTTAAAGAATTGCTGGATACATTTGTTGAAATTGCTCCTTCTCCCGTTCCGCGCGACACGACGGACGGTTTAATTACTCCGGACAATAAAAATTTCAGCGGATTCGTTTTTAAGATTCACGCGAATATCGATCCCAAACACCGCGATAGGATAGCTTTTTTAAGGGTCTGCTCGGGCAAATTTGAAAGAAATAAATTTTTTCATCACGTCCGTTTGAACAGGAACATTAAATTCTCAAACCCCGCCACTTTTATGGGGCAATCTAAAAGCATTGTAGACGAGGCCTATGCCGGTGATGTGATTGGCCTTTACGATTCCGGAACATTTAAAATTGGCGATACACTTACTGAAGGCGACAGCTTTATGTTCAAAGGCATCCCGAGTTTTTCTCCTGAAATTTTCAGGGAACTCCGGAATACAGATCCATTCAAATCGAAACAGCTTGAGAAAGGAATAAGTCAGTTGACCGATGAAGGCCTTGCTCAATTGTTCACACAAAATTATGGAAACAGAAAAGTCATCGGCGTTGTAGGACCGCTGCAGTTTGATGTAATAAAATTCCGGCTTCTTCATGAATTCGGCGCAAGCTGTGAATTTATCAACTATCCTTCCTACAAAGCCTGCTGGGTTAAATACGAAAATGAATCTGATATTGAAAGTTTATCAGCATTATGGTCGAACAATCTGTACTTCGATAAGAACAAAAATTTAGTATACATAGCCGAATCCAAATATTCGCTTGACCGGGCTAAAGAAAAAAATCCCAAAGCACAGTTTCTTTTATCGATAGAACATAACGACTTGACTCTAGAAATGGACAATGTAGCCTGATAATTCCGCTCTATGTCGGAGTTCCGATTACCTGCAGGTGTTACCGGCTATATTTTTTTATAGTTTTTTAACACTTCTCTTTTAAAAAATCTTTTCTAAAAGGTTAATTTCTTTTTAAGTTTATTCGGATCAATTCCGGCCCATTTTAAACAGAGGAGAAACGGCTATGACTTCGCGCAACGCAATCAAGCATCGAAAATTTATTCAGCTTCTTTTCATTTTACTCTTTACCATTCCCGCAATAATTATTCACGCTCAGGACCGTCTTCCAAAAATGCCCGGGTATGAAAAATACCAGATTATGAGTCCTCAGATCCGAAACGCCGTTAAATCAGATTGGCGTTTTCTCGAATGGAATAAAGAAGGAACCGGATTCAGTTTTTTTGCCGGCGGAAAAACGTTTAATTATAGTATAGATACGAAAATTGCGGTCGAAGCGGTCGGGGCTCAACCTCCGCAGAACAGATTCAGGGGAATGGCCGGTCGACCGGAACGAGGAAGACAATATACATCGGTACTTTCTCCGGATAAGACAATAAATGCATTTTACAGGGCGAGGAATGTCTGGTTAAGCGATGCCGATGGAAAGAATGAAATTGCAGTAACTACTGGCGGAAACGAAAAAGACAGGATCAAATACGGATCCGCCAGCTGGGTCTATGGAGAGGAATTGTATCAGTCTACCGCTATGTGGTGGTCGCCTGATAATAAAAAAATCGCCTTCTACAAATTTGACGAAAGTAAAGTGAAAGATTATTATCTGCAGTTTAATCAGCTCAAACTGCAGGACTCTGTAGATGTCGAACCTTATGTTAAAGTCGGGGGCAACAATCCTGTTGTAGATATTTTTGTTTATGATCTTGACTCCAAAAAGACGACTCAGATTGATGTAAGGGACGGGCAACCGTTTTCGAACAACGTGACCGGTCATTACATTTACGGAATTGAATGGTCTAAAGATGGTAAAGCGCTTCTCTACCACAGGACAAACAGAAAACAAAATATCATGGAATATATGGCGGCTGATCCGGAAACCGGAAAATCCAAATTAGTTGTCCGCGAGGAGTGGCTTCCAAGCTATACCAAGAATACTCCGGACATGGAATTCCTTTCAGACGGCAACAGGTTTATCTGGACTTCGGAAAGAACAGGATACTTAAATTATTATCTCTATGATTTAAGCGGAAAATTATTATCCACTATCACAAAACATAATTTTGAAGTTGCAGGAATTGTTAAAATTGACGAAGAGAATAATACTCTTTATTACATGGCCCGCAGCGGAGATAATCATATGAAGCTGCAGCTGCATAAGGTTGGATTCGACGGTAAAGGCGATGTAAAAATCACCAATCCCGCTTTTAATCATAGCGTAAACATTTCACCCGATTACAAGTACATTGTTGATATTTCTCAAACTCACGACATTCCTCCGTTTGTAAACTTAAGGGATATAAAGGGAAAGGAAATTACAAATCTCTTCACAAGCGATGAGACAAGATTTAAAGAACTCGGATTAACCAAGACGGAACTGTTTACCTTTAAAGCCGCCGATGGAGTCACAGATCTTCACGGAATGTTATCATTCCCATCAAACTTTGATCCGTCCGAAAAATATCCTCTATTAGTATCCGTCTACGGCGGTCCGGAAACAAACGGGGCAAGAGAGATTTTTTCCGCGCCGAATCCGTTGGCGGAATTCGGATTTGTAATTGCCTCATTCGATTCACGCAGCGCGGCAGGACGGGGTAAAAAATTCATGGATCCTTATTATGGCAATCTTGGAATAGTTGAAATGGACGATCAGGCGGAGGGGGTAAAATATCTGGGAACCCGTCCCTACATTAATAAAGAGAGAGTCGGGATTTTTGGCACTTCGTACGGCGGCACGGCCTCCGCAATGTGTCTTCTTCGTTTCCCAGACCTTTTCCATGCCGCCGTTGCAAATTCGGGCGTAATGGATTTTAGAAACTACGACAACATTTACACGGAACGCCATCAGGGTCTTGCAGATGAAAATAGCGCCGGATATGACAGAGGCAACGCAATGACCTATGCTAAAAACCTTAAAGGTCATTTAATGATTTACTACGGGACTTCCGACAATAATGTTCATCCGGCAAATTCACTTCAGCTCATCGATGCCCTGCAGAGAGAAGGAAAGAGTTTTGAAGTTCAGGTCGGGCCTGATAAAGGGCATACTGCAGTTAATCGGGACAGGATGATGGAATTTTTTATTGAACATTTAATAATGAATTAAAATAGATTGTGTAGGGTCGAGCTTGCCTGCGGTAAGCAGGGTTACCTCGACCCTACTCTAATATTATTTATATCCAACAACCGTAATACTAACAATCCCTTTAAGATTTTCGTAATAATCCTTTAATCCATCCTCCGTCAGGTATTCTTTCAATAATTCTACCGGCAATTCAATTTTCTTCGATTTTTTAATCTCAACATTCTTAAAGCCGGTATCTTTGATTATCTGAAGATATTCCTCTTCCTGAACAGCTCCAGACACACAGCCCGCATACATCACGGCCGATTTCTTTAATTCCTCTGTCATTGTTCCTTTAATCACTATATCTGAAACACAAAAATGTCCGTCATCTTTGAGGATGCGGTAAATTTCAGCAAAAGCTTTTTCTTTATCCGGTACAAGATTTAGTACACAGTTGCTGACAACTACATCGGCCTGCCCTTTTTCCAACGGTATTTCTTCAATATCTCCGAACTTAAATTCTACGTTACTGTAGCCAAGTTTTTTATTGTTCTCCACCGCTTTTTCTATCATCTCTTCCGTAAAATCGATACCGATAACTTTTCCGTTTTCCCCGGCTATTGAGCGCGCAATAAACACATCGTTACCGGCCCCCGAGCCAAGATCCACAACAGTATCTCCCGCTTTTATACCGGCATATTCCGTCGGCAGTCCGCAGCCCAGACCGAGATCGGCATCCTTCACATAACCATTAAGATGGTCATACTTATCCTGCATTACAGTATATCCGATAATCTTATTATCCGTGCCGCAGCAGGAGCCGGATTTTTTTGCAATCTGTCCGTATTTTTCTTTCACTATTTCTTTTGTTTCTTCCCGGGAATTCATATTACCTCCACGCTTTAACAGCAAACATTTTTAAATAATTTTATTAATGAATTTTTTGCTTTTTCCATTTTTGATGAATTAAGACAGTAGCAGACCTTAGGTCCTTCGATTTCGCCGGTAATAAGGCCGACGCGTTTAAGTTCTTTCAGATGCTGTGAGACAGTTGCCTGAGCCAAGGGCAATATTTCAACTATATCGCCGCAAATGCATACGTTTTTCTCGGCAAGAATCTTCAGTATCTTTATCCGCGCGGGATGAGACAGTGCTTTGGAAATATCGGCAAGTTCAATCTCTTCGGCAGAGAATTCTTCAAGTTTGGTTTTCGCCACGAAGGGCTCCTTTATCGTTCATCGCAAATATACGATTTAGCAGGCGGGCAATCAAGAGAAAAATTTGAAATTATTGTGTTGCGCATTCATGAATCTATGTAGAAGGATTTTTATCCGGTATTCCTCAATCCCGAGGCGATTCCGTTAACGGTTGCACGCAGCAGCCATAGAAGTTTTTCATCTGCAGCTTTTGAACCGGAAGACCGGCGTTTTTTAAGAAAATGTATTTGAATAAAACTTATAGGGTCCATATACGGGTTGCGCAGACTGAGAGAGATTTGGAGAGATTTATTTTTATCGAGCAGATTTTTTTCACCTGTAATTTTCAGAAGTGCTTCTATTGAATTCGAATATTCTTTTTCAATCCTGCCGAATATTTTCTTTCCCTTATTTCCGCTCAGCCTGGCATATTCTCTGCCTATCAGCATGTCCGTCTTCACCAGGACCATCTCGATATTTTGCAGAAGTGTCTCAAAGAACTTCCAATTGCCGTTAATCTTGGAAAGTTCGCTCCAGGTGGTTAATCCCTCTTGAACACATCTGTTAACTGCATAGCCGAATCCGTACCATCCCGAAATTGTCTGGCGGTTTTGCGTCCAAGAGAATACCCAGGGAATGGCTCTTAGAGAACTGATCTCATTTGTTTTTTTTCTTGAAGGGGGTCTCGAACCGATTTCGATCTTTTCAATTATATCTATAGGTGTGGACGTGCGGAAATAATTTAAGAACTCTTCTGATTCAACCAGTTCTCGGTAATAAATATAGGAGTAATTCGATATCTGTTCGAAAAGAGTTTTATACTTGTTCTGGTTTACATCACCCTTTCTTAAAAATGAATTTACTGTTGACAGCAGAACCGAAGAGGAGATAAATTCAAGACTCCTTCTGGCCACATCGGGATTTAAATACTTGGAAGAGATCATTTCCCCCTGCTCGGTAATTTTTATTTTTCCTTCGATAGTTCCTGCCGGCTGGGCAAGGATGGAATGATATACCGGTCCCCCTCCCCTTGAAATGCTGCCGCCCCTGCCGTGGAAAAGAATAAGTTTCACACTATTATTATCGCATATCGCCTTTAGATTAATCTGGGCTTTGTATAATTCATAGTTCGAACAGACTATCCCGCCATCCTTGTTGCTGTCTGAATAACCCAGCATTACAATCTGTTTATTGTCCCTGGCATTTATGTGAGCGCGGTAGGATTTGTTATTAAATAGTATAGCCATTGTGCTTCTGCAGTTTCTCAGATCATAAATTGTTTCGAAGAGGGGAATTATGTTGATAAGGGATTTAGACCGGCCGGTAAGCGATTGCGGTATAGAGCCTGTTTCTTTTGCCAGAAGCATCGCCGATAGAACATCGCTGGCTCCTGAACAATTGCTGATGATATAATCTCTGCAGGATTCAGCCGAAACTTTCTCTCGGGCCCATTTAATCAACTCAAACTCACTGACAATTTGCCTTGTTTTTCCGGACAACGTGAGATTCATACCAAGAAGCGGTCTGCGGTTTTTTATCTCGCTCGTGAGCAATGCAATTTTGTCCTCTTCGGAAAGCTGAGAATATTTTTTCTCGATACCCGTTCTGAGAAATATTTCATTGATCGCGTCGCGAATTAAAGAGGCATTCTGCCTGATGTCCAAAGTTATAAGATGAAAACCGAAAGTCTTAATTTTATAGATAAAGGGTTCCAGAATTTCCTCCGCAACCGAAATACTCTTATTCATCTTCAGACTTTCGCAGATCAATACAATATCATTAAGAAATTGAGCGGGTGATTTATACCCGCCTTTTCCTTCTAATGTTTTTTGAAGCTTGAGCGAGCAATAAATAAGTTTCGTCCTGTAGGCTTCGGATGAATCGCGGAATTTAAACGACTCAATAACACCTTTATATTTCAGAGAATCTTTCCTTATCGAATCTGCTAATTGGGGGCTTATGTTAACTAAATCCGTGGAAGGGCTCAGAATCGCATAGAGCAAATCAAGATCTTTCAGATAAAGATTGATAATCTGATTCCTGCTGCCGAGCATTGTCTGCTGCGAAACTTCCTTAGTAACAAAAGGATGTCCGTCTCTGTCGCCCCCTATCCAGCTTCCGAATTTAATAACAGCAGGAAATAGTTTATTGTCACCCGGAATTTCTTTTGAAGCAGTTTCAAGCTCAGAATAAAATTCAGAAATTATATCATAAATAGTTTCTTTGAAAAAAAACATTCCCCGCTGTACTTCATCCTGAATTGTTACTTTATGTGAGCGGACAGATTTTGTCTGCCATAATAATGTTATTTCGGAGCTGATTCTGTTTTTGATAATAAGATTTTCAGAAAGGCTTCTATCCTCCATCAGGTTGGATAGAAGCATTTGATTTATTTTTAATAATTTTCTTAATATAGTTTGTCTTACTGCCTCTGTTGGATGCGCCGTAAAAACCGGCAGTATTTCAAGTGAAGCCAATGTCTTTTCAATGATTTCGGGAGGGACTTTCTCTTTGCGGAGTTTGATAAATACTGATCTCAACGAACCTTCTTCGGCAATACCTTTCGAGAATTTTCTTCTTCTTTTTTTTATTTGATGTACTTCATCGACCGAGTTTACAAGCAGAAAGTATATATAAAAAGCTTTTACAACTTTGTACGCCGTCTCGACATCAAGTTTTTGTATAACTTTAATAATTTCTGCTCTTGTCTCATCGGAATATTCGTGACGTATTTTTTTTGTTAAATAGCGCAAATGTTCAACGGAATCGAATACTTTTTTCCCCTCCTGTTCAACAATTACCCGGCCGAGCAGATTGCCGAGTTCCCTTATATCTTCTCTCAGTTTTTTATCAATTATCTTGTCAACTATTATATTATGCATATCGCGACCATTCTTAATTATTATTTTTTAATATATAATCAAAAACGGAATCAATGACCAGATTAACTTCAGAAAAATTCGGGGGTAGGTTCAGCGAAGCAGAGGCGAGGCAATCCCGCCCTGCTGATTTAAAAAATTTGTCAATCGCGGCGCTGGCGCGGGAGCACATCCTCATTTTTTTTATCCACGATGAGTTTGTGATCAAGATTTGCGACACCCAACGTGATATCTGAGGTTAGTTTTACAACTTTCAAAATTTTTTCAAAATTGATTTTCTCAACGTCGTCGGTTGATTTGTGATAGTCAACTGTCATGTCATCAAAGAAGAATACTATCGGTATTCCTTTTCTGGCAAAATTGTAGTGATCGCTTCTGTAGTAAAAACGGTTCGGATCTTTTGGATCGTCATATTTGTAATTCAATACAAAATCCACGCCGCCGGAATTTGCTTCCTGTATCAGGTTAGCGAATTCGGTGCTTAATTTCCCCGATCCGATACAATGAAGTGAATCAGCGCTTTCGCGTCCAACCATATCCAGATTTATATTTGCCACTACATTTTCCATGAAAGTCCAATTGTCTGTCGCATATCCGGATCCGAGGAGTCCTTTCTCTTCACCTGTGTTGAAAAGAAATATAATAGATCGTTTATTATTGTTTTCTGAGGATAGGCGGCGGGCAGCCTCAAGAACAGCAACAGTGCCGGACCCGTCATCATCCGCTCCATTATTGACAATTCCCCTTCTTGTCCCTATGTGATCATAATGAGCGCTTAAAACTACAAATTCATCTTTGAGTTTCGGATCCGTCCCCTCGATCAGACCCACAACGTTTCGGGCCTGTACAGTATTCAGAAACGGTCTGATATCAAACTTTAGTTTTTTATTTAATTGGAATGCGGCGGGAGATTCCTTTGCTTTCAGCATTTCATTTAATTTTTCATACGAATACTTTTCGCCGGCTAATATTTGTTCAACAAACTTTTCGCCCACAGTAAAAACGGGTATATTTTTAATCGCCTCCTGCGGCTCTTTTGGTACGAAGCCAATAGACGGCTGAGTGCCGAATTCTTTTATACGGCTCCAAAAAGATTTAAGGCGTTCATCGACGATAATTAAAACTCCAATTGCCCCATTTTCTTTTGCCAGTTTAATTTTCGAATCTGTACTTGAGGCTAAGAATGGAACCTGTGCGGCAGGATTATTTTTATCCCTGTATGGTTCCCCGCTCAGAATCAAAACTGTTTTGCCGTTTACATCTATGTTTGCGTAATCATCGTGATTATTTTCCTTCTGGGTCATTCCGTAACCGGCGAAGACAATCCCGGTAGTTTGCGATGCAAATGAAATATCCGCAAATCCTCTTCCGGACCTGATAAAGTCATCTCCAAGAAGGAATTCGCCAATTAAAGAATTTGATTTATCCAAAAGAGCGATCTTGGCATCTTCCGAATAACCGGATGAAAGCAAATCAAAATTCTGAAAATACGTCCCGTTATCACCAAATGGTTTTACATCATATTTCCCAAGTTCCGAGGATATAAAAAGGGAGGCGAGTTTTTCTCCGCGAGTTGCTGTTTCTCGTCCCTCATATTCATCGGAAGCCAATACTTTTAAATTGTTTCTCAAATAATTTAGACTGGTCTTATCGTCAATTTTATTTTGAGGATATAGGCTAGAAGAGGAATATAAAAAGACAAAGATTATTGCATATGCTGAATACCATTTGAATTTCATTTCGGTCCGCTGATTATTTATAATAGATATTGATGAATAATTAATAAAAGCGCTTTGAAATTAAAGAATTCTCAATTCTAAAACACTCCTTTAACATTATTTAACAGAAATACTGAATTTCAGATTGATGATTATAATAGCTAAATTGGATTGGAGGCTTGGTCCAACAGACCGGGGCGGCGGACTTAGATGGACGCCGCTGTCTCCGTTTTTGAATTAGAATTACTAAATCCAGTGAAAGGACGATTTTTAACATTCAACGTCTAATAAAACACCACTTTTAATAAATTAACAAGAGGGCTTATGAAAAAGACATTAGCGCTGGCTTCAATATTATTTTTAACTTTTACATCGTTTAATCTTCTCGCGCAAGTCGACGCGAAAATGATTCAGTATCCCGATGTATCGCAAACACAAATAGTTTTTAATTACGGTGGCGATCTCTGGCTCGTTCAAAAACAGGGCGGAACCGCTTTTAAACTTAGCTCACCCGCAGGACAGGAATCATTCCCCCGGTTTTCTCCCGACGGAAATCAAATTGCCTATGATGCCAACTACAACGGCAATACAGATATTTATGTTATAAGCTCTCAGGGAGGAATACCAAAGCGTGTAACAAATCACGGAATGACCGAGCGTCTGGTGGATTGGTATCCAAACGGGAAAGATTTACTCTTTGCATCATCTCAGTTCAGCGGCAAACAGCGCTTCAGCCAATTGTTCAAAGTATCGACTAACGGCGGACTTCCGGTTCAATTGCCTCTAGCCTATGCCGAAGCGGGAAGTTTCTCGGCAGACGGCAGTAAAATAGTTTTTACTCCCCGCACAACAGCATTCAGAACATGGAAGCGTTACCGCGGCGGGATGAACTCCGATGTATGGATTTATGATTTAGAAAAGAAAACCGCGGATCGAATGCTTAATAATGATTACGGCAATGAATTCCCGATGTGGGGACAAAATAAAATTTATTGGATAAGCGACCGCGGTGCTGAAAAACGGTATAACATCTGGTCGTATAACATTTCAAATAAAGAATTAAAACAGCTAACAAAGTTCACCGATTTTGACGTTCACTTTCCATCTATGGGCCCGGAGGAAATTGTATTTGAAGCGGGAGGAAAGCTATTCCTGTTCAACCTTGCCTCCGAAAAAACAACTGAAGTAAAAGTAAATCTTATTACAGATAAAATTGCTTTAATGCCAAAAGTCGAAAACGTCTCCAAACTTATTGCCAACGCATCCATCTCTCCCGATGGTAAACGGGCAATATTTGAGGCGCGCGGAGAGCTGTTCGACGTACCGGCGCAGAATGGACCAAGTATCAACCTGACTAAAACGAGCGGAATTGCCGAACGGTATCCGGCGTGGTCTCCCGACGGAAAAAGCGTGGCTTATTGGAGTGATAAATCCGGAGAGTATGAATTAACACTTAAATATTTTGAGAAACCGGACAATGAAAAAAAGCTTACTTCATTAGGCAAAGGATTCAGGTACAATTTGTTCTGGTCTCCAAACAGCAAGATGCTTGCCTTTATTGACAAAGCAATGACTATTTATGTTTACGATCTGGACAAGGACAAAATGATTAACGTTGATAAAGCTCTTTATTTTATGCACGGTCCAAGCCAGAATTTTAATGTAAGCTGGTCATCGGACAGCCGGTGGATGGCATATTCGCGCGATTTGAAAAACCAGAGCAGCGCCATATTCCTTTTCGATTCTAAAGAAGGAAAAACCCATCAGGTTACAACGGGTTATTATGCCGATACTAATCCTGCTTTTGACCCTGACGGGAAATACTTATACTTCACAACCAACAGAACCCTAAATCCGGTCTACAGCGACATAGATAATAGCTGGATTTACCCGAATACAACGAATCTTGCCGTCGCAACTTTAAGCAGCGAAACTCCTGATCCGCTTTCACCTAAGGTGGACACTTTATCAGTTAAGAAGGAAGAAATCAATAAAGATGATAAGGAAATGACAAAGGAAAAATCCAAGGAGGAAAAGAAAGACGGAACAAAGGAGAAAGAAAAAAATAAAGATGTGAAAATTACTCTTGAAGACTTTGAGAACAGAGTTGTAATTCTTCCGGTTGCAGCGGGCAACATGGGTTCTGTTCAGGCGGTTTCAGGAAAGGTGGTTTATCTTCGAAGCCCCAATTCAGGCTCCGCGGATAAAAAGAGCACAGTAAAATATTTCGATTTCGACAAACGCGAAGAAAAGACAATTGTTGAGGATGCAAATGGCTTTTCCATCAGCGCCGACGGAAAAAAGATGCTGGCGGCCAAAACCGGTCAGTTTGCCATTGTTGATGTAGCGGAAAATCAGAAGATGGATAAATTAATGCCTACGTCGGATCTTGAAATGGTTGTTGACCCGAAAACGGAATGGAAGCAGATTTATACGGATTCCTGGCGTTTGTTTAGAGACTACTTTTATGATGAAAATATGCACGGTGTTGATTGGGATAAACTCGGCCAGCAATATGGAAAACTTGTTGATGACTGCGTTACCAGGTGGGATCTTAATTATTTAATCGGAGAATTGATTTCAGAACTGAATGCTTCTCATACCTACAGAAGTGGCGGGGATACTGATGAAGCTAAGACGATAAATGTCGGTTATCTCGGAATCGATTGGGAGGTTCATAACGGGGCATATAAAATAAAACAAATTGTTAAAGGAGCTCCCTGGGATACAGAAGTTGTATCTCCTCTTTCATTACCGGGAGTAAAGGTAAAAGAGGGCGATTACATTTTACGGGTTAACGGTGTTTCTCTGAATGTTAACGAGGCCCCGTGGATTTTCTTTCAGGGATTATCCGGTAAAACAATTGAACTGACTGTTAATGATAAGCCTACGCTCGATGGTTCTCATAATATTTATGTGCAGGCGCTCGAAGATGAGACACGGCTGAGAAATTTAGCATGGATTGAAAGCAACAGGAAGCATGTTGAAAAAGCGAGTAACGGAAAAATCGGATACATCTATGTTCCAAGCACTGGAAGGGACGGACAGACCGAACTGGTTCGTCAATTCGCCGCTCAGATTACAAAAGAAGGACTGATAATCGATGAACGCTTCAATAACGGCGGGCAGATACCGGATAGATTTATTGAATTGCTGGACAGAAAACCGCTGGCATTCTGGTCAACGCGCGACGGTGAAATGTGGCAGTGGCCTCCGCATGCCCACTTCGGTCCTAAAGCAATGCTGATAAACGGATGGAGCGGTTCCGGAGGTGATGCATTCCCTGATTATTTCCGTAAAGCCGGACTGGGAAAATTAATCGGTGAAAGAACCTGGGGAGGGTTGATTGGAATAAGCGGAGCACCCGGTTTAATTGACGGCGGTAATGTTTCGGTACCTACTTTTCGTATGATTGATCCCGATGGAAAATGGTTCAGGGAAGGCTACGGTGTTGATCCCGACATTGAAGTTCTTGATGATCCCGCTCAATTAGCTAAAGGAATTGACCCGCAGCTTGACAGAGCAATTCAGGAAGTATTGAAAGAGCTTGAAACAAATAAATTCAACGCGCCTAAAGTACCGGCGAGCGAAAAAAGATAAAAAACGGCATAAGACTAAATATATCTTCACAAAAAAGAGCGGTCAGATTGATCGCTCTTTTTATAACAGGCTGAAAAATATTTACTCAAAGAACAGATCCCAAAAACTTTTTTTCATTCTGGGTGGTTTATAATTGCGCCAGAATTTTGTGTATTTACTCTGTTCAATCAAGCCGACAGGCCCCTGATAAATTCCCCCTATTCTGAACCCGTCGTAAACCCGCACCGCAATAACATTATCTTTGTCCGGCTGCATGAGTCCGGAAGGAATATAATATCCCCGTGAAAGCTGATATTCTCCCTTTTTATCATAGTCTATAGGATCACCATCCATAATACCCGTTGAACCGATCAGTTTACCGTTAAGATATGCTTCGTCAATATCATCTATCTTGCCCAAAACAAGAACTAATTTTTTATCAGCTAAATCCCCGGGCAGTGTAAAAGTAAAACGGTACCACGCAAACCCGTCATAGTCACTATAGCCCTGAGAATCCCAGCTTCCCGGTACAAATAATTTATTCCAACTGCTGTCAGCGAATTTTTGATTTTTGAAATTCGGATCATCGCCCAAAGCGAACTTCCACTGACCTGCCAGGTTCATGTCGAGATGCATCGCGTCAACCTGTTCAAATAAACCGAGATCTCCCTCTATTAATCCTCCGCTCAGTTCCGCATCATAAATCCTGACGGCAACAATATTTTCCCCGGATGAATTTAAGAATCTATCCGGCACCGGATATTCCCTCCAAACATTATAAGCTGTTTTATATCTTGGAGGAAATGTTCCCGAAGCACCGATCAAATTCCCATTTATAAAGACCTGATCAACATCATCAATCCTTCCGAGACACAGGATCAAATTTTTTCCTTTAAGATCTTCACGTAATAAGAAATGTTTTCTATACCAAGCGTATCCGTTGTAGCCGTGAAATCCTTCCTCTTCCCAAGCGGACGGAGCTTTGACGGTTTCCCAGTCTCTATCATCCAGTTTGGGTTTAGACCAGTTTTCATCATCACCGATTGAAAACTTCCACACTCCTTTCAGATTCACAATTCTTTCCCAGCGCTGGGCATTAGCAGAATTGTTGTTCAGAAGAACATATATCAGAATAAACAGTATTGAGTAAGATCTCATAAAAATCACTTTATTTTTTATGTCCAATGTAATTATTGATTCAATAATATTTGCAATACATCAATAACCGTTTGTAATAAATTGTCACACTTCAATTATTTTTTAGCGGATTCAACATTTCCTTTTCCGGCGGCGTATTCCTGTGCCATCAAATTGTACATTCTTTTGACTTCAGGGTCTTTTTCTGAGGAGACATATGCCTTCAGAGTATAAAGCCCTTTTTCATTGCCGATATTGTAGAGGGCTTGGGCAATCAGAACGCGCAATTCCGGCGCATTCTCCTCATCTAATTGTTCAATCAAAGCATCAACTGCCTGATCTACTTTGCATTTTCCGGCCAAATCGATTGAAGCCTTTCTGATGCCTTCGGATTCTGATTTGATACCGAGAGTGATATTCGCAACCGCATACTTATTGAGAACCGGCGTTTTTGTTTTTGTGTTTTGCGCAGGAGCCGCAGATACAAAAAGCATTGCCAGCATTAAAACCAATGCTGCTTTTGTGACGAATGTGTTTGTTGTAAGTCTCATTTCAACCTCCTATGGTGTTAGTGTTTTTTGTTTCCATATGATTAGTCGAAATGACTCGAATAAGAGTTGTCAAAGTTGCATCAGTAATTGTCACGAATTGTAACGTCATCTTAAAGTAAACGGAAACAACATACTTAGGGCATAATCTATTGTGGCACAATAAGCTTATATCCGATTCCGTGAACGGTTATAATAACTTTAGGATTATTTACATCGTATTCTACTTTTTGGCGAAGCTTTACGATAAAATTATCAATTGTGCGGGATGTTATGTAAACATCCCCCCAGACATTTTTAAGAAGGTTGTCGCGGCTAACGGTCCGGTTATGATGTTCATATAAATATTTAATCAGTTCAAATTCTTTGTGGGATAATTGAACCGGCGCGCCCTCTTCGAAGGCGTTGTAGCTTTCAAAATCAAATTCCAGTTTTCCGATTTTCGCAGCGCTATTTTTTATTTCCGGATTATCAGCACGCCTCAGAACCGCTTTTATGCGCGCCAGAAGTTCCCGCAGGCTGAAAGGTTTTGTTACATAATCATCCGCGCCAAGTTCAAGGCCGACTATCTTATCTATCTCTTCTCCCTTTGCGGTCAATAAAATAATCGGTGTGTTATTTTTATTCTCGCGGGCTTTTCTGCATACATCAAATCCGGAAAGTTTCGGAAGCATAACATCGAGCAATATAAGATTATATTTATTTTCAAGAATTTTTTTCAGTCCGTCTTCGCCGTTATCAGCAAAATCAACTTCATATCCTTCGAACTCAAGATTATCTGTAAGTCCTACCCGCATATTCGGCTCATCTTCAACGATAAGAATTCTCGGCATATCTACTCCTTATTTGATTTGATTAACCGGAAAAATCAGCCGGAAGGTGCTGCCCTCTCCTAAATTGCTGTTCAGATTAATCTCGCCTTTATGGCCGTCAACAATATGTTTAACCAGCGCAAGTCCCAAACCGGTTCCTTTTGTGTTGTGCACATTTCCATTTCCCGAACGGTAAAATTTTTCAAATATTTTCTTTTGTTCATTCTCCGGAATTCCGGCACCGGAATCCTCAATTTCAATAAAAACCTTCCCGTCCGTTCTGCCCGTCACCAGAACAACCCGTTTTTTTTCAACACTGTATTTCACGGCATTGTCAATCAGATTAATCACAGATTCGGAAACCGCTCCGGTGTCGATATCAGCTTCCAGAGGCCCGTCAAAAGGTTTGAATATAAATTCAAATCCGTTTTGCTGAATATGGATTTTATAACTGTTATAAATTTTTTCGGCAAGTGAATTCAAATCTGTTTTGGCAAAATTGAATTTCCATTTTTCCGCTTCTAACTTGGAGAAGCTTAAAATTTTGTTCACAATTTTACTCAGCCGTTCTGTTTCTCCGTGAATTATGCCATAATACTCATTCTTTTTTTCTTCCGACTTAACACGTCCCATTGCAAGAGTTTCAGCAAACATATTAATCAGAGCCAGCGGCGTACGCAGCTCATGCGATACATTCGAGACAAAATCGCTTTTTAACTGAGCCAGTTCAACTTCACGCCGTATATTTTTAAAACCGAACCAGGCAACGATCAGCATCAAAAACGACAGGCTTACTACCAGCATCAGGTTGTTATAAGTCCTCTCTTTCGCAAGATCCTCAACCGTCTTGCCTTTTAGAGCAATGCCAAGTGTGTAATCGGGGATTAGCCATAGATTTTTTGTCTGCCGGACCTTCTGCCTGCTGGAAAAATCAACTTCGTAAACCGATCTCCCTGTTGTTGAATCCGCAACTATAAGAGAAAATTCATTTCTGGCCGCGCTCTGAATTTTTGATGAAAGATTCTGAGAAATAAAAACTTCTTTATCAACGCCAATGCCGCATACCCGGTCGTCACTAAGGAGAAAAATTAATATCTGGACTTTGCCTTCTGACTCGTTTTTAATAGGTTCAATTTTAATAAAGTTGCTGGATTTGTAACGTTTCAGCCGTATTACGGTTTGTTGATTGCTCTTAAGAAGTCCGCCGATGTTTTTATTTAACTCCCTGGAAGAACCCTCTTTGCCGCAGAAGGTCTCTCCTTTCCGTTCATCTGAAATAAAAATGAATTGCAGCGCCGGATTGCCATCAAGTATTATTTTAAGTTCATTTTCCAGCCTGGCGTTGTCTATACCGGTTCCATCAACTGCAACCTGGATTTTAGTGCTCCAGCTTCTTGCTATATCTTCCGAATATTGATTTACTGAAAAAAGAATCGATTCCAGCTGATTTTTATATATCTCTGAGATTACTTTTTCGTCCTGATTAAGCGTAAAAACTTCCCGGAAAGAAAAAAATAGAATGGGCAAAGCAATAATTATTATTAGAAAAATACCGGTTTTTTTTATAGGTTTAATCATAGTTCAAAATGCAGAATGACATGTGAAGAAAATTATCAAAAAAACAGATCAAAACCTTTCATCTTTTGCTTGTCTACTAATATTATTTTCTTACTAATTCTAAAAACGAGGGAACAATGAAAAAACTTTCCGTCTTTCTAATTATCCTGCTGATCATATCGGCGGTTCAGATTAACGCACAGAAAAAAAACACCGATAACGACACAACTAAAGCTAAAAAAGAATTATTCGATGCCGGAACATTCGCGGGATTAAAATGGCGAAGTATCGGACCCGCTGTTATGAGCGGACGAATTTCCGATTTCGCGGTTAATCCTCAAAACCACAGCGAATACTATGTTGCCGTATCCAGCGGACACGTCTGGAAAACAGTAAACGCAGGCACTACATGGGAACCTATTTTTGATAATAACGGAGTTTATGCGATCGGCTGCGTGACCATGGATCCCAACAATACAAATTGTATATGGATAGGAACGGGCGAGAACAATCATCAGAGAGCGCTTGGTTACGGTAACGGAGTTTACAAATCTATAGACGGCGGAAAAAGTTTTAAGAACATGGGACTAAAGGATTCCCGTCAAATAGGTAAAATAGTCATCGATCCGCGCAACTCAAATATCGTATTCGTTGCCGCTGAAGGTTCTGTCTGGGGACCGGGAGGAGAAAGAGGACTTTATAAATCCATTGACGGCGGTAAAAGCTGGAAAAAAACATTGAACATTTCGGAAAATACCGGAGTTAATAATATCATATACGATCCCCGCGATCCGAATGTTATGTACGCGACTTCCGAACAAAGAAGAAGACATGTACATACAAAAATCGGCGGCGGGCCTGAATCTGCGGTTTACAAATCATATGACGGCGGAGAGACATGGGATAAAATTATGGACGGTCTGCCGAAGGTTGATATAGGCGGCATGGGAATAGATATTTCACCGGTCAATCCCGATGTAATTTATCTTATAATGGAAGCTGCTGAAAACATGGGAGGGTTCTTCCGCTCAACCAACCGCGGCGCGACATGGGAAAAAATGAGCAGCCATAATGAATCCGGCCAATACTATAACGAAATCTTCTGCGATCCTAAAAATGTTGATAAGGTATATTCCGTTGAGACAGTCTCTCAGGTAACTACGGATGCGGGAAAAACATGGAACGCTCTTGGAAATAATTCCCGTCACGTGGATGATCATGCCATGTGGATAGATCCCTCCGATACCGAACATTTTCTGATCGGCGGTGATGGAGGAATTTATGAATCGTTCGACGGCGGAAAGACATATGACTTCAAAGAAAATCTACCTATTACACAATTCTACCGTGTAGCTGTCGATAACTCTTTTCCATTCTATTATGTATACGGCGGAACGCAGGATAATAACAGTCTCGGCGGTCCATCGGGTTCCACAAGAAGCGGAGTTTACAACAGCGATTGGTTTGTTACGAACGGCGGAGACGGTTTCTGGGCGGCAATCGATCCTGAAAATCCGAACATTGTTTACGCTGAATCACAGTACGGAGGAATGGTCCGCTACGATAAGGCAAGCGGTGAATCGATTTCAATCAGGCCGGAACCCCGCAAAGGAGAACTCACATACAAATGGAATTGGAATACACCTTTGTTCATAAGTCCGCACAAAAATACAAGATTATATACTGCCGCAAATAAAGTATTCAGAAGTGACGACCGCGGCGACAGCTGGGATGTGATCAGCGATGATCTAACCGCGCAGCTGGATAGGAACACATGGCCCGTAATGGGAAAATACTGGAGCGTTGATGCTGTGGCCAAAGATAAATCCACATCGCTCTACGGAGAAATTGTTTCCTTAACCGAATCCCCGGTAAAAGAAAATCTTCTCTATGCCGGAACCGATGACGGTTTAATTCAGATTTCAGAAGATGCGAAGACGTGGAGAAAGGTTTCGGAATTTCCGGGCGTGCCGGCAAATACATACGTGAGCGATATCTGTGCTTCAAAGTTCGATGAGAATATAGTGTTCGCGAGCTTCGATAATATATTGAGAGATGATTTCAAGCCATATCTTTTGAAAAGCACGGATAAAGGCAAGACCTGGAAATCCATAGCGGGAAATCTGCCTGCTAATGAAACAATTCATTGTGTTGAGCAGGACTTTGAAAATCCGAATTTATTATTTGTCTGCACGGAATTCAGTTTCTACTTTACTATTGACGGCGGCGAAAAATGGTTCGCGCTTAAATCGGGTTTACCGTCAATTGCCGTGCGGGATATTGCCCTACAGAAAAGGGAGAGCGACATTGTGATTGCCACGTTCGGCAGAGGTTTCTATATACTGGATAATTATTCTCCTCTGCGCACAGCGTCGAAAGATGTTTTTGAAAAAGAGTCTCACATGTTCCCTATCAAAAAAGCATTGATGTATATATCCACTGGCGGAGAGGCTGAATCGGGATCTACACGTTACAGAGCACCCAACCCTGATTTCGGTGCAACATTTACATACTATATTAAGGATGTTCCCAAATCATTAAAGAGCATTAGAAAAGAAAAAGAAAAAGCTCTCTTCAAGGATGGAAAACCGATTCCCCAGCCGTCAGACGCAGAATTGAACGCAGAGCAGAATGAAACGGCTCCGTATTTAATTTTTACTATCACCGATGAATCGGGAAATATAGTCCGTAAAATTACCAAGTCGGCAAGTAAAGGAATACAAAGAGAGAATTGGGATTTACGCTATCAGGCATTCACACCGGTATCCTTAACTGGGAATAAGTTCACACCGGTTCAGAGCGGCGGGCGCGGCGGAAGATTCGGCGGCGCAGGCACACTTGTAATGCCGGGAACTTATAATGTATCTCTAACAATGGTTTCCAGAGAGGGAGTTAAAGAATTAATTCCTCCTACTTCATTCGAATGCGAAGTTCTGAGAAACACAACTCTGCCGGCAAAAGACAGAGGCGAGTTAGTGGCATTCCAGAAAAAAGCCGCAAACCTCGCGCAGACGGTTCAGGCATCGCAGCGTTTCCTCAATGATATGATCACGAGGGTTGAAAACCTGAAGCAGTCAATTGCAAACAGTACGAATTCATCTCTTGAAATGATGAAAAAAGCGGATGCGATCTCGGACAAACTTGAAGATCTTCAATTAAAATTCAACAGACCTTCAACAAGACCGAGCGCGGAAGAGAATCCTCCGGCACACGTTACTCTGAACGACAGAGTCAGCGAAATGGCTTTCACGCATTTCAGGTCAACGTCAGGATTAACGCAGAATGAAATCCGTTCATACGACGTGCTGATGGAAGAATTTCCGCCTGTGCTTGAGCAGCTTAAAAAGATCTTCAATGAGGATATTAAAGCGCTTGAAACAGAGCTGGATAAGATTAACGCGCCATGGACGCCTGGCAGGATTCCGGAATTGAAAAAATAATATTTAGTAATTAGTAGTTAGACTTTAGAAGAGGCGGTTCGATTGAGCCGCCTTTTTTATTTTACATCATCGTATAGATTCGGCTTAATTCTACTTCAAGTTCTTGCAGATTAACAAACCGGGCTTTTCTTATATACTCTTTCCCATCGAAGAAGAATAAAATCGTCGGGACGGAAAAAACATTCTGCTGGGCGGCAAGCTCCTTTGACTCTTCACAATTCACGTAGGCAAATTGTATTATTGGAAATTCAACTGCAAGTAATTCGATCAATTTTGGCTTCAAGACTTTACATACATTGCAGTCCGGTGTGCTGAAATATACAGCAGCGGCTTTGTTCGATTTGATAAATGCCGAGAAATCCTCAAGTGTAAAAAGATCAGTCTGCATTTATTATAGATGGGATTTCGGCTATCGCGAGACATTCTCCGCTGAGAAGGACCGATTTGCCCAAACTGTATTGAAGTGTTTCTCCGTCAAGTGAGTCTGCTTCGGCTATCACGTCGCAGTTATCAATCCTGTTAATTCTGGCAGCGATCAACACCGAACCGGATTTTATTTTGTAATAAGATTCCAAAATTTCAGGACTGCACTCCAATTCCGCATAATATTTTTTATTCCCGTCAGCTTTAATTCCTGCCCGCAAATACGAATCGCCGTTTTTCCTGAATACTCCCAGAAGCAGCGTATCCATAACAACCGTGTGGTTAAGTATTTTACTTGAATTAATATCAAAAATTTCCGCGTTAAATTTTTGCAGAAGAAGATTGGCTTTATTCTGTTTTGAAGAATTGATCCTGTCTGCGATGGAATGATCATTTTTCAGGGAACAGTGGGATAAAAGAATGAGAGAGCCCGCAAAGTATGCGGGCAGAAGAAAATGTGCGGCTATTTTAATAAACGGTTTCAAAATATTTTTTTGATCAGCCCTTTCCTTTCTTCTCGAACTCCTCTTTGCTTACAATTCTTTTTTCGCAGATCCGGAATTCATGAATGTCAAAATATTTCTTAAGACCATTTGCATACTTTTCGATATCGGGAACCCGCACGTAGCCATCTTTTAATTCGCCCGTTTTGCGGTTCTTGAATCTGATGTTTACTAAGAGATCTTCCGGCATTAATAAATCCTTGAATTTTTTGACATGCAAAAATAGTTCTGAAATTTGGAATTTCAAATAGCCGTTATGATCAATCAGCAATTTTAATGATATCCCCTCAGGACGTGTAATCCGTTGTAATAACCCATTTCCCTTTTATTTTTTCCCACAGCTGAACAAAATGCCCGCCCACTACGCTGTTCGAATCCACCTCCCATTTTCCGATTACAAACGCCACATCCTTATTAATGAAATCCAGCTTAATGGCCTTCAGCCGCAGGGCGCCCATTGCTTCTTTCCCGGAAAAATTCCTCTTATACATATCCAGGGTTAAATCCCATCCATATTGAATTCCGGCTTTAGAAACCATGCGCAGGGAATCGGAATTCCAGTATCCGGCCATATATCCTTCAATATTCCCCTCGTTCCATGATTTAACCTGTCTGTCAATTACATTGATTATTTCCAGCTCATCTTTTTCCGAATAATACTTTTTGAAATTATTCTTATTCTGGGCAAATGAAGCAGTAAAAACAAACAACAGTAAAACCAAAAAATGTTTTTTCATTTTGTCTCCATGATTGTTAAACTTATAATAACTACGATGAATGATCTGCTGTTACAACCCATTTTCCATGAATTTTTTTCCAGATCAGAGAAAAATAGCCGCCAACTTTATCATTCCGCTCCAGATCCCATTTTCCGATCATAAAGACAGTCGTATCGTTCATCGGTTCCAGAGAAATAACTTTAAAAGTTAAAATTCCCATCGATTCTTTATCCGGATAACCTTTTTTGTAGGATTCGAACGTTGCCTCCCATCCATGCTTAATTCCGGACTTTCCGATAAACAATGTGGAATCGGATTTCCAGTAGCCTTCCATATAACCAGCCAGATCTCCGTAATTCCAGCAAATTCTTTGATTCTCAAGCACTCTTAGAATTTCCGCTCTATCTTCAGCCGAAAGTCTCTGAGCGTTGACAACAGAAGCCGCGATAAAAAATGTTAGCAGAAAAAAATATTTCATTTTGGCTCCATAATTTTGAAACGGATTCTCAGCACTCCATTCTCAAAACTTGTAGAAATGATTTTAAATCCGCCTATCTCTTTTGTTGAATTGAGGTGCGTACCGCTGCAAAGGCATTGATCATAATCTCCGATGCGTATCACACGCAGAGTATCGCCCGCTTCCTCGGGCAGACGCGTGAGATTAAATACTTTTTCCGCTTCGTCGCGGGGAAGAAAATCTTCCTTAACGGGAAGATCCTGATCTATAAGGGAATTAATTTTTTCTTCGATAGATATAATTTCAGCAGAGGTTAGATCCCGGTCGAAGTGATAATCGCACTTTGATTTTTTCTTCTCTATATGCGCGCTGAAAGAACGCCCTCTTCCGAACATTTTATCCATAGTTCCGTTCAGAAGATGTTCCGCCGTATGCATGGGCGGATAATATTCTTTCGGGTTTTCGTTGTAATCCATTCTTGTTCCTTGATTCTTGATACTAGATTCTGGATACTGGATGCTAAACGCTAATGGCTAAAAGCTTACAATCACCAAGCATAAGCTTCAGGCGCCTGGTTTCCCGGTCCGGGCCAGATCTCATCAAGTTTTTTCAATACATCATTGGTCAGTTTAATTTCAAGAGCCTTAACATTTTCGTCAAGCTGCTCAACCGTACGCGGCCCGACAATCGGAGAAGTTACAACCGGATTATTCAGAACCCATGCGAGTGCAACATCGGCCGGTTTAAGATTTATCTCGCCGCATAATTTCTCATACGCTTCAATTTGGCCGTAAAGCTTTTCCGCCGATTTCCGGAGAGGTTCCCGCATTCTTCTTCCCTCTTTTGCCTTTTGAAGGACCCCGCATAATATTCCGCCGCCGAGCGGGCTCCATGGTATCAAACCAACTCCAAAGTTCTTACACGCCGGAATAACCTCAAGTTCGATATGCCGGTTGCGCAGACTGTAAATGCTCTGCTCGGAAACTATTCCCATAAAATTTCTCTTCTCGGCTTTATAAAAAGCTTCGGCGATATTCCACGCGGCAAAATTGCTGCTTCCCACATATATTATTTTTCCCTCGCGGACAAGCTGTTCCATTGCCTGATAAATTTCCTCCCAGGGAGTATTACGGTCTACGTGATGCATCTGATAAAGATCTATATGATCTGTCTGCATTCTTTTTAAACTGTCTTCGCAGGCTTTTCTTATATGATATGCCGAAAGTTTCGATTCATTTGGAGCGCTTCCCATATTGCCGTAAACTTTTGTTGCAAGAACAATTTTATCCCGTCTTGATTTATCTTCAACAAGCCATTTGCCTATGATTATTTCGGTGTTTCCCACTCCGCCGGCATCCCACATATTTCCGTATACATTTGCAGTATCAAAAAAATTAATGCCGAGTTCGAGTGCGCGGTTCATTATTTTATAACTGTCCTGTTCGCCTGCATAGGGTCCGAAGTTCATAGTGCCGAGACATATACGGCTGACCTTTAGTCCCGTTCTGCCCAGAAATGTATATTCCATTTTAAGACTCCCTTCAAATAAAATTCGCGGTTTAAACTAAGAAAGAAATTAATGACTTGTTAAACTTCGGGTCGTAAATAAGTTCCGGTTCACGGGGATTCAATCAGCGGTTATAATTAAAAATATCTGGCTTTATGTTTCTCTATTTCACATAATTATCCATTCCGTTTATTTCAACGGTCCTTATCGCGGAATTCGGTTTATTCTTGCCCGCACCTTTCAATTCAGATGATGATAATATTAAACCGGGTCACTTCATTTTCCACATTGCCATTCCCAGCACTCTTCAACCGGAGGATTTTTCGAAACAGTAACGCAAATAACACATGGCTTGCCCTTTTCCGTTTTGCTGTACTTTGGTTTAAGCTGAGCTCCCTCGCTTGAAGTGATGATCAGTTTGGAAACTTTGCCGTTTTTCAGAACAACGCAGTACTTTGCCCCGCTCTCACTCGTAAAAATCGTATGAAGTCCGCTCTTAAGTTTTTTGTTGCTTGTTAATTTGGCAAGACCTTCCATTAAATCCTTTCCTGCATCCGCGGGCGCCTTAACAGACTGAGCATTAATCTCTGAGATTTGGACAAGTGAAGTGTTCTGTGAACCGGATTCAATGAATACAAGAGGAATAACAATCATCATAAGAAGAGTAATTGCTTTTTTCATAGCATACCTCCCTAAAAATACATTAGAGAACTATCAGAATAGTTATTTGGTACATTATTCAACAATGCTAATCAAATGTAGGGAGGATAAAATAGAAATTCAATATTAAACGTCGCATAATTACAATTGATTTTCTTTCAATCCTCCATTTGTTTAGCGTGTTAGAAATTAAATCAGCACTTTAGTCCGGATTTACTATATAAGGGTCCCGGTGATGTCATGATTCGATATGAAGCGATCGGGTGTCCAATTCCCTTTGGTACTTAAAATCTTAACAATCACGTTTCTACGGAGCTGTGGCTCTGCCGGGAGAGTCCGGCCGATAGCGGGACTCCTTTGGAGGAATCCAGACCCCATCGGTCATCCAATATCATTAGAAAGTGATTTTTCATCATTACACCGACAACTAAAATCTAAAAAAGTCGTTTTTTAATCCAATTTCTCTATTTTTTGCTTAAATCACTTTTTTTTACTCCATAAGTGTTTTTGTGATTAAACTCACGACTATGAAATAATTAAATTATATCTTCTTCCATCCGATAATAAGAATATGCGGAAGAAGGCTCATGATGGAAAAATTAATATTAATTACGTATTGTACGAGAGGTACATTCTGATACTGTTAAAATTCACTATAGGACTTCGATATGGATAATAGTCATATATTTTTAGTTCTGGGTGCGATTGTACTGCTTGCAATCTTAGTGCTGAATGTTAACCGGACAATTCTTTCTTCCGCGGATAACGCGCTTCAGGCAGAAGCAATTACAACGACAACGAGTGTTGCCCAGAGGACTATAGATCTCATCAGTTCAAAAGCCTTCGACAATGCAACGGTTAATGCCCCCGTTACAAACACCAGCGATCTCACGGCGCCCGGTCTGTTGGGTCCGGATTCGGGCGAGAATGTTAACTCATACAATGATGTTGATGACTACAATAATTACAGCGCTGTTATTTCAACACCGAGATTAGGAAACGTAGGCGTTCGAGTAAACGTCAGGTACGTTAACCCAAGTCAGCCGGATCAGATAGCTTCAACACAGACGCGGATGAAAAGAATTAAAGTACTAACTACTTCCGTTTATATGCCGGATACTCTCAGATTATATTACTATTCAAGTTATTGAGTAAATATTATGGGCAATATTAATTTAACAGGGTCGCTGATTGTCGGCGGAATAGTTTTACTCGCCCTGATGTATATCCATTTTCGTTTTATGGATACGAATAATTCTCAGCTGATAAATGAATTCACTCAGTCCGAAATGACCAATATAGCTGACGTGATGGATTTTGATTTTAGTAAAATCGGCTATCGTGTAAGTTCCTCTACAAAGATTTGCAATGTCAACAGTTCGTCTATCTCGTTTCTGGCAGATATTGATAATAACGGCTCGGTCGATAGTGTTAAATATTTTACGCGTGATACAGGCGGCAAAAAATATCTCGTAAGAAGAACTACTATCAGCAGTGTAAAAGAGTTTCAGGTTATTATAAATAATTTTGAAATAACGGGATACGATTCATTGAACAACAGCACTTTTTTATCTTCGAATATAAAAAGTCTTGCGGTGAAAGTTGTAACAGACAACAACGCATTCAGACGCGATACTACCAATAACTTCGGCTCTTATTATGAAAGAAGATATTTTGTTCACAATTAATTGCGGTAAATAATTATGGGAAGGATGCTTTTATTTTTGGTAATAGGGATGGGAGGATTATTCGGTATTGCTACCTTGAATATGAACTATAGTAATTCACGTCTGGTTAATAACACAATAGAAAAATTTGAAAGAACACAAGCTACAAATCTGGCCTCAAGCGGAATTGAACTTGCACTTTCCAAGCTAAATCTTGATTCAACATGGACAGGGGTTAATAGTTTTCAAATTGCAAATGGATCATTAACTGTCTCTGTTGCAAATACCACAAGTAAATTTTCTGACGGGCCGAACATGAATTTAGTTAGTCATAGATTAATTACCGCCACCGGAATTATGAATAATCAGACTGTAGTTATACGATCGGTGTTTAAACTTATGAACACTCCGGCTCCTCCGCCCTTCCTCAGGTATGCGATGGCATCGGGAAGAGATCTTGGATTGCAGGGAAATATTGATGTCATAGACGATAATAATCCCAGCTGGAATGCGAATATTCATTCGAACGGAAACCTGTCCACAACCGGAAATGCTTACAGCGTCCGGGGCTTTGGCACGTATTCACAACAACTTGATTCGCGACACAATAATTTTTCACCTAATGTAAATCCGGATTCCAATCCGGCAAATGCTCTTGTTCCCGCTATAACGCTTCCAACATTCAATCCGACCGATTTTGTAAGCAAGGCGACAAATATTACATATGGGAATCTTACAATCAGCGGCTCCACTTCTCTTGGGACAAAAAGCAACCCGGCAATCTACTATGTAAACGGCAATTTAGATTTTAGAGGATCCACCAGCGGATATGGTATATTTATAGTTACCGGCAATATAACGTTTAGCGGAAGCGTCTCTGTCAATGCATTTGATCCGAGCGGCAGTAATTTAGGTTTCTACGCCGGCGGAAACATTCAAGCCAACGGCAATATTAATCTTGCGGGCCAAATGTACGCACAGGGTGATATTCAGGCAAATGGGAATTTTACACTTGTCGGATCTATGACCGCCAGAAACAATATTCAGCTATCCGGAAATCCAACAATCCGGTACCGGCCGGCAAATGGAGAGCTTACAAAACAATTCTGGCCAACCTCATCAAATTCAAGACCGTTAGTTGCTTCCTATTTCAAGTAAGCGTTCTAAGTGCTTTTGTACATCTTTATCATGTCCCCGCATTTCTTATCGGATACTTCAAGCCCGGGCACAGGCCCTACAGATAGAATTACGTTTCGTTACTGACTGCGAATGATAATACCTATAAATTTTGATAACCATTAAAATAATAATGACTATTTAACAAATACGGCATATATTTAGATGAACAGGGTTTTATTTCAGCAGTTCAATTACTTATAATCTTGATTTTATTTTCTAATTATATTTAGGAGATCTAATGGAAAATATGGACAGCATGGATTTTGAATCCGCCGCACAGAGTATAAAACCTCCCACGATGTTTCAAATCTATTTTGATAAAATGATTCGGGATATGCGCTTTGTAGGAATGTTCGCCATCATTTACGGTGCGATCACCTGTTTATCAATTATCGGTGCGATTATAGGCGTCCCTGTAATATTTATCGGAATGCGTATCAGAGAAGCGGCAGATCAATTTTCTATTTTCAAATCAACAAACAATGCCGCCGCCTTGAGAGCAGGGTTCGAACTTCAGGGAAAATATTTTAATATTCTAAAAATCCTTATCATAATTCAGATAGCGCTGATAGTTCTGGCTATTGTTTTTATAATAGCATTCTTCTCCTTTTTTATGGCGAGCGTTATGGAGTCATCAATTTCTTAGATTAGAAAGGAGCTTCCAAATTTCAAACGGAAATATTGCTGCGGCAAAAACGGATCTTTATAAATTCGCAATGACTCTTGCCGTTATCACAGTTTTATATAATATCGGGGAGGGATTAATCTCGGTTTATCTCGGCGTTAAAGATGAGACTCTTTCCCTGTTCGGATTCGGTGTGGATTCCTTCGTGGAGGTGATATCCGGGATAGGCATATGGCATATGCTTGTAAGAATCAAAAGCAGCGGTGAAGAGCGGGATGAATTTGAGAAGAGAGCTCTCAGAATCACCGGAACGGCATTTTACATTCTTGTTGCCGGCCTTATAATTTCGGCAATTTATAATTTTATTATTGGTCACAAACCGGAAACGACGTTCTGGGGAATTATTATTTCGTTAGTATCAATACTCACGATGAGTTTATTAATTTATTATAAACTTAAAACCGGGCGGGCTCTGGATTCGCGCGCAATTATTGCCGATGCAAACTGCACCAAGACTTGTCTATATCTTTCGATCATATTACTTGCGGCAAGCGCCGGTTATGAAATTACCGGTTTCGGGGGATTTGACTCCATCGGGGCGCTGCTGATTGCCTATTTTTCATATAAGGAAGGAAGAGAGGCGTTCGAAAAAGCAAGAACGGGAAAACATTGCGGCTGCGAAACAGAAGAACATCAAGTTCACTAAGGTGTTAATTATTAAAGCGGAGAGTCCCCGATCTTAAATAGCCGGCTCCCCGCCTTTTTAAAAAATTTCCTGTTTAATCGAATACTTTTTCAAGCTCCTGATATTTGGCATGTAAAGCATCAACGGCTTTATTTATATCATCTTTTCCCTTGCCATCTTTAATTTCATTATTAAGATTTTCAACTGCGGCTCCGAGTTCCGTGCGCGCCTTATTAAACTGTTCCTCCCTTGCCTTAAGTTTTGAAGTTAAAGGAGCTTTACTCAGCATTTCCATCTTCTCTGTTAGAGAAGCCGCCGCTTCCTTAATCCCGGCTGAATTGTTTTCCGGCATATAATAATGGTACAGCAAATAAAGAACTTTGTGGAACTCGTCAACCTCTTTCAGAACGGGCTTTGTTACCCTTACGAGCGACTCATACTGCGAGTGGAGTTTTTCGGCTGCATTCAATAAAGCGTTCAAATTATTTTTGGAAGCGGCAACCTTATACGCTTCCACAGTCACGCCGAATTTTTTCAATTCATCTTCCCATTTTGCTTTTTTATCCCTCAGAATTCCGGGAAGCTTGGCTTTTTTAATTCTCTCATACCCTTTCTCAACCGGCGTGCTGAAAGATTTTAATAAATCCATATTCTTTTCGGGCCATGCAGTGTGCCATATCTGATAAATTACATCATGAAATTCGGTGAGCTCTTTTACCTCGGAACTTACATCATGATTTTTTTCCTGCTGCGCGGTCATGGGGATAGCAATTGCCGTTAATAATATCAGTACCATGTACTTTTTCATATTTCTTTCCTTTTAATTGTGATAACAGATCATTCCGGGGAATAACTTCCCTGAATTAATTACAATAATAAAATACTAAAGACGGATCTGCAAATTTTAGCCGTTCAAACTGCAGGTCAGTTTTTGGTTTCCGTTTCATTTAAAATAAAAAACCCCGTCATTGACGGGGCTGCTTTTCCAAGAAGAGATAGAAGTCAGTTACGCGGCTGATATACTATTTTGCGTATTGTATCAAATTGAAGATAGGGGTATTCTTCCCTTAGAGTTTCAATGGCGTTGCTGGCGCTGATTTTTTTTGATCTTAGATCCTTGAATTTTTTTCTGATAAGATAATCTCTCACGGACTTCTCATCGATCAGCCCCCTGCTTACCAACAGCGAATAAACATCATCATTAATTAACTCGGCTATCGGATTGTCTGTTTCATTGATCTTTGGATTTTCCATGCTGCCTCCTGTTAGTGAAATATATATAAACTTTTTTTCTGTGTTCTTATTATCAACTTCCCGGTATCTATTTAACGAATTGAAAAAGATTTGTAAACAGCACGAATGTGCGGTATTTGGCTAAATTGAAAGGAATATTGGTCCGAGCCCGCATGTTCATGCGGTATGAATGGATCTTATTTATTTAAATCGATTATTTTGCCCCCGGGCGAGAACTCAGATAAGACCTTTTCTTATTGCTTTTGCAACCGCTTCCGATTGGGAATGAACATGAAGTTTGCGGTATATATTTCTGATATGATGGCGTACGGTATCAACGCTGATAAAAAGACGGTCCGCAATTTCCTGATAATTATTTCCATCGGAAAGCGAAGTTATCACCTCGATCTCCCGGTTCGTCAAATCAGATTCCTCTTCCGAAGCTGATTTACCCTGAGTCTGCCGAAAAACATTTATCACCTGCCTTGCGATAAGAGAACTCATCGGCGATCCTCCCTCGTACGCATCCTTTATCGCGTCAAGAAGTCTGCTGGGCGGCGTTTTCTTAACCAGGAATCCGCATGCGCCGGCGCATAATGCTTTGAATACAGATTGACTGTCTTCGTAAACAGTGAGCATTAAAATATTGAGATCGGGTTTAAGTTTTTTAGCTTTTGCTATCCCTTCAATACCGCTCATACCGGGGAGACCGATATCCATCAGCGCGACATCCACATCCATCGAAGGAACTTTTGAGAGAAATGATTCGCAATCACCGTAGGAACCGACACAGCTGTAACCGCCTGTCCCGTTTATCAATGCGGCCAGTCCTTCGCGGATGGTGCTATTATCTTCTATGATTGCTACTTTGATTGTCATAATTCTTATTTGCCCTCGGCATAAAATAACATTTTTTAAGTAATAATCAGCTTTTGCTGTTTTTCAATTCTTTCAGAGGCATAAAGAATATTATTTTTTAAAGAAAGTGAAAAATGTTTTATTGAAGCCGCCTATCCTTCCCGAAAATTTTATTGAGGTTCCCTCTGCGGATGAATTAATAATTAATTCCGAGCCGATAGCCCTTGCCCGGTTTTTCATATTCATAAGTCCGTTACCGTATTCTGAGTTCTGATTTTCAAATCCGGTTCCGTCATCTTTAAGAATTATCGTTATAGTATCATTATTTAAAGACGCTTCGAGAAATATTTTTTTACATCCGCTGTGCTTTATCGCGTTGTTAATTCCTTCTTTAAATATTAAATAAAGATTCTGTTTGAATTCCATCGGCAGAGTAAGCGAACTCAGCTTTTCCAGATTGGAAGTTTTAAAAGAAATTCCGGACGAATGCAGAAGATCGCTGTATGAATCTTTCAGTCTTAATATAAGATGATAGAAGGAATCCCTTTGAGGATTTACCATCCAGACAATATCGCTCATATTGTCTATGAGATTCCGCGCTTTTTCGCTAATCAAATTCAGATTTCTTGAGGAATCGGAAGAATCGGATTTCGCTTCATGAGACGCGAGTTCGCTAAGAATTGATATTTCAGTTAAACCTGACCCCACATTATCGTGAAGATCCGCAGCAAGTTTCCCCTTCAACTTCTCAATTGCAAGCAGACTTCTGAAACGGACCGTACTCAGATAAAAAATAAGAAATGACGCAAGAATCAGAATTGAAGTTATAAACCACCAGCTTTTATAGAACGGGGGAATGATCCGTATAAAAACTTTTGCGTTATCATTATTCCATACACCGTCATTATTCGAGCCGCTCACACGAAAAACATATTCGCCCGGAGGAAGATTTGTATAATTAACAACCCTGCCGCGGGAATCTACATAATGCCAGACCGCATCAAGACCCTCCATCATATACGCGTACTGATTATCAGCCGGATTGGTATAATCAAGAGCGGCAAATTCAAAGGAGAAAAAATTCTGCGAGTATGACAGTTCAAGAGAGTCTCTTTCTCCGATTACCGGTTCGTTAAAAATTTTAATTTTGCTTATTACCACCGGAGGCACAAAAAGATTATCCTTTACGCTGTCCGGATAGAAATAATTATATCCGTTGATTCCGCCAAAGAACATTTCCCCTTTAGATGATTTGAAATACGCGCCGCCGCTGAACTCGAGGCTCTGAAGACCGTCGTGAAGATCGTACTGGGTAAAAATCTCAGTCCCTATGTTGAATTTAAAAAGCCCGTTATCCGAGCTCATCCATAAATTTTTATTATTGTCTTCAAGAATGCCGTATACAACCGAGCTCGTCGGTCGGTTTTTTTTATCGAATCGAGTGAACTTTTCTGTTTTTTTATTAAACCGATGCAGCCCACCCCCGTAAGTACCAACCCATAAGTTGTTAAACAGGTCCTGATATATCGTCATTACCCGATCATCGCTTAAACTGGATCCGTCTCCCGGTATATTTTTATAAGTAATAAATCTCCTGGTAGAAGGATCAAATTTATTCAAACCGCCGCCGAAAGTCCCCACCCAGATAATTCCGTCGCCGTCCTCGGTAATACAATAAATCCGGTCATCACTTAAACTGAACGGATCTTTAACGTCATGCGCAAATTTTTCGAACCATATAATATTATTTGCAAGATCATCGGCTTTAACTCTGTTCAACCCGCCGCCGAAGGTTCCAACCCACAGATTACCTGCCCTGTCGATAAACAGCGTCTGTATCTGATCCGAACCTTTCCGTACAGAATCTTTTGAGGCGAAACTATACCGTGTTGCACGGCCGCTCGCCTTATTAAATTTATTCAGCCCTCCGCTGTATGTTCCTATACACAAATTACCTTTTCCATCGTCGATTATTGACCGAATATGATTATCGCTTATTGTATTCGGATTACGCGGATCAAATTTATAATATGAAAATGTTCCCTTTTTCCTTTCGTATTTGTTTAATCCCCCCTTGTAAGTTCCTATCCATGTTACGCCATTGTCATCTTCCGTTATCGCCCAGACGACATCATCATTAAGCCCGGTATCATTATTAACGCCGCGGTTCATCTGATGGAATTTTATAGTATTTCGGTCAAGATTATTTATTCCCTTTCCAAGATGAGAACCTATCCAGAGAGTACCCGAACGATCAATAAGAAGAGAAAGAATATCATTCTTGGAAATTGTGGAGGGATTATTCGGATCATTTTTCAGAATAGTAAAACTATTTCTCAGCGGATCATAGCGGTCAACTCCTCCGCCAAAAGTCCCGAACCAGAGAAATCCATCGTTATCCTGGATAATTGAAGTAACTATATTATTGGATAGGCTGTTCCTGCCGGGTATGTTCATAAATCTATCGAACTTCGCGGAGGAAGATCCCAAAGACTGAAATCGATTTCTCAGCCTGTTCAATCCTCCTCCGTAAGTACCTACCCACAGATCTCCGGCCCGGTCATTAAAAAGAGAAATAACTTTGTTATCGCTTAGACTCTGCCCGCCGTCTTTATCCGAATAATTAACTATGGTGAATATTTGTTCATCGGGAATTAATTTATATAATCCTCCTCCGAAGGATCCGACCCAGATTATTCCTCCGGCATCGGGTAAAATCGCCTTAATTCTATTGGAACGAAATCCATCCGGTGCATTATTATAGTGGAGATGCTCAATCTTATTTCTTACAGGATCAAATTTTACCAATCCCTTTCCCCAAGTACCCACCCAGAAATTTCCGCTGTTATCGCTCTCTATAACTGTTATGGAATTATCATTGCTCCGGGAATATGGAAGGGGGTAGTCGTAATATTTTTCGTCCGGTATTTCGGCGGTTTTTAAGGAAGATATAATATCGTAGCGGGTGAATGTTCCTTTCCTTCTATCGAATTTATTAAGAACCCCGCTAACCGTTCCAATCCAGATAAAACCGTTTTTATCTTCATAGAGAGATAAAATTCCGTTGTCGGAAATCGATGTTGAATCGGCAGGATCATTTAGATACACGTTAAAACTGTATCCGTCATAACGGTTAAGACCGTTCGCGGTGCCGAACCATAGAAATCCCTTTCTGTCCTGTATCATGCAGTTGACGGTACTCTGAGAGAGTCCGGCTTCCATATTAATCTGACGGAAAATAAATTCGTCTTTTCTTACGGATGACTGCGCATGACTTGTTGCTGATATAGAGAAAGAGATTGAGATCAGTAACAGATAATATTTTAATAATAACCGGTTCACGATGGATCTTATCTTAACATTTAATTTCAGCTTAACAATAGAAATTGGCGCGGTAAAAATCTACTCAATTAAAAAGTTAAATTCCTCTTATTAACACATTGATTGTAGGTGAAATGTTCCGCCCATTCCATTATATTAGAGAAGAAAGAATGCTGGAAGAATAAAATGAAAAATTTATTAGCCGCAGCAGCACTACTGGCATCTCTTATAATTATAACCGGATGTAATAAAGGCATTGAACCTGAACCGGAGAGAGTTGTTCCGCCGGGAGAAACCGGGTTCAGCGGAAAAATAACATTTGAGGGAAGCTGGCCCCCCGGAGTAACAAGGACTCACCTGTTTGTTTTCAAAAACGCCATTCAGTCCGCGGCCGATTTTTCTTTTTTAAATCTGAGCGCCGTGATTGACCCCGTGCCCTACGGCAGCACACAATTCAATTACGACTCTATAGAAATGAATTACATAGAGCATGCCTTCCTGCCCGAATTTAAAATCCAGCCGGGCGAACATCGGTATGTAATCGTTGCGCAGTCAAATAATCCGGAGATCTCTTTCGCGAGAGGAGATTGGGTAATAGTGGGAGTCTACTGCATCGGCGGGGATCAATCGAAACCAAGAAGTCTTATTTGTAACGAGGGAAGCATAACGGCAGGTGTGGATATAAATGTTAATTTTAATAATCCCCCGCCCCAGCCGCCGTTGTGATTAATAAAAATGAAGGGCTGATAATTTGCCGGCGTTATTCATCATCAAATAAAAATTTGAGCCAATATGAAAAAGCTAATAACGGCACTGCTTTTTTTCCCCGTACTGATATTAACCGCCCAGACCGGTTCTCTGAAAGGTAAAATAATTTCATATCAGAATGATCCGATCCCGGGCGTAAGCGTTGTAATCACAGGCAGTCAAACCGGAACTGCAACTTTGAGTGACGGTACATTCGAAATAAAAAATCTTCCCTACGGCAGATATGCAGTTGAAGTTTCTGTTATCGGATACGCAAAAAGAAAATTATCCGTTGATCTGAATGCCGGGACAAAACCGGTGACGGTAATATTAACCGAAGAAACTATTCAGAGCGAGCAGATAATTGTAAGCGCCGGGAAGTATGAACAAAGAGTACAGGATCTTCCTGTAAGTACGGCAATACTTCAGCCCGAAGTAATTTCCAGGAGAAATTATCTGACATTTGACGACGCACTCCGTTTTGTACCCGGTATTGCGGTGAACCTTGAACAGGTAAGCATACGCGGCTCAAACGGATACAGCAAGGGCGTCGGAGCGCGCGTTCTTGTGGCAGTCAACGGAATTCCAATATACTCGGGAGATACGGGTGATATTGTATGGGAATTAATTCCCGTAATAGATATAGCAAGGGTGGAGATTATTAAAGGTCCCGCAAGTTCTTTATACGGCTCGACTGCAATCGGCGGAGTTATAAATATTATTACAAGATCAGCGGTGAAAAATCCCGTTACGCATTTTCGATCGTACTTCGGAACGTATGATAAGCCGGCTTATGATATATGGAAATGGAACAACAATCTGAGAACATTTTACGGAATGGAGCTGACGCACGCCAATTCATCGGGCAGCTTGAGTTATACATTCTCGGTGAAAAAATTTGACAATATGAGTTACAGGGAGAACGATTACGCCAGACGCAATCTCGCTTATCTTAAATTAAATTACGAATTCTCCCTGAAGAATTATCTTACATTCTTCGCGGATTTTTTGAATATGGACCGCGGAAATTTTCTCTACTGGAAAGATTCACGTAACGCTCTCGTTCCAAAAGATGAAGACAATGGCAATAGAGTTAAATCGAACAGATTATTTACAGGATTGATATTTCATCATACGGTCAGCGATAAAATAACGGCGGAATTCAAATCGAGTTTTTATCATACTAAATTTGACGGCTACGGAATTGAGCTTACTACTTCAACAGCCGATCTTTTAAGAAACGAACTGCTGGCGAATTTCGATTTATCAAATTCATTTGTTCTTACAACAGGACTGGAATCGTCCTATTCGAAAATTAAGTCCAACATTTTCAAGAATCCGGATTTCTTTGGAGCAGGAGCTTACGCGCAGGGCGAATGGAAGATTTCCCCGGCCGCTTCATTAACTTTAGGACTGCGTTATGATTACATGAAGCTAGATACGTTAAAGAGCGCAAACGCCGCCGCTCCCAAAGCGGGGCTCAATTACAAGATCACAAAGGATTTAATAGCGAGGGCTTCATTCGGAACGGGATTCCGCGCGCCGACACCATCGGAGGTCTTTACAACCGCCGGAGTGGGAGGAGGGATTGACGTGAAATCAAATCCGGATCTTAAAGCGGAAACCAGCGTTTCATTTGAACTCGGTACTATATATAACTATTCGGATGATCTGTTTTTCGACGCGGCATTTTATCAGTCCGATTACAGGGAATTCATTGAGCCCGTTCTGACAAGCGACGCGAAGATTCAATTTGTCAACCTCAGCCGCGCGAGAATTCAGGGATTTGAACTCAACACAAACTGGAATCTTATTCCGGGAGAATTAAAATTTACCGCCGGATATAATTATATGTGGGCGCGCGATCTTGATAATCACATTGCGATGAAGTACCGGCCTTTGAACTCTTTTACCGCCCAAATAGATTTCTCGCCGGGACAGTTTGATTTCGGAATTGATTTCCGGTACTCGAGCAAAGTGGAGCAAATAGATTTCACCCTTACGCAATTCCCGATCAACCTTGTAATTGACGGATCCAAGAGAGTGCCCGTTTATGTAACGGATTTTAGTGCCGGTTACAATTTTTTTCTTGGGGGCGCGCCTGCAAAAATTTATCTGAACGCGAAAAATATTTTCAATTATAATTACGTTGAGTTCATCGGCAACATAGCCCCGATTAGAAATTACTCAGTGAGTGTTGAAGTATTCTTTTAATGCGTGAAACTTGAGTCCGGATGCGTCACTCCGGGCTTTTCTGCCGAAGGCGGGCAGCGTAGAACCGGAGCAGCGCGATATCCTGATACCCGGGGCTTGATAATTGATAACAGAGCCAAGCACCAATGACCATACCCGCGTTCAATCTTCCCCGTTTCACGGTCTTGACTGGAAGCCGTTTTTCATTTAAGTTACAACAAAACAAAGGCAGACCCTCAATTGGGGAGACCTTTTGATTCTATCCTTTCCTGCTAATAATAGCATATTACAAAGAATAATCTTTTTATAAAATAAGTCTCATATACGGACAGAATAGGAAAAGGCACACTTACCTGTTTACAGGATAGATAATTATACTGTGCAGCAGCGGATTATAGATTTGCCCCTGGGCACATATCTGTGTTCCTTAGACAAATAACCCGTTAAGAATAAGTTATAGTTATGTTGTAAAAGATTGTGGATGAAGAATGCCAAATATAGTTTACATAGCCACAAGTATTGATGGATTTATTGCTAAAAAAGATGGTGGTATTGATTGGCTCTTCGAAGTGCCTAATCCTGATGGTAGTGATTTTGGTTTTAGTGGTTTCATAAATAACATCGATGCTATAGTTATGGGAAGAAATACTTTTGAACTTGCATTAAGATTTGGCGATTGGCCATATAATAAACCGGTTTTTGTTCTAAGTAAAACAGTAAAATCTGTTCCTAATAATTTGGAAGATAAAGTTGAGATATTAAATCAAAACCCTCATGCCATAGTCAAAGAGTTGAACTCACGTAAATACTTTAACTTATATATTGATGGAGGGAAAACAATTCAAGAATTTCTCAAACACGAATTGATAGACGAGATAATAATTACAAGAATTCCGATTCTTTTGGGTGAAGGTATTCCACTGTTCGATGTTCTGAATAAAGAGCAGAAATATGAACATATAAAAACAGATATTTTTAACAACGCGCTAGTAAAAAGCCATTATAGAAAATTAAGAAATTGATAATACCACATAACAAGCGGTTCAAGGCGACAGCGTTTTCGCATTCGGCATTTTATTGATTTTAGAATTAGTCGTTCCGTTCCATCAGCTTGCTCAAAGCAGATGATCTAATTAATAAAATTGCCGCCTGTGATTGCGATATAAGTTAAGTACAGTTTGTAAATTTTCGACAGTTGCGGTTCTATTTAGTGTTGTTGTTATGGGCTGTGCTTAACCGCAACGCCGTTAGGTTTTTATTGATTGAAAAAACTATTATAAAATGAAAGCTATTTTTATACAAATATTCGCAATGACTCTATGCGTCATGTCTTCTACTGTCTCTGGACAATGGGAAAAAACGAATAGTTCAATTAGTGGGCAGATTACTTCAATGGTTACAAATGGGGGCAATATATTTGCAGGGACAAGTCATGGGCTGATTTATTCTAGCGATGGCGGGAAACATTGGCAAAATATAATAATCAACGCTAATGAGGAACCGAACCGATACATAAGAGCCATGGTATCAAGTAAAAATAAAATGTTTTTGTTGAGCAACGGTTTATATTCATCAAGTGATGGTGGTTTTAAATGGGTAAAATCTCAGAGCTTTAATGATCAGGCGTTAACTCTTGCTGCAAGCGGCCTTAATGTAATAGTTGGGAATTATTATGGCGTTTCGATTTCAACTGATGAAGGAGAAAGCTGGGTTCATAAATCTCCGCCCGTTTATGGCGGAAGTGGGCTAAGAATTCAAGCTTTAACTATAAATGGAAACCGGATATATGTAGGGTATAATTTTGGAGGTTTGTTTTATTCAGGTGACGGGGGATTCAGCTGGAAATCAACCGCAGATTCAATTACGTCCGCGTCATCAATTTCCTCATTATTCTTTGACGGCGATAATGTGTATGCGGGAACTAGCAGTTGGAGTTTTTCCCTTGCAAATTTATATAAATCCACAGATCATGGAACTAGCTGGACTAAGATCAAAAATGGGTTAAAAAATTCAAAAGTAATTTCTAATGCCCGACTAGGCGAGAAACTATTTATTGGTACAAATGGAAACGGTATATTTTTTTCTAATGATAATGGATTGACGTGGCAGGAAAGTAATCAAGGTTTGGGGAGTATATCAATCTCATCAATTATCACTATCGGCGAAAATGTTTACGCAGGTTCATCTGATGGCGGGGGTGTATTTCTTCTTAAAAGTGGTGGTAACAGGTGGGATTCTCTCTTTGATCAATTGACAGATATCGGCGTAACATCATTTGCTAAGATCGGATCGAAATTATTTGCCGGTACTTCAGGCGGAGGGGTATTTCTTTATTCTGATAGTGATGGCACATGGCAAACTCGTAACAACGGTTTAATGAGCAAAATAATTACGTCATTACTCGTTAATGATAATCAATTATATGCTACAACTTCGAGAGGTATTTATAAATCAATAGATTCCGGAGCATCATGGAATCGTTTAAATAGTGACCTGACTGACATTTATTTCCTATCGCTTGGTATAGATGGGAATAAAATGTATGCCGGATCAGTATTAAATAAAATCTATATTTCTACAAATAACGGGATCAATTGGACCGATAGTGTTTCAGTAATAGGCAGGATTAACTCAATTGCAATAAAAAACAATTCAGTTTTGGCAGCTACAGATGGAGGCATCATCGGCTCATTCGATAAAGGAATCACATGGAGATACATTTTTACGAAGGTTAGTCACTTTATCAAAGTTAGCGGCGAAAAAATATACATCGGCTTTTCTGACGGACTTTTCTATTCGGATGATGACGGTATCCAGTGGCACCAAATTAACATACTTCCTGACAATTACCCAAATCAGCACACATATTTAGCCCTAGAAACATACAATGCTTATATTTTTCTATCGGCAGGCTCCGAAGGCATATTATATTCCGGCGATAATGGTGTTTCATGGAAGAGCATAAATGATAATCTTGCCTCAAGATATCCAAATGCCTATTCTAATGTTAGATGCCTGTCTGTATTTAACAATTATCTTTTTAACGGAACACAAGAACAAGGCATTTGGCGCCGTGATATTAATACAATTACAAATTTTAAAATACCAAAATCATTTCTGTTAGAGCAAAATTTTCCAAATCCATTTAATCCATCCACATTAATCAATTATGAAGTTCCCATAAAGTCTCTCGTTAGACTTGAAGTATATGACGTGCTTGGAAGAAAAATAACAACATTAGTCAATGAAGAAAAGTCTGCTGGTATATACAGTATTCAATTTAATGGCTATAAACTTAGCAGCGGAGTTTATTATTATACTTTGCTGGCAAATGATTTTATACAAACAAAAAAAATGATTTTAATTAAATGAGAAGCATATCCAGCATCTCAAGCGGAACGCTCCCGCAGTTGCGGAATAAATTCCGTCGGTCGTGGCATCCCGGCTTCACATAAACTCGTCGGGACGGGTTTTTAGTCGAACATAGCAGTAAAGTGGAAAGATAGAATAACTAAATAACATAACTATTAAATCATTGCGTATGTAACGTCTACTTTTTGGCGTCCGCTTAAACGCAACGCCGTTCTATCGTAAAGAAAGGTTAAAGTATGAGACCAAAAGAAATAGTTAAACAATGGGTAGAAGCATTCAACAAAGGAGATGCATATTCAATATCAGAGCTTTATTCAAACGATGCCATTAATCATCAAGTCGCAAATCAACCAATAGAAGGTAAAGAGGCAATTAAAAATATGTTTGCAACAGAATTTGCACAAGCGGGGATGCATTGCATTATTGCAAATATCTTTGAAGATGGTGAATGGGCAATCCTTGAATGGATAGACCCATTAGGTCTTCGTGGATGTGGATTTTTTCAAATTCATAATGGCAAAATTGTTTTTCAGAGAGGATATTGGGATAAGTTGTCATTTCTCAGATTGCACAGATTGCCCATTCCAACAGAATAAAGCTACATAACCAGAGCTTCAGTCCGACAGTTCATAAGACCGGCTGATTTGGTAATTATAAGGTTACAATTTTTGATTGGTGTTCTTTTTCATGATGATTGTTCAAATTAATCGATCTGCAGTCGGTAGGCACGAAGGAAGATGCGCACTTTCAGCTAACACCTGCCAGCAGGCAGGTTATTGGCATTGTTTTATTAATCGGGTCATGTTATGGGGCGCCGGTTAGTTGCAACTTCGTTAAGCACTAACTAAATATTACGATTCTACGATTATAAAGTAGTATTAATATATTTTATGTATTCGTTACAGACTTTAGATTCAATGAAAGGAGTCAAAAATGCTTAAGGTTGATTGGAGTGATAATTATAGCGTTGGCATTGATGAAATTGATAATCAACACAAAAAATTATTTGATATATTAAACATTCTTATTGAAAGCAAAGAACTTCGTATACATTCAAAAAATATAACAAATACATTAACAAAGATGGTGGAATATGCAAATTATCACTTCCAGACTGAAGAAAAGTATATGTTAAAATACAAATACCCGGAATATGCACTGCATAAAAAAGAACACAAAGAATTTATAAAGAAGACTGGTCACCTATGCATGGCAACAATGGAGGGTAATGAAATGGTCCCTATTGAACTTCTTACATTTTTAGAAAGTTGGCTTGTAAATCATATCTTGAAAACAGATATGAAATTAAAACCATTTTTTCTTGATAAAAACATAAAACAGTTCTAATCATTCGTGTCTATCTTGCAAATCAAAGCGATCGCGTCTTCGAGGCAGTCGTTTGATGAGGTTTTAGGGCTTCGTTTTTCAGAAAGTGCTTGATGTTTCAGTTCGTGTAAATATGTAAATAAAAACACCGCACTTGCGGTGAAATTTAAGTGCGGCTACAAATTTTAAATACCGGTTGTAATTAAGACCTCGTTGTGTCGGGCTTCGGCTTAGGCACAACACAAACTTCAGTAACAAGATTGGAAAATAACATGAAACACTATATCGACGGATTCGTACTCCCTGTGCCTCTCGACAAGCTAAAGACATATAGAGAAGTGGTTGAAAAGGTTGCGGAGATTTGGAAGGAATACGGCGCACTCGATTACTCAGAATATGTTGGTGACGATTTTAGTTTAGAGGGCTCCCTATCTTTTGCTGATGTCGCAAATGCAAAAAAGGATGAGGCCGTTATCTTTGGATGGGTCCTATTTGAATCTCGTGAGGCGCGCGATCTTGCAAATGAGAGAGTCGCAGCCGACCCAAGAATGGCGGATTTGATCAAACCACTGACTCATGCATCGAGGCCGATTTTTGATGCTAAACGGATGGTGTTTGGAGGGTACAGCTCGCTAGTTCAATCATCTAATCTGAGCGCCGGCTAGTTGCAACACCGCCGTATGCCTGAGAATCAGGGCTTGAAATTTTATGCAATAACAAGCCTGACAAGGAAATTGAAGTTCGATTAAAGATCACAAGACATTATCAGATGAAAGGGTTTCAAATGAATAAATCATTTTATAAAAATATATCCGTTCAATTTTTCGCTTTCGCTATATTATCCTTATTTAATAGCCGGCAAGCGTTCTCCCAACCGGCAAAACCGGCCGGTGACCTATTAATCAAGAACATTACAATCGTCGATGTGAATGAGGGAAGGCTAATACCAAACAAAAATATACTTATCGTTGGAAGAGAGATAGGTTGGATTTCCGACAGCGATGAAGATATAACAGCCAAAACAACCATAGATTGTGCCGGGAAATTTATAATACCCGGTTTATGGGACATGCATACTCACAATTGGTGGCAGCTGCATTTTTCAAACTTTTATATTGGCAACGGTGTTCTTGGCGTCCGAAATATGTATACCCCGATGAGCATGATAAATCCTGTGAAGGATAGTATTAATAACGGCTTAATAAAAGGTCCTTACTATGTTTCAGCCGGAAGGGTTGTAGAGGGATCTGAACCCGAGTTCCCGGACTGGTTAGTTGTTGATAAAATAGAAAAAATAAAATCAGCCCTCGATACCTTGCAAATGGAAGGCTCTGATTTTGTTAAAGTCTATAATAAAATTCCGGGTGATGTCTATTTTGAATTAGTGAAAGAAGCTCATAAACGGGGAATGAGGGTAGAAGGCCACGTACCGATGGCCGTCTCTGTAATAGACGCATCCAATGCCGGTCAAAGAAGTTTTGAACATTTACTGGGCATTCCTGATTTATGTACTAAAGATCACCTTTTCAAAAACAGGTATGGTTACAATTGGTTTGCCGCCGTGATGAGCTCTGATGACTATGGAACTCTTTCAATTGACGAAGAATTAGCTGCAAAGAATTTTGAGGTTTTAAGAAAAAACAATTCTTTCGTTTGTCCTACACTTGTTGTATGGCACAATTATTTTCATCCTGATATCCCATTTGAAAAAGAAACAAATCTTCAAAAATTTCCTAAAGGTATGATTGATTTTTGGAATGGTGAAGTAGGCAAATACCGAAATCGGGACACATCCTATAAACAAATGATGATCAAAAAATATAAGAACTTCCAAAAGGTAACTTATTTGCTTTATAAAAACGGAGTTCCGTTGTTGACGGGTACAGATGCTATAAACGCATTTGTATATCCCGGATACAGCCTTCATCAAGAACTAGTTCTATTAAAACAATGCGGCATACCGGACAAAGAAATATTAAAGATGGCGACAATTAATGCCGCATTATTTTTGGAAATATCCGACAAATACGGATCGGTTGAAAAAGGTAAAAATGCCTCATTAGTGATTCTGAATGATAATCCGCTTAAAGATATTGCAAATACCGGAAAAATCGAAAGCGTAATATTAAATGGTAATTTAATTGAAAAAAAAAGAACTCAATAGAGCATTAAGATAGTTTACATATAGAACGATAGAATTAAAGTCAGCTTTGACGTTCAACATACTTAATTGATTTTTAAATATAATTCGAATAGCTTATGACAAGTCAATCAAACGGACACCCTGGCAGAGCGGGGCGGGCTGTTTTTCAGTGCGGCATTCCTGTTCTGGACCGCCGCTTATCTGCAATACCCTTAAGCTACGATAAAACATATGCAGTTTGAATTATTAGAGAAATGACATGGGTGGATATGATAACATTAATATCAATCTGAAATATCCATCAAGAATATTAATTGTTGGAATACCATGTACCTCATTCTTTTCAATTGTAACTGTTGTCTCTGATCTATTCCCAAACGAAACAACTACATGGGAAACAACAACTGGATTCATCGCTTTTTCATTGTTAGGCGTTTACATCATTATTGATTTTATGCGAAGCAATTTTAATGTTACATCAAGTTCAATAAAATATAGAAACTTATTTTATAAGACCGTTGAATTAAACCGGAATGACATTAAAAAGCAGATTATTCAAGAATAAACGGCTGGTATTTACTCATGACTAGAAATAAACAGAGTATCAGAGTATCCTTGTTACTAAAAGGAATTGGAGAATTCAGAATATTATTGAGCGAATAATAAATGAATCCAATATCTCAAATATTGCGAAGGAAGAACTAATATATATTTATAAAAAATTGCAGCGTAACCCGTCAATCAACTCAACCCTTCTTCTAACCGGTTGTCTTGAGTTTTTCGGGTCCAGCTTTTCAAAGCCGGCTGTTCTTAAAAGCGTGATTGCAATTCAAAACTGATTTTCAAAATAAAGCTGCATTGATAATTGCTGCAATTTGGTTCCGGTCGCCCGCTCAAAGCAGCGCATTTATATGGGAACTATATTTAATCAGTAATTTCTTTAAATATTTCGTTAAAAATAAAATGGATTTTGGAATGAAGAAAATTGCACTCTTAATTTCCTGCGGTATTTGCCTCTTTATCATTGGTTGTGCCAATTGTGATGGTGAAAATCCGAGTGTCTTGTTAACTAATAAAGGAACAGACAAAGCAAGCATTCAAATTAAAACTTCTGGCGGTAATACAGAAAATATTAATAATATTGGAACGGGTAGCTCGTCTGAAAGACGAACTTTCGCTCCCGGTAACATAGAATTCACTATCTCGGTTTCGGGAGTCAATGATCCTATTGTTTATGTTCTTAAAGCAAGTTCTTGTTATGATTATACCGTCACAATTAATTCTGATAATACAGTAACTGCATCAGGCAATGAGAGAAATTAACATTTATTGCCATGCAACCGGCCGGGGGGAATGGCAAACATGTTTTTCGTTTGTCAAATGGGCGCCGGCGTTAAACAGTTCCAATGAGTTTCGCGGATACTAATTATATTTGTAAATTTATGTCAGTCAGCGGTTTATTTAGTAAAACGAGATTGTTCTGAATGCGAAAGTTTTCTATCTGTGTCTTAATATTAAATCTTTTTTTTATCACATCGTCAGTAAAATCACAAGAGGACATTCCTGAAGCGGATTCGCTTAAAATAAACAGCAGCACATTTTACAAGGCAGTTGGTTATACCGCAGCCTACTATGCAGGCTCATTGTTTATTCTGAGCAAGACATGGTATAAGGACAGGCCGGTAGTACCTTTTCATTTTTATAACGATACCGGCGGGTACCTTCAGGTTGATAAACTTGGTCATATCTACGGAGCTTACGTCTACAGTTACATCGGATTCCAATATTTATTGAATTCAGGTCTTACGCGGAAAGAAGCGCTCTACTTTGGTTCAACTCTTGGGTTAATCCTGCAGACTCCCATCGAAATAATGGATGGTATCCATGAGGGATACGGTTTTTCCTGGGGCGATATGGCGGCAAACGCAATTGGCTCTGCTTTGGTTTTTGGTCAGGAAGTTTTATTTAAAGAGCAGGCGGTAAAGTATAAGTTCAGTTATTCAGAATCCGCATACGCCGATAAAGCAAATGGCTATCTGGGAAAAACCGCATTAGACCGTTTACTGAAAGACTATAACGGGCATACTTACTGGTTATCTATGCCGGTAAATAAGATTGTTAACAATTCAGTAATTCCTCCCTGGCTGAACATCGCGATTGGATATGGAGCCGGCGGCATGTATGGTGAATTTGAAAATATCAAGAATTACAATGGTGTAGAGATACCGGCTGCGAAGCGTTACCGTCAATACTTTTTATCTTTAGATATTGACTGGACCAAAATCAAAACAGATTCCAGAATTTTACAAATAATCTTGAATGCGGTGACTTTTATCAAACTGCCTTTTCCGGCGATTGAATTCAATTCACTGGGAGAAGTTAAGTATCATTGGATCTATTATTAAGCTATTAAATATTTCAGGTCTACTGCCTGAAAGATGGTGATAAGAATAAGTGGAGAAAAAAAATGAACAGGGTAATTCAATTTGGTGAAAAAGCGGAGGGATACAACATCCCTGTTTTAAATGAGCGGGAAATACGAGCCGCGGCGGGGATACTGTTTTTATTTATGCTGATCGCTCTCATGCTCATACTCTTTAATGGGAATTTTATACTCATAAAGTATACGATTATAGTATTCCTTACGGATTTTTTAATTCGCGTCTTTATTAATCCGAAATTTTCGCCCACTTTAATAATCGGTCGTCTGATCGTAAGAAATCAGGTTCCGGAATATGTCGGTGCTCAGCAGAAAAAATTTGCCTGGATAATCGGTATAGTTCTGGCAACAGTAATGTTCATTTTGATGGTTGTTGTAAATTCATTCAGCATAATAACGGGCATCATATGTCTGATTTGCCTTATCTTTTTATTCTTTGAATCGGCATTCGGTATCTGTTTGGGATGTAAATTTTACTCGATGTTTTATAAAGAAAAAGCTCAACACTGCCCAGGCGAAATCTGTGATGTAAAATCAAGGCATGATATTCAAAAAACTTCCGTCACTCAGCTGCTTATAGTCTTGGGACTTATTGGTTACATTTTTCTTACGGCTTTTTTATTTAATGATACTTTCAGTAAAAAACCGCATGCCCTTTTCGGGACTGAAAGCAACAACTCTCCCGCTGACGGTTCCACTCCATGACAGCTAACAATTATTCGGGAGTGAAAATGGAGTAAATAAGAAATAATTAATTGCTGCCTTAAGGAGAACAATTGGATCAAATAATACTATCAGACATGAATCAATTTCCCTCCGAAAAAATTATTTTTTCTAATTTAGGTGAATCCTTAATTATGTGGCAATCACTTTTCAGTTTCATTCATACAACATATCCCGACTTTTCCGAAGAGTGGAGATATTACAACGACGGCAAGAGCTGGCTGATGAAAGTAACAAGAAAATCAAAAACAATATTCTGGCTTTCTGTAATTCCGGATTCATTCAGAATTACATTTTATTTCGGCGGAAAAGCGGAACCGGCAATTATGGAAAGCACTCTGCCAGATAAAATAAAAGAGCAATTTAAAGAAGGCAAAAGATTCGGCAAGATCCGCGGAATTACTCTCGTAATGAACAAGAAACAAAATATTAAGTTCGCTAAAGAATTAATATCAATAAAACTGAGCAGTAAATAGTAATTTGTGAATTGTTAATAGGTCGTTTGAAATTTTATAAAACCCCCGTGAGCAGCAAAGTTGGCTATTTAATCGTTAACAGAAACTAAAAATAATTTTTAATCACATTCAATGCGGGTTCAGAATGTTAAGCATAAACAGGCGTTCAAAGATTTTCATCATTTTCTTTTTTGTGATCTTTACACTTCACAACTTTATTGAAACTTCGGCGCAGCAAAACCCAAAAGGAGTGAGAACTCTCTTCCTTATCAGACATGGAGATTATTCGCCGCAGAACGACAACATCCCCGATTCATTAAACAGGCTTACTCCGCTTGGGATTGCTCAGGCGAGATTGGTTTCGCAAAGACTTAGATCAATGAACATGGGCTTTAATTCCTTAATCAGCAGCACAATGACACGCGCAAGACAAACAGCCGAAGTAATCAACGGGGATTTTCCCGGATTGAAACTGGAACAATCAGACGTAATAAGAGAGTGCACTCCTCCGTCGTGGAGAAAAGATGTAATGGCCGGTGTAGATACAGCCGAAAGTGAAAATTGTGTTAAGAATCTTGAAATGGCTTTTGAAAAACATTTCATTCCGTCGTCCGATGATAAAGACAAGAATGATATTATAGTTTGCCACGGAAATGTTATACGCTATTTTGTAACTAAAGTATTGAAAATTGATACAATGGCTTGGCTTCAGATGAGTATAACGAACTGTAGCCTTACTGTTATCAGGGTTTTGCCCGATGGAACAATGAAGCTTGACGCTTTCAGCGATTACGGCCACATTCCCGAGAACATGCGTACATTCACCGGCGGGAAAATGAACCGAAACAACTGTTGATTAACGAATTCAAATGAGTTGGAATCCCTGATTTGTTTTTAACCCTCTTCAAATACCGGCTTTTAATTCAAAGGAAGGATGCGTAATTTTAGCTCCGGAATATTTTGATTAGTTTTTTAATAATGCTTTCCGGTTACTAACTATAATTTCATAAAATAACAGGATTTATTAATGACAGATTATAAGATCATATGGACTAAGATCGATGAAGCCCCGGCGCTTGCGACTTACTGCCTTCTGCCGGTGGTTAAGGCATTTACAAAGGGAACGGGTATCGATGTTGAAACGAGGGACATTTCATTAGCCGGAAGGATTATTGCGAATTTCCCCGACAAACTTAAGGAAGAGCAGAAGATACCAGATTATTTAAATGAACTGGGAGAGCTCGCTAAAAAACCGGAAGCAAACATTGTAAAACTTCCCAATGTAAGCGCGTCAGTCCCCCAGCTTCAGGCGGCTATCAGGGAGCTTCAGCAAAAAGGTTATGACATTCCCGATTATCCCGAAGAACCGAAAAATGATGATGAAAAAAAACTTCAGAAAAGATTTGCAAAAGTTTTGGGATCGGCCGTAAATCCTGTTCTACGCGAAGGAAACGCCGACCGCAGAGCCGCAGTGTCTGTAAAAAAATTCGCTCAGAAATATCCTCACAAAATGATGAAGCCATGGCCGGAATCAGGTTCAAAAGCCAGAGTGGCTCATATGACAGAAAATGATTTCTATGGATCAGAAGTTTCTGCCACGCTGGATAAACCATGTAATACACGGATTGAATTTGTTGACGGCAAAGGTAATGCGACAGTATTAATGGAAAAACTGCCCCTCATGGCCGGCGAAGTGATTGACGCAGCAGTAATGAATGTTGCGGCTTTAGGAAAATTTTACGCTCAGCAGATCGACGAAGCAAATAAGGATGGCGTTCTTCTTTCCCTGCATTTAAAAGCTACAATGATGAAAGTATCCGATCCCATTATGTTCGGCCACTGTGTTTCAGTTTATTATAAAGACGCTCTTGAGAAACATGCCGATGTGCTTAAAAAGATAGGCGCGAATGTAAATTACGGTATCGCGGATGTTCTTGATAAATTGAATAAACTTCCCGCGGATAAAAAAGCGGAGATAGAAGCGGATATAAATAAAGTTTACGAAACCCGTCCTCCCCTTGCGATGGTCGACTCCAGAAAAGGAATTACAAATCTTCACGTTCCAAATGATGTTATAGTTGACGCTTCTATGCCGAATGTTGTAAGAGATGGCGGAAAAATGTGGAACAAAGAAGATCAGCTACAGGACTGCATCGCAATGGTTCCGGACAGGTGTTACGCGACTATGTACGCGACAATTATGGAAGACGCAAAAGCGCACGGACAGTTCGATCCGGCGACGATGGGAAGCGTATCTAATGTAGGACTGATGGCTCAGAAAGCAGAAGAGTACGGATCGCACGATAAAACATTTGAAGCAGCTTCGAACGGAAAAATGCGAGTCGTGGATTCTGAAGGCAATGTTCTACTGGAAAGAGATGTTGAGAAAGGTGATATTTTCAGAGTATGTCAGACTAAAGATGATCCTGTTAGGGATTGGGTAAAACTCGCGGTAAGAAGAGCAAGAGTAAGCGGTGCGCCTGCAGTATTCTGGCTTGATGATAAGAGAGGGCACGATATTGAAATCATTAAGAAAGTAAATAAATATCTGCCTGAACATGATACAAAGGGTCTGGAGATCCGTATCATGAAACCGGTTGAGGCAATGAAGTTCTCACTTGAAAGAATAAGAAAAGGTCTGGATACAATTTCAGTTACGGGAAATGTTCTCCGTGACTATCTGACTGATCTTTTTCCTATTCTGGAACTTGGAACCAGCGCGAGAATGCTATCGATCGTCCCGCTTCTTAACGGCGGCGGTTTGTTCGAAACGGGCGCAGGCGGATCTGCACCCAAGCATGTTCAGCAGTTTTTAAAAGAGGGGCATTTAAGATGGGATTCTCTCGGAGAGTATTGCGCGCTCGTTCCGTCATTTGAGATGATCGCGGAGAAATCCGGCAATATTAAGGCGACTCTTCTTGCGGAGACACTCGATGTCGCAATAGGTAATTATCTGGAGAATGGAAAATCCCCGTCAAGAAAAGTAAACGAGATTGATAACAGAGGCAGTTCTTTTTATCTCGCGATGTACTGGGCTGAAGCGCTTGCAAATCAGGATAAGGATCCCGAAATGAAAGACAGATTTGCTAAAGTGTACAAAGAGATGAAAGATAATGAATCTAAGATCGTCGAAGAACTTCTCAAGGCTCAGGGCAGTCCTGTCGATATCGGCGGTTATTATTTCCCTGATACGGATAAAGCCGAAAAGGCAATGCGCCCGAGCTCCACG
>PGYS01000184.1:1184-5320 GCA_002839795.1 Ignavibacteriae bacterium HGW-Ignavibacteriae-3 | reverse complement strand
ATCATTTTTTAATTCGCTCACCGATAAACTGTATGGGATGAATATTTCGCTCAGATCCAGGATCATAAACGATCTGCAGGAAGACCGCGCTTATAAACAAAATAAATATGATGGTTCCGGACTGAAAATTTATAACAGGTTAATATTAAAGAAGGAGAATAAAATTCGCATTGGACTTCTTACAGAGAAAGATGCCGGGGAAAAATCTATTAATGATTTTACTACTTTCCATTTTTATGCGCGGGATTTGGGAGTTGTAAAAAGCATTCTAGCCGGAGACTACCTGATTGAATTCGGTCAGGGACTCGCATTATGGAGCCGATATTCCATTAGCAAAGGGACAGAAACTGTCCGCATTCTTCCAAGGAACGGAAAAGGAATCATTCCGTACCTTAGTTCTGATGAAAATTTATTCCTCCGCGGCGCAGCGCTGCAATTATCGTTCAGTGATTTAAATCTTTATTCATTTATTTCTTCAAAGCGGCTTGACGGGACAATTAATACTCTGACAAATGAAATATCCGCAATCCGTATAGACGGATTTCACCGCAATCAGAATGAAATTAATCATCAAAAAATTATCAGTGAAAAGATATTCGGTCTATCGGCTGAATACAATATTGGAGAGAACGCCTCTTTTGGACTTCTTTACTGCATTTCACTCTACGGGAATAATTTTCAGAATAACGCCATTCTCGATCCTTCCGGAAATCGATTCAATTATTTTTCTGCGAGTTATAATTATTCATTCAACAAACTTACATTCAGCGGCGAGAGTTCCCTCAATTCCGGATCCATCGCTACCATAAACTCCGCCGAACTGGCTGTGGATAAAAATTTCACCCTCCTCTTTTCGTACCGTAATTATCCTAAAGAATATTGGGGGCTGCATTCAAACGGTTTCGGTGAAAAGGACGGTGCGCAGAATGAAAGAGGATTTTATTCCGGAATTAAAATGAAGACGGAACTTGGAACATTCTATTTTTATTATGATCAATTCGTATACCCGTATACAAGCGAAAAAATACCTTTTGCCTCAAACGGCAACGAATTTTTATTCTATTACACCGTCCGGCCGCTTCCCAACACCGAATTCCGGTTCCGGTATATTTATCAGAATAAGGACAATACTGCGGTCATTGATGATCAGTATGGTTTAATTAAAAAAAGAACAGAAAATATAAGATTTGAGCTGACCTACAAGGCATCTAAAAACATCCAGATGCGGTCCAGGGTCAATCTATCAATGGTAAATGCGCCATCCGAAAAAGGGATACTCCTTTTTCAGGAGATAAAATATTTATTTCTTCAAACTCTTAACCTCTCCGCCCGGGTTATTTTTTTCAAAACTGATTCCTATAATTCACGTATTTACGAATTCGAAAATGATCTCAGGGGCGTAATGACGAATCCTCCTTTATACGGTGAAGGTATGCGCTGGTATATTGTGTCACAATATAGAACTTCGTTTGGTCTTAATCTCTCAATGAAATATTCCGAATTATTCAAACCCGGAGAAAGAACACTCAGCAGCGGAGATACAGAAATTCAGGGGAATCTTGACAACAGATTAAGCTTCCAGGTGGATTGGCAGTTCTGATAAACATTTCAAATTGTTTACTACATTAAATTTTTAATTATCTCATTCCCTCGTCCCTTCTTGCCAAATTGAACTTAAGAATCTAAGTTGCACATGCAAATTATTAAATTACCGAGGATTGAAAATGAGAACTATAGTAGCGCTGCCGGGAGACGGAATCGGAAAGGTAGTATTACCGGAATCAATAAGATTATTGGAGGCAGCCGGATTCAAAGCAAATTACGTTCACGGAGATATAGGATGGGAATTCTGGTGTACTGAAGGAAACGCGCTTCCTAAGCGGACGGTCGATCTGATAGCTGAGCATAAGATAGCTCTCTTCGGGGCTATTACCAGCAAGGCTAAAGATGCAGCCGCGAAGGAACTAAATCCCGATTTGAGAGATAAAGGATTTTTATACTTCTCGCCGATTGTTAGTCTGCGACAGAAATTCAATCTTGATATATGCACTCGTCCGTGCATTTCATTTAAAGGAAACCCGCTTAATTTTATCCGCAGAAGTGCTGACGGCGGATTCGAAGAGCCGCCGGTTAATGCCGTTATATTCAGACAGAATACAGAAGGATTATACGCAGGAGTTGAATGGACAAATCCACCCAAACATGTTCGCGATGCGCTGGAGACACATTCACAAATGGAATTCTTCAGGGATACTCCAAGTGATGAAATGGCTATCTCAACCCGCATTGTTACCAAAAAAGCAAGCGAGAGAATAATCCGCGCAGCTTTTGATTACGCCAAAAAATTCGGATATACAAATCTTACGCTTTGTGAAAAGCCAAACGTGCTGAGAGAAACTTCCGGTATGATGTTTAAGATTGCAAAGGATATTTCGAAAGAATATCCCGAAATTGAATTATGGGACACAAATATAGACGCGCAAATGATGTGGCTTACCAAAAATCCCGAGGACTACGGAGTAATAGTTGCGGAAAATATGTTCGGAGATATAATAAGTGATGGTTTTGCCGGATTGATTGGCGGACTCGGATTTGCATGCAGCGCCAACATCGGAGACGAAGTTGCGGTCTTCGAACCTACGCACGGATCGGCTCCGAAGTATGAAAAATTAAATCCATCCATCGTTAATCCCATTGCCATGTTTATGAGCGCCTGCATGATGCTGGACCATATCGGAGAAAAAGTAATTGCCGATAAAATCCGTGCGGCCATTGCTAAAGTTGTTGAGGACGGGAATGTGCGGACTTACGATATGCTGAAACTCAGAGGAGGAGCCGACGTTTTCTCCAAGGGAGCGGCGACAACCCGGCAGATGACGGACGCGGTTATAGCGGAACTTTAACACCTATAAAGATCATTTGTGAAGTTGAATTAATTTTTAATGTGATTTTATCTATCTTCTGTCATACTAAAATTTTCTGAAAAAGAAATAGAGGGAAAATTGAAATGAGCGGAATTGCCCTGATCCTTGCTGCAATGATAATGTTCGCAGGATCGTATAGATTATACGGAAGATTTCTTTCAAATAAATTTAATGTCAACAATTCTAACGAAACACCTTCCCATAAAATGTATGACGGGATTGATTATTGCCCTGCTAAACCCCCTGTTCTCCTGGGTCATCATTTCGCATCGATTGCAGGGGCGGGACCGATAGTAGGACCCATCATAGCCGCAAGTTTCGGATGGATTCCTGTTTATGCGTGGGTATTGATTGGCGCAACATTTATCGGAGGCGTCCATGACTATTCTTCGATAATGGCATCCATCCGCCACAAAGGAAAATCAATCGGTCAGATTATTGAAGTGTATATGGGGATCAGCGGGAAAAAATTATTTCTTCTCTTCAGCTGGGCTACATTAATTCTGGTTATAGCTGTATTCATAATTATTGTTTCAGATACATTTCACTCCATACCGAGTTCCGGGACTTCTTCGCTCCTTTTCATTTTTCTGGCAATCGGTTTCGGTCTTTCGGTTCACCGAATGAAGGCATCGTTACTGGTCTCCTCAATAATTGGAGTTGCGCTGCTTTCCTTTTGTATTTATCTGGGATATGTATTTCCTCTGCAGTTGAGCAAAGAAATCTGGATTATAATTCTGCTTGGATACATTTTTGTCGCGTCAGTTACTCCGGTTTGGATATTACTTCAGCCGCGCGATTACCTGAATTCATATTTTCTTTACGCATTAATGCTCGGCGGAATTGTAGGATTATTCTTTACAATGCCCGAGATTCATCTTTCCCCGGTGACAAATTTTTCCGTGGATAAACTCGGCTACCTGTTTCCCGCCCTTTTCGTTACTGTGGCCTGCGGTGCCATCAGCGGATTCCATTCCATTGTCGGAAGCGGTACTACTTCCAAACAGCTTGATAAAGAAAGCGATGCAAAAATAATCGGCTACGGCGGAATGCTGATTGAAGGTCTACTTGCAATTCTGGCATTATTGTCGGTGGCTTCATTGGATCAGGAACATTTTCTTCAGCTTCTAAACACCAAAGGGGCGGTTGTAGCATTCGCTACCGGGATTGCGAATTTTATGCATAAAATTCCTTTATTGGGAATTCAGGTAG
>PGYS01000184.1:0-1151 GCA_002839795.1 Ignavibacteriae bacterium HGW-Ignavibacteriae-3 | reverse complement strand
CCTTTGCTTTAACTTCGCTGGATACGGCAACGCGATTGGCGAGATATTCGTTTCAGGAATATTTTGAGAATAATGAAAAGAAAGAACAAAGTATATTAGTAAGTAACAGGTTCATCGCTACAGGAATAACTGTAATTGCCGGCGCCGCATTAACTCTCAGCGGCAAATCCATGGCTCTATGGCCGGTCTTCGGCAGCGCCAATCAGCTGCTTGCCGCAGTGGCTTTATTGGCAATCACAGTATGGTTATCCAAGCTAAGAGTTAATTATCTCTTCACATTAATTCCAATGATTTTCATGTTTGCCGTAACACTGACGGCATTAGTAACTCTTTTTTATTCGAATATTCTTAAAAGTAATTTTATGCTGTCAATTATATCATTATTGCTTTTCATCCTTGCTATTATGCTCGCATTGCAGGCATATAATGTTTTGCGAAGAGATAACAGATGACCGGGATGGAGGAAAAATAATGTCTCAAACATTTATCGAAAAAATTGCTCAAAGATTTGCTTTCGGATTACAGCCGGATCATATCGTCCACGCCGGAGATTATATATCAATACGTCCGGCATATGTAATGACTCACGATAACACTGGAGCTGTTATACCAAAATTTAAAAGCATCGGTGCTGCCAGACTTGCCAATCCCCGTCAGGTTGTTCACACTCTCGATCATGATATTCAGAATAGAGATGAAAAAAATTTGGCTAAATACCGCAAGATTGAGGAGTTTTCAAGATTGATGGGTGCGGATTTTTACCCGGCAGGACGCGGAATCGGGCACCAGATAATGATCGAAGAAGGTTATGCATGGCCGGGAACAATTGCGGTAGCTGCAGACAGCCACTCGAATATGTACGGAGGCATCGGATGTCTGGGAACTCCGGTCGTAAGGACGGATGCTGCGGCAATCTGGGCTACATCACGTACCTGGTGGCAGATCCCTCCTATTGCTAAAGTTGAACTGAAAGGAAAACTGCAAAAAGGAGTTACAGGCAAAGATGTTATAATTGCCTTGTGCGGATATTTCAATAATGATGAGGTATTAAATCATGCGATTGAATTTACGGGCGACGGGATAAATCAACTTCCAATCGATCAGCGATTGACAATCGCGAATATGACTACGGAATGGGGAGCACTGGCGGG
>PGYS01000183.1 GCA_002839795.1 Ignavibacteriae bacterium HGW-Ignavibacteriae-3 | reverse complement strand
AATATTCTTCTGTTTCAAAAAACTAACGGGGGTTGGGCAAAGAATTACGATATGCTTGCAGTTTTGACCGATGAACAGAAAGAAGCGGTTATAAAATCAAAAGAAGTTCTCAATTCCACATTCGATAACGGGGCTACACATTCCCACATTGATTATTTAGCCCAGGTCTACTCAATCACAAATGAGACAAAATATAAAGAAGCATGCCTTCACGGAATTGAATTTATATTCTCTGCTCAATATCCAAACGGAGGATGGCCTCAGTTTTTCCCAGATACAAGCGGGTATAAAAAGTACATTACTTTTAATGATGGTGCGATGGTTGGAATATTGAATCTTCTCAGGAAATTTGCTTTGGCAATCCCGCATTACTCATTCCTTAACGGTGAATTTAGAAATAGAGTAAATGAGTCATTTAACCGAGGCCTGGAATGCATTTTAAAGTGCCAGATTAAGGAAGGAGAAAATTTACTTGTATGGTGTCAGCAGCATGATAACGTGACGCTTCTTCCTCAAAACGCACGTACTTTTGAACCCGCATCTATTTGTAACGGAGAAAGTTCGGAAATTGTTCTGATGCTGATGGAGATTAAAAATCCTGATAAGAAAATAATTAATTCAATTCAGCAAGCGGTAAAGTGGTTTAATGATTCTAAAATTCTCGGTACAGCTATCAAGGTAATTGACGCTCCTAGAATAGAATATCAATACCATTCAACAAAAACAGATAAGATAGTTATCGAGGATCCTGACGCGCCTCCCATCTGGACACGGTTTTATGAATTGGTTACCCATAAACCCATGTTCTGCAATCGCGATGGGAAACCGGTTTATTCGTTAGCCCAGGTTGACCGGGAGAGAAGAACAGGGTATGGATGGTACATCTACTCACCTCAGGAGGTATTAAACAGATATCCGGAATGGCAGAAAAAATGGGCGCCGGAGGCGAATATGCTGGAATAGCCCCTCTTTATTTGCACTATCCGATAACCGCTTAATTGTAATACCACTGTCAATTTTATATATTTGCGCACTAAAATTTGAGAAACATGATACACATCCGCAATTTTTGCATAATTGCACATATAGATCACGGTAAGTCCACAATCGCCGATTGCCTCCTGGAAAACACACACACAATTTCCAAAAGGGAAGCTAAAGAACAATTACTCGATAGTCTCGATCTTGAGCGCGAGCGAGGAATAACAATTAAATCTCATGCCATTCAGATGAAGTATGTTGCAAAAAATAAGATTGCATACACTCTTAATCTGATTGATACTCCAGGTCATGTAGACTTTTCATATGAAGTATCACGTTCACTGGCTGCCTGCGAGGGCGCTATACTTGTAGTGGATGCGGCGCAGGGAGTTGAAGCGCAGACGATCAGCAATCTTTACATGGCAATAGATGCAGGACTGGAAATTATTCCCGTTATAAATAAAATTGATCTTCCAAGTGCTATGGTGGATCTTGTCAGAAAACAGATTATAGACTTGATCGGATGCAAAAGCGAAGACATTATTTTAGTCAGCGCCAAAGAACGGATTGGCATAGAAGAGATGCTGGAGGCAATCGTGCAAAGAATTGCCCCTCCTTCAGGCGATGAGAACGCTCCGCTTCAGGCACTTGTTTTCGACTCAATATTCGATTCATACAGAGGTGCTGTTGCTTACATTCGTCTTTTCAATGGAATATTAAAAGAAAAAGATGAAATAAAATTCTTTGTGAATGATAAAAAATATCTGGCGGAGGAAGTCGGAACGCTTCGGCTCGGGAGAATCCGAACGGGTGAACTGAGGGCCGGAAATGTTGGTTACTTAATTCCCGGTGTAAAAGATGTTCACGATGCAAAAGTCGGGGATACGGTAACACATTTGCGCAACGGTTCCGAAAAAGCACTTCCGGGATATAAAGAAATAAAACCGATGGTTTTCAGCGGTCTGTATCCAACTAATTCCGATGATTACGAGGACCTCCGCGAGGCGCTTGAAAAATTCCGTCTTAACGATTCAGCATTGAGCTATACACCGGAAACTTCGGCTGCACTCGGATTCGGCTTCCGCTGCGGTTTCCTCGGCATGCTCCACATGGAAATTGTTCAGGAGAGACTGGAACGTGAGTATGATCAGTCAATTGTTACAACACTGCCCAACGTTGAATACTGGGTGTACAAGAAAAACGGCGTTAAGGTGGTTGTCGATAATCCATCCGACATGCCCCCTGTTTCGGACATTGAACATGTTGAAGAACCCTATGTTAAGGCACAGATTGTTACTCCAAGCGAATATGTAGGGAACTTAATGCAGCTTGCGATTGAAAAAAGGGGACAGTATAAAAACACAACTTATATCGATCCGACGCGTGCCGACATAGAATTCGAATTTCCTCTTGCCGAAATAATATTCGACTTTTATGATAAATTGAAATCCATTTCGCGGGGATATGCTTCTTTTGATTATGAATTTATTGGTTACAGAGAATCTGATCTGGTTAAAATTGATATTCTTCTGAACGGAGAAAAAGTTGATGCTCTCTCAATTATATGTCACGAGAAAAAATCGTTCACTTGGGGGCAGAAAGTATGTACAAAATTAAAAGATCTGATTCCAAGACAAATGTTTGAAATTGCCATTCAGGCGGCCATAGGATCGAAAGTTGTATCCAGGACAACTGTCAAAGCGATGCGCAAGAATGTTCTCGCTAAATGTTACGGCGGCGATATTTCCAGGAAGAGAAAACTTCTGGAGAAACAGAAAGAAGGTAAGAAGAGAATGAAGCAGGTGGGAAATGTTGAGATACCACAGGAAGCTTTCCTGGCGGTTCTCCAGATTGATGATTAATTATGTCTCTGATTTTTATTCCGCTGAGAATGCGGTCAACTTCAATTAAAAATTAATAACGGAATAGAATGTCATTGTTCAGAAAAAATGAAGACAAAGATGGATCGAAGGAGAATAAAGTCCCGGCGATCAAAACATCTAAACAGAAATTTTTGGAATTCTGGAAAAATCTTTTGTTTGCGGCAGTCGCGGCATTTATCATTAAAACTTTTTTGATTGAAACATCCCGTGTTCCTACGGGCTCGATGGAAAAAACAATTTGGGTGGGGGATTTTCTATTTGTAAATAAATTTGTTTATGGATCTTCATCGCCCAGAAATATTCCTTTCACCAATATCACATTACCATATTTCCAGATGCCGGCCATCCGAGAACCTGAACGGGGTGATATCGTAGTATTTGAATTTCCCGGTGACAAAGATGTACTGGCTCCGGCGGAGATAAGCAATTACGTGAAGCGGTGCATAGGAATTCCCGGTGATACTATAATGATTATCGATAAGGTTGTATTTGTAAATGGGAAGGAAGCCCGGCGATCCTCACAGATTCAATATATGAACAATTATGTAACCCCAAGCGGTGTAGCCAATCCAAATATCTTTCCAAAAGGAAGTAATTTTAATGAGGATAATTTCGGTCCGCTTAGTGTGCCTAAAAAGGGAGAAGTAATAAATCTGTCATTAGCCAATATTGAACAATGGCGCACGATAATTGACAGGGAGTTCGGGAAACGGGTTGTGACCGTTGATGGAAATCAAATCATGATAGAAGGTAAGCCGGTTACTTTTTATATTCTCAAGCAGGATTATTATTTTATGATGGGTGATAACCGAGATGACAGTCTGGACAGCCGTTTTTGGGGATTCGTATCCCGTGATAAAGTAATTGGTGAGGCTCTGATGATCTACTGGTCGTGGGATCCGAGCATACCTTTTTCCGATTTTTTCAATCTTCTTAGTACTGTTAGAATAAATCGTATTGCAAAATTAGTCCATTGAGTTTTATCAGATAAATTTATAATTCGAAGTGCGGTTTGATTTTTTTTCGAATCGCACTTTTTTATTTATTAGATTGTTACTAATCAATAGGAATATTTAAGAGGATTGAATGAAAAAAATTATCATCTTGATCGTAATTACTGCTGCATCCATTACGCCGGCACAGTCCAAATATATGATCTATTTCAAAGATAAAGGCATACCATCCGGTTCCCAGCTGAATAAGACTTCTCTTTTGTTTAAGTCAGCTGAAAAAGAACTTGCTCCTTTAGCTGTTGAGAGAAGAAAACAGGTAATGG
>PGYS01000182.1 GCA_002839795.1 Ignavibacteriae bacterium HGW-Ignavibacteriae-3 | reverse complement strand
TCCCAGATTTATTGCAGCTGTGCGGTAAGCCTCGGAAGACATCATATATGTGCCTATATGGGTATGAAGTCCTGTCAATTCCAGGTTTTTGGCTGCGATTATTCTCTTGATTGCCTGCCATGCCTCCCCGTTTTCAAAGTTAAAGCCGAATCTATCCCACTTAGGATAAATACCTACATCCATATTCACTCGGATGGCGACTTTGGCTTTTACCTTTTCTGTCCCGCATAATTCAATGATTGTGTAAAGTTCGTCGAAGTGATCGATATGAATTTTTGCATTTTCTTTTATTGCGCGCAAAAGAGCTTCTTTGCTCTTATCGGGTCCGTTGAAAATTATATGTTCTCCCTTCACGCCCAGGCGCCGTGCTTTTTCGTATTCGAATTCAGATACTACTTCAGCCCAGGAATTTTCCTGATGAAAAACAGAACAAACTGCATTTAAATAATTTGTTTTATAAGACCATGCGAATTGAACTTTTGGATACCGGGTTTTGAATATTCTGTAGGCCTCACGCTGATTTTGTCTCAACTGTTTTTCGGACATCACGAAAAGAGGGGAACCAAACTGCTCTACAAGTTTATCAACCGCAACTCCGTCAATTTCAGATTTGTACGCAGTTGTGGGGTTGCTGCCGAACTTGTTCATCATGCCGGAAACATGTTTAGTAATTATTGGCCGTTCATATCGTTTCTTAGACAATTTAATTTTCTCCTTTTACCGTAATTTTCTCAAGAAATTTTATGTCCGTTATCAGGTCCCATGCACAACGGACGAATATTTTCCCGATTTCAAAACTGTCAAATGGCTGAACATGCTCTCCGTTTGCCAGTTTAACCAAAGCGTAAGGGAGATTTTGACCTGCCGCCGGGGCCAGGTAAACCCATGCTGGGAATCTGGGATTTATTTCAAGCAAGTAGTATTCGTTCGTTTTGGAATCTTTAATGAATTCAAGCTCCATCCCGCTTCGCCATTTCGTTTTTTTAATGACTTTCCGGGAGACACTGATAATATTCGGATCATCAATTGTAATTCCAGACCAGCCCTTGCCTTTATCCGTGATGTATAACTTGCGCATCGCAACGGCACCGACTGTAGTACCTCTGCCATCTCCAAGCGCAACAACATTAAACTCATCACCTTTTATATACTCTTGTACAATGATGGGAAAACCCCATTTATAGCTCAGCTTATTGAAAGCGGAAAGAGCTTCATCAAGATTGTTGGCAATATATGCCTCATAAAATATTCCTTTAATTACAACCGGGTAGCTGAACTGATTGGGTATTTTTGATAATTCCTGTGCCGATGTAACAAGAATATTTTTCGGGACTTTAATATCATTCTCTTTGCAGAAATCAAATAACTTATCTTTACCCCGGATATTCAGCTGTTCCAAGGTTGGTAGAAAAGTCTTAATCCCAATCTCTCGCAGCTTATCCTGAAGTTTAACAAAACCGTACAGTTCTGAATCCAGAGTCGGAATTAATAAATCAATTTTTTCTATCTCGTTAATTTTACTTATTCTGTTGAAAAGATTTTCCAGGCCACTGGAGGGATAAGGAATTTGATAACATTTGTCCGTCAGGTTCTCCACATAAAGACCCGGTTCAAGCGGGTCGTAGGCCAGCCCTATAATCTTCCCGTTTATCTCTTTCGCTTCTTTTAAGCTCCTTATAACCGGAACTCCGGGACCGGGATTATCTGTAGCATTCAAGCCGGTAACAGCAATATTCATTTTGTCTCAACCAGATTATAAGCTTTTAATTGTCCTATAAAGTCGTCTAAATCCTTTTCGAGGGAGGCCGGATCAACATCATATTCCTGAACGACTTTCTTTTTTACATCTTCCAGAGTACCATTTTGCTGAAATTGTTTAAAAATAAAATGACCGATCTCGTTAAGTGTAAAAGTTTCACCGGTTGAGGTCAGGAACAAAAATCCGGAATCGCTGACGGCTAAATTTTTTGGAATCGAAATATTCAACATGATTTTAATATTTCCTTATTATAGGCATAATTCAATTTTGTGGAGTAGACAACAAATAATGCAATATAGTTTAATGTTCTGATAATAATTTAAGTGTAAAAATTATTCATTCGGGACAACAATTCTTCATAACCTCAAACATAAATAAAACACTTAATCCAAGTTAAAATCAATCATTTTTTGCGGATAATCGCTAATTCACGAGTTGGTTTTATCGAATAAAAATAGACAAGCCCCAGAACTTTAAGTATAAATGTTACTAGGGCTTCTTCTAAATCGTAATTTTATGATGTTTACTGCATATTATGATAAACCGACTGAACGTCATCATCCTCTTCAAGAGCTTCGATTAATGCAGTGGCTTCACTTTTCTGCTCATCATTCAATTCTTTGTAATTCACCGGTAAATACTGAAGTTCAGTTGCCGTAATTTCAATGTTTCTCTCTTCAAGAGCTTTCTGCATAGAACCATATTCCTGGAATGGTGCGTATATGTAAATTGATTCATCGTCATGGGTAAAGTCGTCCAGTCCGGCATCGATCAGTTCAAGTTCAAGGTTATCCAGATCCATTCCCTCGGTCTTGGCGGCTTTAAATAATCCTTTTCTCTCAAACATAAAAGCGATTGAGCCTGTGGTTCCAAGAGATCCTTCATGTTTCTTAAAAATGTGGCGAACATTTGCTACCGTTCTCGTGGGGTTATCGGTAGCACATTCCACGATTACTCCGATGCCGTGAGGACCGTAACCTTCGTAAACAATTTCCTGATAGCCTGATGTGTCTTTTGAAGAAGCTCTTTTAATGGCGGCTTCCACTTTATCCTTAGGCATGTTCACACTTTTCGCATTCTGCATTGCAATTCTCAGTTTAGAATTGGCTTTATGATCCGGGCCGCCGGCTTTGACAGCAATCTCGATCTCTTTTCTAACTCTGTTAAATGCCTTGGACATTCTGGCATACCGCGCAAACATCACATGCTTTCTTGTCTCGAAAATTCTTCCCATTTTTTTAGCTCATTTTTTTGTTAATAAATCTAAATTTCATTTTAAGATGGACAAATTTACAAATTCATTTTCAAAAACTTATCCTCTATTCCAGCCATCCGGCGGAATAAAGAAGACAAAATTCCGCTGTTTTTCATTTTAATTGAATCTTTTTTGAATTTTAGCCGGATTCTGTGTGAAATTAAGGTTTTTCACAAAAGCTAAATTTGATAAAACATTACTCTTGCTTAACTTTTCGGGCAAAAATATTTCAACCGGGAGAAGCACATGGACACTATCCAAATAAATGTTTTTTTGAAGAAGATCGAACTATTTCAGGACCTAAGTGAAGGAGAAAGGGGAGTACTTTCAAAATATTTTGAAGTTAAATCCTATTCTCAAAACGATCTGCTGCATGTGGAAAACAGTCCCAGAAAAAATTTATATATAATTTATGAAGGAGAGGTTGAGTTATTTAAGAAAACTCCGTTTGGCGAAGAGAGACGGCTATCGATTTTTACAAAATCCGATTTTTTTGGTGAAGGGGTATTTATAGATGACACACCGCATTCCACTTCTTCCCGCGCAACAATTAACACAACTCTCCTTGAACTTTCCGCCGATAAATTTTTTGAGTTGGAAAAAAAAGAGCCGCAGATTCCAATCAAAATATTTTCCCGTATGGCAAAAGTATTATTCCGCAGGATGCAGTTTGCCAATACAAGAATTATTAATCACGGAGCCCAGTACCAGAGCGGCAGAACCAGAAGTGAACACGATCTGCTGGGGGATAGAGATGTACCGCATGAAGTATATTATGGAATTCAGACATTACGAGGACTGGAAAATTTTAATATCAGCGGCGTGGCGCTTTCATTCTACCCGGTTCTTATTGAAGCTCTGGCACTGGTTAAAATGGCAGCGGCTAAAGCAAATTTTGATCTCGGTCTTCTTTCCAAACCTGTTGCAGATGCAATTGTTCAGGCATGTCAGGAGATTATCAGCGGTAAATATCACGGTCATTTTGTTGTTGATATGATCCAGGGCGGAGCCGGTACATCAACCAATATGAACGCGAATGAAGTAATTGCCAACAGAGCTCTCGAAATTCTTGGCTACGAACGGGGCGATTACAAATATTGTCATCCCAACAATCATGTAAACCTTTCTCAATCAACA
>PGYS01000039.1 GCA_002839795.1 Ignavibacteriae bacterium HGW-Ignavibacteriae-3 | reverse complement strand
TGATTTTATTATTTTTGAAACGGTGGGCGTGGGGCAATCGGAACTTGATGTTGCCAGAGCAGCCGATACCACGATTGTGGTGCTCGTTCCGGAAAGCGGTGATTCAATTCAGGCAATGAAAGCCGGACTGATGGAAATTGCAGATTTTTTTGTTCTGAACAAAAGTGATAGACCCGGATCTGAGAGCGCCACTATGGCTCTTAAAACCATTCTTATGTTAAGGGACCATAATGAAAAAAGCTGGCTGCCTGATATTATCAAGGCAGTTGCTTCGGAGAATATCGGAACCAAAGATATCGCGGATGAAGTTGAACGCCATAAGAATTATCTGGAATCAAACGGATTGTTAAAGGAACATCGCGAGTCGAATTACAAGATTCGCATAAAGGAAATTGTTGAGCAACTATTGAGAAATGAATTATGGAAAGATAAACGTGCAGAAAGTCTTGAGGCCTCTCTTGCTAAAGTAGTTGAAGGCGAGACTTCGCCCTATCAAATAGCCGAAATATTATTTAACGATTTCAAATCAACTTTAAAATCATAAGGGCAATTATGTCAGAGACTAAAACAGATTGTAATTATTTATTTGAATTGAATGAGAATCAGTTATCCATCAAAGAGACGATCCGAAGTTTTGCGGAGGAAAAGATAAAACCGAGTATAATGGAATTTGATGAGACTCAGGAATTCCCACTCGAATTAATGAAGCAGCTTGGTGATTTAGGGTTTTTAGGCATTCTCGTACCGGAAGAATTCGGAGGTGCGGGATTGGGTTACGTTGAGTATGCACTTATAGTTGAGGAACTTGCCAGGATAGATCCTTCCATTGCTCTATCAGTCGCGGCGCATAATGGTCTCTGTACAAATCATATTAATGTTTTTGCAAATGACGTTATAAAAAGGAAATACCTCCCGGATCTGGCCGCCGGAAGAAAAATAGGAGCGTGGGGATTAACCGAACCCGGTAGCGGAAGCGATGCAGCTGCACTGCAGACAACTGCAGTCAAAGATGGAAATCATTACGTCCTGAACGGAACTAAAGCTTTTATTACCCACGGCGGTGTGGGCGGTACCGCGGTGGTACTTGCAATAACGGATAAATCTAAAAAGAAAAAAGGAATATCATCATTTGTTGTTGAGAAAGGGACGGATGGTTTTTCGGTCGGTAAGAAAGAGAATAAGCTTGGCATGCGTTCGAGCGAAACTACTCAATTGATTTTTGAGAACTGCCGTGTTCCCGGCGATAATCTGATAGGCATTGAAGGCGAAGGATTTTTGCAGGCGATGAAAATTCTTGAGGGCGGTAGAATTTCTATAGCTGCGTTAAGTGTTGGGCTTGCACAGGGTTGTCTTGACGCGTGCATTGCTTACTCCAAAGAGCGCAGACAATTCGGCAAGACATTATCTGAATTTCAGGCAATTCAATTTAAGATGGCGGATATGGCAAGCGACATTGAAGCCGCCAGATTAATGACATTCAAAGCCGCAAAAATGAAAGATGAAAACAAGAATATTTTAGACATTGCTGCAAAGGCAAAACTTTTTGCAAGTGAAATTGCCACGCGCGCGGCAAATGAGGCCGTTCAAATATTCGGCGGATACGGATTCACCAAAGATTATCCGGTTGAAAAATTCTACCGTGATGTAAAACTATTGACAATAGGCGAAGGCACGTCCGAAGTTCAACGGATTGTAATTGCCAGAAATTTATTACAGGATTAATAAATTATTATCTTAAAACCTGCGTTAAACTTAGGACACCAGGAATACTGATGGCACAAATCGGAACTCAAATAAATCTGAACGAATCATTTCTCAAACGGGAAGACTATCATAAAAACTTAATCCGAAAAATTAATGCGGTTAGAGATGCAACAAAACTCGGCGGCGGAGAAAATGCTATTAAGAGACATCATGATAAGGGAAAACTTACTGCCCGGGAACGCATAAATAAGTTGATTGATGACGGAACAAAATTTTTAGAACTTAATACTTTTGCCGCGCACGATATGTATAAAGAATACGGCGGGGCGCCAAGCAGCGGAACCATTTTCGGAATAGGTAAAATTTCCGGAAAGAATTTTGTTATTGTTGCTAATGATGCCACTGTAAAAGCCGGCGCATGGTTTCCTATCACCGCAAAAAAAAATTTAAGGGCCCAGGAAATATCGATCGAGAACCGTTTACCTATAATATACCTTGTTGACAGTGCCGGTGTATTTCTTCCCCTTCAAGAGGATATCTTCCCGGATAAAGAACATTTTGGAAGAATATTCAGGAATAATGCGGTCATGTCATCGCTCGGAATTCCCCAAATAGCTGCGATTATGGGTCCTTGCGTTGCAGGAGGCGCGTATCTGCCTATAATGAGCGATGAAGCATTGATTGTTGACGGTGAGGGATCTGTTTTTCTGGCCGGCTCTCATCTTGTTAAAGCCGCTATCGGAGAAGAGGTCGCCAACGAAGATCTTGGCGGTGCGAAAGTACAGTCCAATATCTCCGGTGTTACTGATTATATAATGAAGAATGATGATGAATGCATTCTGAAGATCAGAAGTCTTGTAAGCAAATTCGGTGAAAATAATAAAGCAGGATTCAATCGTATTGAATCGTCCCCGCCCAAATTTGATCCAAAGGAAATTTACGGCGTCATTCCTGAAGATGGGGCAAAACCATATGACACCTACGAATTAATCGCGAGGATTGTGGATAATTCAGACGTTGACGAGTACAAAGCCGGATTCGGAAAAAGTATAATTACTGCATATGCGCGAATTGATGGATGGGCCGTTGGTATTGTCGCTAATCAAAGAAGTGTGGTAAAAACTGAAAAAGGAGAAATGCAGATTGGTGGAGTAATTTACAGCGATAGTGCTGACAAGGCAACCCGATTCATAATGAATTGCAATCAAAAGAAAATTCCGCTCCTGTTTCTGCAGGATGTCACAGGATTTATGGTCGGAAGCAAGGCGGAACACGGCGGCATAATTAAAGACGGCGCAAAGATGGTAAATGCAGTAGCCAATTCTGTAGTGCCTAAAATAACGATCATCACCGGTAATAGTTTCGGGGCCGGGAATTATGCAATGTGCGGCAAAGCGTACGATCCACGATTTATATTTGCCTACCCAAATTCCAAGATTGCAGTGATGGGTGGTTCGCAAGCCAGTTCAGTACTTCTCGATATTCGTCTGAAGCAGGTGGAAAAATCAGGGAAAGAATTTACAAAGGAGCAGAAGGATAAATTACTTAAGGATATAATCGATTCATATGAAGAAACGAGTAATCCGCTTCATGCCGCGGCGAGGTTGTGGGTTGACGAAATTATCGATCCAGCATTAACAAGGGAATACATTTCATATTCTATAGAATGTGCTAATAACAATCCGGAATTTCCGCGTTTCAATCCCGGTGTTATTCAGACATAAAATTACATGGCTCATTTCATACAAAAGAAAACCATGATCCTGTTCTTATTTCTGATCATGAGCACCTCAATTACACTATCCCAGCAATCTTATGAAAAATCTTTTTACGGCGGATTATTCTTCCTTTCAAATTATATTGCTTCTGAGGAGTTTGCGCAATATTCCAAAAATCATCATGATTTGGAATCCGTCGATCACATCTATCTGAAGGCCCTTAAGTTCTTTGATGGCGATAAGCTTGAAGCATTCTTCTGTCTCACATTTGCGTTTCTGCCCTACAATCATATTCAAATGAAATTACCTTTAATAGGCGCTCAGATACGTATTCCACTCCCCTCTCCACCCAAGAAAGTATTTACGGAGAAATTGAAAAACACACCGAAAAAATTGTTTTCGGACTCTCCGAATAATGACTTTGGTGATAAAGACAAACTGGCACATTTCTTTGGTAATGCATTTTTAAAGTACGGTGTCAGCTTTTTCAATTTGTCTGAATTTCTAGGTATCTTTGTCGAGTATTTCGAGCAGGGATTATTTATGCAGGGCGGCTTTGACAGAAAAGATCTTATTGTTAACCATCTTGGCGCATTGTTCGCTGTTATGGCAAGAACCGATGCCGGGGCCAAACCGTCTGATGCCTTAAAGGTTTATGAACTTCTTAAATTAAGAATTTACTGATGAAATCAATTCTAGTTATCGACGACGAAAGAGAAATTTGCGAGAGTATCAAGATGATTCTTGAATATGAGGATTATCATGTTGACTACACAACAGATTCGGCCAAAGGCCTGCAAAAACTCGAATTCGGAAATTACGACGCCCTCTTACTGGATATTCAGATGCCCGGCAAGAATGGATTCGAAGTTCTAACCTGGTTGCGTGCTAAAGAAATTGAAATTAAAGTAATAATGATCTCTGCTCACGCAAGTGTTGAGAACGCTGTTAAATCGACAAAACTCGGCGCATTTGATTTCCTTGAAAAACCCATTGACCGGGACAAACTATTGATCAGCGTACGAAATGCTGTGGAGCAATCCACTCTTCTGAAAGAAAATAAGAAATTAAAAAACGAACTCTCCGGATCAGAAAAGATAATAGGCAACAGCAGTATTATTAAAAATATTTATGATACTATTACCAGAGTTGCTAAGACAGACGCAAGGATACTTATTACCGGGGAAAACGGAACCGGAAAGGAATTAGTAGCGCAGGAAATCCATCGACAGAGTCTCCGATCGGATAAGGAACTGATCGAAGTCAATTGCGCAGCCATTCACCATGAATTAATCGAATCAGAGTTGTTCGGACATGAAAAAGGTTCATTCACAGGTGCCGTTAAACAGCACACCGGTAAATTTGAACAGGCAAACGGCGGAAACCTTTTTCTTGATGAAATCGGCGACATGAGTTTACAGGCGCAGGCAAAAGTGTTACGTGCAATCGAAGAAGGCAAAATAGAACGGGTCGGAGGTAATTCTAAAATTGAAGTAAATGTAAGGATTATTTCAGCCACAAATAAGAATCTGCAGGAAGAGATAAAAAAAGGCAATTTCAGAGAGGATCTTTATCACCGCTTAAATGTTATTCCGATTGTCGTTCCCCCTCTCCGTGAGAGGGACAGTGATATTCCTCTGCTCATAGAGCACTTTTCAAAAATAATCTGCGAGAAGAACAAATTTCCACAAAAAAGTTACAGCGAGGAAGCCGTAAAGGCTCTTCAGAATCTTCCATGGAAAGGTAATGTGAGAGAACTTAGAAATGTTGTGGAACGGATTGTTATTATGGTTCCCAAGAATGAAATAGACGTTAAAGATGTTTTGATGTTCGTGCAGAGCTCAGGTTCGAATACAGATGACCTTTTAAATATTTCCAACAGTTTTCAGGAGTTCAAGGAAAAGTCAGAAAAGGCATTTATTATAAAACAACTGAATGCCAACGGCTGGAATATCAGCAAGACGGCAGACATTCTCGGAATTCAGCGCAGTCATCTTTATAATAAATTAAAAAAGTATGAAATAGAAAAGGAATAGCCATGGGAGAAACAATATTCTCAAAAATTATACGGAAAGAAATACCGGCCCAAATAGTTTTTGAAAATGATGATATTCTTGCATTTAGAGATATTAATCCTCAGGCGCCCGTTCATATCCTCATAATACCAAAGACCAGCGAAATTGAAAGTACAAGGGATATCGATTCAAAAAAACACAGTCAGCTTCTCGGTTCACTGTTTGACGCCGCAAACAAAATCGCAAAAGATTTAGGAGTCAGCGAAACCGGCTTCAGATTGATTTTAAATTGCGGGCCTGACGCGGGGCAGGAAGTATATCATCTTCATATGCACCTTTTCGGCGGCCGCAAAATGAATTGGCCTCCGGGATAATTAAGAATTACAAATTGTGAATGTGACCGGAAGAATATTTTTTAAGAAAGACTGTTAATTCAATTTTATTTTAAGGCTTTGTCGGAGATATCAAGTCTGTAATGCATACCCTCGAAGCTGATTTTCTTTAGAGCTTCATACGCTATTCTCTTCGCCTCTCTAAGATCGTTCTTTTCCGTAAACGAAGTGATGTTAAGTACTCTTCCGCCGTCAGTAAATAGTTTGCCGTTTTCCTCTCTTATACCGGCAAAATAAACTTTTGTACTTTCGGGCAAGTTTTCCAATCCGCAAATTTCAAAACCCTTTTCATATTTCCCGGGATAACCTTTGGATGATGCAACAACACAAACGGAAGCCCCTCCATTATACCTAACCGCTTTCTTGTTTATCCTCCCGGAAGCTGAAGAGTTGAGAAGCTCAATAAAATCCCCATCAAGCAAAGGCATAACAACCTGAGTTTCGGGATCGCCAAATCTGCAATTAAATTCAACAACCTTAGGACCTTCATCGGTCATCATTAATCCGCAGTACAGACAACCGATAAAAGGGGCACCCTCTTCACGGAGACCTTTTAGCAGAGGTTCAATTACTTTATCAGCGATAAGGTCATAGTCACTATCAGAGACGAAAGGAGTTGGAGCATATGCTCCCATTCCACCCGTATTCCTGCCCCGGTCTTCGTCAAAAATTCTTTTGTGATCCTGCGCGGCAGGAAGGAGAAGAAAGTCCTTTCCATCCGTAATAGCAAAAATGGAAGCTTCCTGACCTGACATAAATTCTTCAATAACAACTTTATCGCCTGCACTTCCGAAAGAACAGTTAATAAAGCACTCTTTTAGAGCTTCCCTTGCATCATCGAAGGTTTCTGCAATGATTACGCCCTTTCCGGCGGCAATACCGTCTGCTTTAATTACAGTAGGATAACTTATTTTATGTAAATAATTTATGGCTTCTTCATAATTTTCTTTATCGAATATCTCAAAACCAGCGGTAGGTATTTTATATTCCTTCATTATTCTTTTCGCAAAGGATTTCTCACCTTCAATTCTTGCTGCGTTTTTTGATGGACCAAAAACTCTCAATCCTCCTTCCCGTAGTTTGTCAGCCAGGCCGTCTGTAAGTGGTTTTTCGGGTCCGACTATAACGAGATTAATATCGTGCTCCATACAAAAACTAAGAATCTTATCATGATCATCAATACTGATGGGGATATTCCAGGCAATCTGTCTGGTGCCGGAATTACCGGGAATTACAAAGAGCTTTTCCAGAGCGGAATTCCCGGCTAGCTTTAGGGCAAGTGCGTGATCGCGTCCTCCTGAACCGATAAGGACTATTCTCATTATTCGGCCTTCAAATAAAATTGAAATGCTTTAGTAAGCTGTTCGGTAAGATAAATCCTATCATGAAGCAATACGAATTCTTCATCCGGAACCGGAAATTTTTTGTGAACGAAAAGGTTATGCAGTTCAATTATTGTATTTTTTATCTCACTTACATCATCCGGCTTGGTAATGAACGCGGCGCCATACTCTTCGAGTGTAGCTTTAGCGGCGCCATCAACCACGCATCCGAGAATAGGCTTTCTCGTTCCAATATATTCAAAAAGCTTGCTTGTAGAAATTGTATCGGCATTGTGAATATTGCCGATCATCATCCACAAAACATCACTTAATTTTAGCTTTTTCACGGCCTCGCTATGTTCAAGGTATCCATGATCTCTCACAAATTCATCAAGGCCAAGTTCCAAAATTAATTTCTTGTTTTCCTTTCTCAAATGACCTATGAATTCAAGTTCAATGTTCGCCGCTATATCGGGACGCTCAACAGAGAGCTGTTTGAAAGCTCTAAGAATAAATTCAGGGCTTATATTTTCGTAAAAAATACCTGAATAAGTGAGTTTCATTTTATTAGACGGCACTACTTTTTCTTCTGAGCTGCTAAAATCCTCCGGATCGTAACCATGCGGAATAATGATCACATCTTTGAATGTCAGGAAGGGATATGTCAGCAATATTTTTTCTTTAATCTTTCTATTGATCGCAATTACTTTATCGGCCGACCTTAAAGCCGCATATTCGAGTTTTTTATGTTTATAACTGTGATAAGGAGTGGGATAGAAAGAGAAGTGATTCCCAAACCACAGATCACGGTAGTCTACAAATAGAGGAATTCCGAATTCCTTTTTTAGCTTAGAAGCGGCTACAAATCCGGAAAATGGAGGAACTGTAACAAAGATTATGTCAAATTTTTCCTTCTCAAGAAGTTTTTTTGCCGCAAGAAAAGCTTTCTTTGCCCACGCGTTTTTGTTGTCGGGAATGAATACTGCTTTGCTTATTCTTGAAAGAGTTTTCCTAATGAATTCTTTTGGCATACTTACAGTTTCGTACTGTTTGCCGAGTAGTGAATTTACATCGAAAGCTTCCGTTCGAATAATTCTGACTCCGGCATCTTCGGTTTCCTTCAGCAGGGAAAAATCATGAGCGAAATATGCCACATTGCCGGACGTTATAACGGTCGGTTCCCAGCCAAATCTTTTCATATATTTGGTAAATTTTACAGTTCGCTGAACACCGCTCAATCCGAGCGGAGGATAATAATATGCAATTACGAGGACTTTGAACATTTTTTTGAATTATTAAAGTTATTGAATAATTAAAGTTTTTTAGTCATCTGGTAGTTCGGTGCTTCTTCAGTTATCATCACGTCATGCGGATGACTTTCGCGCAAACCTGCGTTGGAGATTTTAACAAATTTTGACTTCCACTGCAGATCGGAAATTTTCTTAGCACCACAATAACCCATCGCTGCTCTAAGCCCGCCAACGAACTGATAAATTGTGTCTGAAAGAGAACCCTTGAAAGGAACCCTGCCCTCTATTCCCTCAGGGACGAGTTTCTTGATATCAGCTTCGACATCCTGAAAGTATCTGTCACTGCTTCCCTGCTTCATTGCTCCGATGGATCCCATACCGCGGTATACTTTAAAGCTTCTTCCTTCAAATAAAACTTTTTCGCCCGGAGTCTCATCCACACCCGCAAGCATTCCTCCCATCATTACTGTATCTGCACCGGCGGCTATAGCCTTTGCAACGTCACCCGTCTGTTTTATACCGCCGTCCGAGATAACAGGAATATTTTTTCCCTTGAGAGCATGAGCTACTTCCATAACAGCACTGATCTGAGGAACACCTACACCGGCAATGACACGCGTTGTACAGATCGATCCTGCCCCGATTCCGACTTTTACCGCACTGACGCCGGATTCAACCAATTCCAGTGCAGCTTCTTTCGTAACAATATTTCCCGCAACGAGCTGAATATTTTTATATTTTTTTCTTATAGATTTAACAGTCTTCAGAACTCCTTCTGAATGTCCATGAGCAGTATCGAGAACAATCACATCTACATGCGAAGCAACGAGCGCTTCAACACGGAGCATAGTATCGCTCGTGACGCCGACTCCCGCACCCACTCTCAATCTTCCCAGTTCATCTTTACATGCATTAGGAAAAGTTTTTTTCTTCATTATATCTTTATACGTAATCAATCCTTTGATCACTCCACGCTTATCCACAACGGGAAGTTTTTCGATTCTGTATTGATGAAGTATTTTTTCGGCTTCCCGAAGAGTTGTACCCAAAGGAGCCGTAACCAGGTTTTCTTTAGTCATCAATTGACTTACAAGTTTACTTCCGGTTCGTTCAAACCTCAAATCTCTGTTAGTAAGAATACCGACTAATTTCCCTTTTTCATCAATTACGGGAATGCCTGAAATGTGATACTTTGACATAAGTTCTTCAGCATCGTTAATCGTTCGGTCAGGTGTTAAAGTGATGGGATTTACTATCATACCGCTTTCGGATCTTTTCACCTTATCGACTTCGTCGGCCTGGTTCTCAATTGACATATTTTTATGAATAATCCCTATACCTCCCTGAGCCGCCATGGCAATCGCCATCTGAGATTCAGTAACTGTATCCATCGCGGCAGAGAGAAAGGGAATGTTGAGTTTAATTTCACTGGTAAGAAAAGAACTTATATCTGTTTGACGGGGAAGCACAGTTGAACGCGCGGGTATCAATAGAATATCGTCAAATGTTAATCCATCGTATTCAATTTTCTTTTTACTCATTATAACCTCTGTTTTATACAAAAAAGACCACACGATGTGGCCTCAATTTCTAATCGAAAGCTGCATGTCCGGTGATATCCTCACCGATTATAAGAGTGTGCATCTCATGAGTTCCCTCATAAGTTTTAACAGATTCAAGATTCTGAGAATGCCGCATAACGGGATATTCATCCAGAATGCCATTCGCACCGAGTATTTCTCTGGCAATGCGGGCAATTTCCAATGCCTTTTCACAATTATTTCTTTTAGCCATTGAAACCTGTGTATGCTTCAATTTGTTATTGTCTTTTAATCTTCCAAGTTGAAGATTTAATAACTGCGCCTTTGTAATTTCAGTAAGCATATAAACCAATTTTTCCTGTGTCATCTGATAAGCAGCAATCGGTTTGCTGAATTGGACTCTTGATTTAGCGTAGTTCAGTGCCGAATCGTAACAAGTCATCATTGATCCAACCACTCCCCAGGCGATTCCAAATCGCGCCTGGTTAAGGCACATCAGAGGTGATTTTAATCCTTTGCTTCCGGGAAGAATATTTTTCTCAGGAATAATTACATCCTGAAAAATCAGCTCGGAGGTAACTGAAGCTTTGAGCGAGTGCTTTCCTTTCATTTCGGGGGCTGTAAATCCTTCCATTCCCTTCTCAACAAGAAAACCCCGCACCTCTCCATTCAACTTGGCCCACACCACTGCGACATCGGCTACCGTTCCGTTAGTTATCCACATCTTCGCGCCGTTTAATTTATATCCGCCTTCAATTCTTTCAGAATGGGTAATCATTCCGCCGGGATTTGAACCGTAATCCGGTTCGGTTAATCCAAAACAGCCGATCAATTCACCGCATGCGAGTTTCGGGAGCCAGTAGGATTTTTGTTCTTCGCTCCCGAATGTATATATAGGATACATAACCAGTGAAGACTGAACAGATACAAAACTTCTGATTCCGCTGTCACCTCTTTCCAATTCCTGCATAACGAGCCCGTAAATAACATTACTCATGCCGGCACCGCCATACTCTTCGGGTATAGTAATCCCGAGGAGCCCGAGTTTGCCTAATTCTCTTACAAGGTGGGCAGGGAATTTCTCTTCGCGGTAATGTTTTTCTATGATTGGTATAATCCGGTCATCTACAAATTCACGGACGGAATTGCGAACCATGATTTCATCTTCATTAAGAAGGCTCTCAACATCAAAATAATCAGCTCCTTTAAACATGCCCATGGTCTCTTTATCATTTATATTATAAAAATAATGAAAACAGATTACTTGAACAAAGATGAATAATGATTATTCATCGTTCATCCTCAATTCGTTCAAAACACGCATTATTATTTCGGACTCAAATCCGCGAGAATTTAAAAATGCATATATTTTTGTATTAAGTTTTTTCTCATCGGTATTTTTTTTGTTAAGCGCAGACAATTTTTTCAGAGCGAGCTCGGAGGCAGAATGATAGCTCAAATCTGGGTCCACTCTTAATAACACTTTATCAATAATTTCCCTCTTAATTCCCTTTCTGAATAGTTCAGATTTCAGCTTGTTAATGCCGATCTTTTTCTTAACCGCTCTTTCCTCAAGGTAGGCCACAGCGAATTTTTCGTCGTCAAGTATGTTTTTATCCGCAAGTTCGGCAAGAACTTTTTCAATTATATCTTTAGGGTATTTTTTTCTGCTGAGCTTGTTTCGAAGTTCGGAAGTGGAATGCTGTCGTCTTCCCAGCAGCCTGTATGCCGAATCTTTGATTTTCAGGATAGTACTTTCGGTGATCCATTTGTTTAAAAACAGATCATCTACAAAATCATTTTTACGAAGTCCGTTATCAAGAACAGTACGATAGTCAAGAACAACAGACTCGGATTCATCGAAACAAACTAAAACATTACTTCCCTTCCTTTGAAGAGCAGTGATGATCATAACTTATTTTTTCTTCGATTTAGTATCCGGTTCCTCTTTTTCTTTGACCGGTTTGGCGTTTTCTTCCTTGATCATTCCAATTGCAATTTTAACATCTTTCTCAAGTGAGGCGAATAATTCAGCGTCTTCGAGCATTTTTGATTTCAGCTGATCACGACCCTGATAACGGTTCTCCTTATAAGTAAACCATGAACCGCTTTTATTAAGAAGATTTTTATCGTTTGCCAGATCAATAATTTCGCCTGCTTTGCTGATACCTTCATTATAAAGTATATCGAATTCAACTTCCTTGAATGGCGGCGCAACCTTGCTTTTTACAATTTTTACTTTAGTCCTGTTGCCAAAAACATTCTGTCCGTCTTTTAAAGCACCTACTCTTCTTATATCGAGCCTCACTGAGGCATAGAACTTAAGTGCATTACCGCCGGTAGTGGTTTCAGGATTTCCGAACATGACGCCGATTTTACTCCGTAACTGATTGGTAAATATCACGCATGTTTTTGATTTACTTATTGCTCCGGTAAGTTTTCGGAGCGCCTGCGACATTAACCTTGCCTGCATGGCCATTTGCGGATCTCCCATATCACCTTCTATTTCAGAACGGGGTACAAGAGCTGCAACAGAATCAACAACAACGATGTCCAATGCATTACTTCTTACCAGAGTATCTACAATTTCCAATGCCTGCTCCCCGAAATCGGGCTGGGATAAAAGAAGATTTTTAGTATCCACGTTGAGGCGTTTTGCATAGTTCAGATCCATCGCGTGTTCGGCATCAATGAAAGCCGCAAGTCCGCCTGCTTTCTGGGCCTCGGCTATTATATGCAGACATAATGTTGTCTTGCCGGATGATTCCGGTCCGTAAATTTCCACAATTCTTCCTCGCGGAACGCCGCCTATGCCGAGCGCATAATCCAACGTTAATGATCCGGTAGAAATTGATTCGACGGCATTAATGACACCATCCCCCAATTTCATAATTGTACCTTTTCCGTACGTTTTATCGATTGCTGAAATTGTATCTTCCAAAATTTTCAATCTGGCGTCTTTGTCTGCTGCCATATTATCCTCCGTTAGTTTTTCAAATATAATTTTTTTAATGATCTGTATACTGAGCCCCCAGGCATTAGTCTGCTTTCGTAAAGTGTAACTGAATCGGACTTAAATTTTAATTCGGGAAGTTTTACTTCCGTTAAAGATACTATTTTTTTTGAATCTTCGTATCCTCTGAATCGCAATAATGTTATATGTGATTTAAATTTTCTCTCTTCTTTTGGAAATCCGAATTCTATAAATTGATTCTCAATATCTCCAACCAGGGAGGAAAGACTTGTATTTTCCTTCAATCCAAGCCATAATATCTTAAGTTCCTGCCCTCTTCTGAATAAACCGAATTCACTGAAAGATAATTCAAATGGTTCATATTCTTTCAGAATATTTTCCAGGGTCCTTGAATAGTTGCCGATCAATTCTGAATCAATATCACCGAGGAACTTTAATGTAAGATGTAATTTTTCTTTAGGCTCCCATTTAACAGAAACTGATGAACCCGCTACCTCATCCCTGATCTTCAGAATATCTGCAATTGATTTTTCTGGAACATCCAGAGCTATGAAAGCTCTAATCTTCATATGATATTCCGAGCAGAAGCCTTCTCAACATTTCGAGGGCCGCTTGCGAAGTACGGTCTTTATTCAGCAGCCTGTCATCACCGAATCTGAACTCATTGGCAGTACATATCTTCGAATCGCAAATTCCGATATACACCAGGCCTACCGGTTTACTTTCTGACCCTCCCGCGGGTCCCATTATGCCGGTAACAGATAATCCATAATCCGAACCGCTGATTGCTTTTACACCCTCTGCAAGCTGTCTTGCAACCTCGATACTCACGGCACCGTATTTTTGAATTGTATCTTCACTGACATGCAGCAGTTCGACTTTGGCCGCATTACTGTAAGCCACAACTCCCCTTTCGAGAAACTGACTGCTCCCGGCGATATTTGTAAGCCGGTTAAGGATCAATCCTCCCGTACACGATTCGGCAACTGCCAGTTTTGCGCCCCGATCGATCAATAATTTAGCAATTACACTTTCAAGAGTATCATTGTTCCTGCCGTAAATAAATCTGCCGACTTTAGCCCGGATTTTCTGTTCGATCTCCCCGATTTTATTCTTTGCGGTTTCCTCTGAATTTGATTCGACTGTAATTCTCATTCTAACGCCAAACTGATTCGGGAGAAAAGCCAATTTTGCACCCTGAAGAAGATCATCGATATTCCCCAATTTATCAAACAAAAGAGACTCGGGGATTCCGGTAGTAAGAAGATTATCGGTTATGATAAAACTTTTAGACTCAAGAAGAGTGGCAATCTTTGGCAGAACGAAATTTTCCATCATATTTTTCATCTCGTATGGTACACCCGGCATCACAACAAAAATCTTTTTCCCTTTTTCAATCCAGTATCCGGGAGCCGTTCCTCTGGCATTCCGTATGGGAGTAGCCATAGCGGGAACAAGTGCCTGATCCCGATTTGTACCCGTAAGAATTCTTCCTCTTGATTCAAAAAATTTAGTAATATCCTCGAGCACATCTTTATTTTCAATCAGTTCGGTGTCGAAATAATCAACCACACATTTCCTTGTAACATCATCATGAGTAGGACCGAGACCTCCTGTAACGAGAATGAGATCATTAGCGTCGAATGCACGTTTAAACTCTTTTAGGATGATGGCCTCTTCATCCGGTACAACGCTGGAAGCTGTTATCCTTATCTGCAGATTGGTAAGCTGTTCACCGATAAAGGCGGCATTTGTATTCAATGTCTGTCCGATGAGTATTTCGTCACCAATTGTAATAATATGAGCTTTCATTTTTATCTTTTTTTATTTATAAATCATATTGAAAAAATAAATAATCAGCTGAATCGAAATAAATGAATATACACCGGCAGCTATGTCATCAAGCATTATTCCCCAGCCGCCTTTAACACCCTCCAATTTACGGGCTGGGTAAGGTTTTACGATATCTAACGCACGCCATATCAGAAATGCAAGGAGTATCCACCATATTTTTTTAGGCAGGAATAAAAGAGTTATCCACATGCCCACTATTTCGTCAATTGTACATTCTTTCGGATCCTTGCCGTATCTTTGCTCAAATTTATCTGCTATAGGTACTCCAAGCACAATAAAAAGAGAGATCATAAAGATCATCAACGACGGATTTTCAAATCCCGGTATAAGGTAGATAATTAAAGCGGCAAGGCTTCCCCATGTGCCCGAAGCAAATCGAATATATCCGGTGAAAAAGCCGGATCCTAATAATTTTTCAAGAAAATTAATTTTCACGATTGGTCATTTGCTTAATTAAGTAACGGTTGCTGAATATATAAGAAATACCGGTTATTAAAGTGAAAAGAGTAATGAACAGCATCGAATAAAAGAGAATATCCCTGTTTAAAAGAATCTCAAATAAATTATAGTAAGTAGTATGAAGTTTTTCAAAAGTATTAAGAGTATAAATTAAAAGCAGGTAATAGAGAAAAAACATCTGGATAAAAGTCTTGACCTGCGCAGTTCTTGATGTAGTGAAAGAAATCTTTCTGTGATCCGCATAAATTCGCAGCAGTGTAATAAGTATATCTCGTATGATAATGATCAGCACCATCCACATTGGAAGTATCCCGACGAGGACAAACGCCATAAAAGCAGTAGAAGTAAGAATTTTATCGGCGAGGGGATCCATAAATTTTCCCCATTCAGTGATATAATTAAATTTGCGCGCCAGCCAGCCGTCATACCAATCTGTAATAGCTGCGATAATAAATACTAAATATGAAACCTGGATCATCCATGGTTCGCCCGAAAGGAACAGAACCAGAAATACCGGGGTGAGAATTATTCTTAGAACTGTTAATTGATTTGGTAGAACCATAGTAAGTTAAGTTTATTCTAAAATCCGGATATTTTTTTCAGATAGTTGAAATCATAAATACCGGTATTATGTTTGTCACCCCAATGAACTGAGACCGCATAATTTCCGACAATTTTTATATCTATTATTTTCAACTGTTCATTGGTGAAAACTTTTATCGAATCATGATGATGATTTTCCTCTTGGGACGCGCAGATTGCGCATGGACAAAATCTTCTAAGATGAGAAAGCTGAATTTCCGTCTCTGTATCATCACTCCATTTAACAAACATACAATTATTTTCTTTTACACTAATCTGGACCGGTATCATTCTTAAATAGTTTCTCCGGTCAATTTAGCCAGAGCTTCCTGGTATTTTCTGCTCGTGTTAAGAATCACTTCCTGCGGAAGCGCCGGCGCAGGGGTTTTTTTATCAAAATTTACAGACAGCAAATAATCTCTTACATACTGTTTGTCATAGCTGTTCTGAGAACGGCCTTTTGCGTATTCACTCAGCGGCCAAAATCGAGAGGAATCGGGTGTCAGAAGCTCATCAATAAGAATAATTTTACCGTCGTAATATCCAAACTCCATTTTTGTATCGGCTATTATGATCCCTCTGGAAAGCGCATATTCAGCGGCTTCTGAATAAATGTTAAGAGAAGCGGCTTTAATGAATTCAAACGCTTCCCTGCCGATGATGTTTATAGCTTCTTCTGCTGAAATATTTTCATCATGACGACCTATCTCAGCCTTGGTAGAAGGAGTAAAAATCGGTTCGGGCAGTTTTTCAGACTCTACCAGTCCTTTTGGCAGCTCGATACCGGAAACTTTACCGGTTTTAATATAATCAATAAGACCCGAACCGGTAATATACCCTCTAACAATACATTCAATGGGTATCATTTCAGCTTTTTTAACCAGCATTGATCGTCCCTGAAGTTGATGCTTATACATTAAGGCTTCTTCAGGAAATTCATCCACATTCATCGTTACCAAATGGTTTGGAATGATGTTTTTGGTGAATTCAAACCAGAATTTTGAAATATGACTGAGAATCATTCCTTTATAAGGAATTCCCTCATTCATAATCACATCAAACGCCGAAAGGCGGTCAGTTGAAACAATTAAAAAGTGCTCTCCGACATCATAAACATCCCTTACTTTGCCCTTTTTAGACAATTTGAGTCTGCTGAAATTAGTCTGAGTTATAGCTTCTAACAAACTGCTCCCCTTTTAATTTTGTGCTGGAAATATAAAGAGAGGTTAAGCGGGATTCAACTAAATAGCCATCCGCTGCAGTAATGCAGCGCGTTAATTTATTCGAAACTTTTTCAATTCTTTATCCAATGCTTTAGCTTCTCCCGAAAGTGTTCCCAGAAACCTCCAGAAATTTTTGCTGTGATCTTTTACTTTTGTGTGAGCCAGTTCATGTAAAATCACATAATCGATAAGATGATCGGGCAGACGCATCAAATGAATACTTAAATTAATATTGTTTTTGCCTGAACAGCTTCCCCACCGGCTTTTAATGTTTTTGATATAAAGTTCATTAAACGGCAGGTTGTATTTATCCGAGAGATCATTAAGTCTTTTAGAAAGATATTCCGCTGCTTCTTCGCGATAGACTTTCTCAATTGCTTTTGCCGCACTTTTTTGGACTTCCTCTGATTGAATTTCCAGTTCAGCAGGATACTTAACCACCATAAGTCTTTTCCGCATCCGATAAGTAATCTTTCTAATAGCGGCCGGAATAAATTGAATTATATGATTACGAATGACTATAGCACCATTATCAATACCCGGTAAGTATTCATTCTGCAGACTTTTAATTCTTGAAAGATGAGTTTCGATCCACCCGATTTTCTCACGCGCCAATTTTTCTCCGTGATAAAACGAATAACTCATGGGAATAGTAATCCTCACACCGCTAAACGGTTTGACAGAAATGCTCATATTTCTGGACCGGACATTTTTTTGTATGTGAATTTTTATATTCTTTATTACCAGGAATTTAGAGGACATTTTTGATTCTTTAAAAGTATAGTTAGAAAATAAGTAAAAGTTTAAAAAAAGAAAGGGATGTATTCACATCCCTTTCAAGTTCCCGTGGGCAGAGACGGAATCGAACCGCCGACACAAGGATTTTCAGTCCTTTGCTCTACCGACTGAGCTATCTGCCCATCAAAAACGCGGCGTAAAAATAAATATTTTCAGCTTAAAACCAAATATTAAATTAATTTTTCTTTACGATTCCAGAACACAGATGCAATGAAGATAGTAACTCTGCAGTAATAAATTGAAAACATCATCTGCTGTCAATCCGGGTAATAAAGCAATAAACCATGAGTTCATGGAATACACCGGAGTAATCATTTTTACATCGAATATGATGCTAACAAATAAAGGCGCTTGAAAGCGCCTTTATTTTCATCCGGTCTAAAAAATATTAACTCCCTAATGTAGCCACCATTATTGCTTTAATTGTATGCAGTCTATTCTCAGCTTCGTCAAAAACAATCGAATGGGAGGATTCAAATACGTCTTCCGTTACTTCCATTGCCTCCAATCCGTATTTTTGAAATATCTCTTCACCGATTGTGGTTTCTCTGTTATGGAATGCGGGCAGGCAGTGTAAGAATTTTACATGAGGGTTGCCTGTGTTCCTGATCATTTCCATATTAACCTGATAGGGTTTCATTATGTTAATTCTCTGCTCCCAGACTGCTTCCGGCTCACCCATGGACACCCAGACATCGGTGTAGAGAAAGTCAGCACCTTTAACTCCTTTGACGGGATCATCAGAGAACTCAATTGTTGCGCCCGTCTCTTTGGCGATTTCTTGACATGTTTTGACAAGTTCTTCATTCGGCCATAAATTCTTCGGCGCAACAGCTCTGAACTTCATTCCCATTTTGGCCGATCCCACCATAAGAGAATTTCCCATATTATTTCTGGCGTCACCCAAATATACCAGAGTATTCTCATTAAGCGGTTTGTCGGAATGTTCCATAATGGTAAGAAGATCGGCAAGCACCTGAGTCGGATGAAATTCATCCGTAAGGCCGTTCCATACCGGCACACCGGCGTAAGCTCCGAGTTGCTCAACAATATCCTGACCGTATCCTCTGTATTCAATTCCGTCGTACATTCTTCCTAAAACACGGGCTGTATCTTTCATGGATTCTTTTTTGCCCATCTGGGAACCGGAAGGGCCTAAAAATGTAACTCCCGCGCCCTGATCCAGAGCGGCCACTTCAAAAGCACATCTTGTTCTGGTGGAATCTTTAGCAAAGAGAAGTACTACGTTTTTTCCTTTAAGTCTCTGAGTCTCAGTTCCAGCATATTTGGCAGCTTTCAGCTCCTTAGAAAGTTCTAACAGATAATTAATTTCCTTGGGGGTAAAATCAAGCAATTTTAAAAAATTTCTGTTTCTAAGATTAAATGCCACTATTTATTTCTCCTTAATTTATTATCCTAATGTAATTCTTGTCCCGCAATTATCTTTTTGCAGTTCCGCCTCAGAAGTAATAATAGCCTCGGTGCCTCCGCTTTCCACAAATTCAATTGCGGCGAGAATTTTAGGACCCATACTTCCGGGAGGAAATTCACCGGAATCCAGATACTTCCTGGCATCCGATGAAGTAAGATTATCAAGAGCCTTCTGGTTCGGTTTATTAAAATTAATAAACACCTTTGGCACATCTGTTACAATATAAAGACGGTCCGCCTTAATTTCTCTTGCCAGAACTGATGATGCAAGATCTTTATCCACAACCGCCTCGATGGCCTCAAGATATTTAGTATCTGAATGCAGATAAACAGGTATCCCGCCGCCGCCAACAGCTATAACAATGTGTCCGTGCTTTACAAGATCTTTAATAACTTTCTTGTTCATAATATCGATCGGTTTTGGAGAAGCAACAACTTTTCTCCATCCCCTTTTGCGTGCATCTTCCTTGAAAATCCAGTTATTTGCTTTAGCCAGAAGATCTGCTTCTTCTTTAAGATAAAAAGGGCCAATAGGTTTGGTGGGATTCTGGAACGCGGAGTCATTAATATCGACAAGGGTTTCTGTAATTATAGCAACTACATTCCTTCTAAGATTTGTTTTACTTAATGCATTACGCATCTGACGGTCAATCATGTAACCGATTCCTCCCTGCGAATCGGCTACACAAATATCGAGCGGCATTTTAGGAATTTTGTACTGCGCATACCCCGCTTCGTTACGGAGAAGAATATTACCAACCTGCGGTCCGTTTCCGTGCGTAATAACTAAGTTATAATTATTTCTTAATAATGAAATTAATTTTTCACATGTGTCGAGTGTATTTTTCTCCTGTTCCTCAATTGTGCCAACTTCATTAGCGCGTAAGAGAGCGTTGCCACCAAAAGCAACAACAGCTATCTTTTTCATAAAAGACCTTTGGCTTTAAGAACGGATTCACAGCTATTAGCGCCAAACTCTTCTAGTTCATACATTACCCGTGTTGATGGTTTATTAATCTTAAGTATTCTGCCAAGATCTATCGGAGTACCTATGATGACGGAATCACAATCGGTTTTATTGATTGTTACCTCCAAATCTTTAATTTGTTCATCACCGTAACCCATTGCCGGAAGAAGAACACCTATGTCAGGATATTTCTTAAAAGTATCTGAAATCGAATTAACAGTGTACGGTCTGGGATCCACAATTTCTTTTGCTTTAAAACGCTCGGCGGCGACAGTTCCGGCACCGTATTTCATTTCTCCATGGGTAAGGGTTGGACCATCTTCAACAACCAGAACACGTTTACCGGTAATCAATTCCGGTTTGTCAACTGTAAGAGGAGAATTTGCATCGATGACAGTTGCATCCGGATTAACTTCCCTAATATTTTTTCTAACTGTTTCTATTCCCTTTTTTGAAGCTGAATCCATTTTATTTATTATAACGGCATCTGCCAAACGAAGAGATGTGTTCCCGGGATAATACATCATTTCATGTCCGGGTCTATGCGGATCTACGACTGTAAAAGTAACATCGGCATTATAAAATGACATATCATTATTTCCGCCATCCCATAATATAACATCAGCTTCTTTCTCCGCTTCGCGTAATATGGCTTCATAATCAACGCCGGCATATATTACTCCGCCCCTGGCAATGTGCGGTTCGTATTCCTCAATCTCCTCGATAGTACATTCATGTTTTTTAAGATCTTCGATAGACGCAAATCTCTGAACCTTCTGTTTTACAAGATCGCCGTAGGGCATTGGATGTCTTACAGCCACAACTTTTTTACCTGCGTCCTGCAATAGTTTTACGATTCTTCTCGAAGTCTGGGATTTTCCGCAGCCCGTTCTTACAGCAAGAACCGCCACCACAGGTTTAGTACTCTTAATCATTGTTTCAGAGGCACCCAGCAGACGGAATGAAGCTCCTGCCGCGTTAACTACCGATGCCTTTGACATAACGTAGTTAAATGTTATGTCCGAATAAGCAAAGACAACCTCTTCAACTTTAAATTTGCGGATCAAATCCACAAGTTCGGACTCTTCATAAATTTTAATTCCATCAGGATATAATTTACCAGCGAGTTCCGCCGGATAGCTCCTTCCAAAAATGTTAGGAATTTGAGTAGCAGTAAAGGCAACAACATTGTAATTCTCGTTATCTCTGAAGAATACATTGAAGTTATGAAAATCCCGTCCTGCTGCACCCATAATAAGGACGTTTCTACGTGACATATTTTACCTCGTTTGTGATTTATTCGACTGTGACACTTTTTGCTAAATTTCTCGGCTGATCAACATTCAGGCCCTTCTTTACGGCTATATGATACGCGATAAGCTGCAGCGGTATAACTGTAAGAATCGGCGTTAACATATTGTGTGTCTTTGGGACTTTTATAACGTGATCAACCATATTTTCAATCTGTTCATCACCTTCATTTACTATCGCAAGAATCCTGCCTTTCCTGGCTCTGACTTCCTGAATATTGCTTATAACTTTATCGTAGACAGAATCTTTAGTTGCAATGAAAACGACCGGCATATCGTCATCTATCAATGCGATCGGTCCGTGTTTCATCTCCGCCGCCGGGTAACCCTCCGCGTGTATGTAAGAAATTTCCTTAAGCTTCAGTGCGCCCTCGAGAGCAACCGGAAAATTGTATCCGCGTCCCAGGTATAGAAAATTTTTACAATTCATATACTGCCCTGCGATCTTTTCTATGTTTTCATTCTGTTTCAGAATCATTTCAACTTTTTTTGTAAGCAGCCTCATTTCATTAATTATTTCCTGTCCTTCGGGAAGACTCAGATTTCTTCTACGGGCCAAAAGAAGAGTGATCAATGCGAGAACCGAGATTTGAGCCGTAAATGCCTTCGTTGAGGCAACCCCTATTTCAGGTCCGGCATGAATATATACCCCGGCGTCGCTTTCCCGCGCTATAGAACTTCCGACAACATTACAGATTCCTAAACAAAGGGCGCCTTTCTTCTTCGCTTCTTTCATAGCCGCTAATGTATCAGCAGTTTCTCCGCTCTGTGAAATAAAAATTACAGTATCATCTTTTGTAATGATAGGATGTCTGTACCTGAACTCTGAAGCATATTCAACTTCCACCGGAATTCCGGCATATTGTTCAAGCATATACTCGCCGACCAGGCCGGCATGCCATGATGTTCCGCAGGCAGTAATTAATATTCTTTTGGAATTTATTATTCTCTCTTCGAATCCCTGAAGACCGCCGAGTTTTGATATACCTTCATCATAGACCAGTCTTCCGCGCATGGAATTAAATATTGAATCCGGCTGATCCATAATTTCTTTGAGCATAAAATGAGGATAACCGCCCTTGGTAATTTCGTCTACTCCTACTTCCACCTCAAAAATTTCTTTAATAATAGTTTCATCGGCAATTGTTTTGGTAGTGAAATGATCCTTGTATATTTCGGCAATTTCTCCATCCTCCAGATAAACAACCTGCTTTGTATGAGCGATGAGCGCATTAACATCCGAAGCCACAAAGTTTTCATTATTCCCTATACCAAGGACAAGTGGAGAGCCTTTGCGGGCTGCAACAATTTTATCTTTTTCGCCGTTATAAATAACACATATCCCGTAAGTGCCTTCAACTTCATTCAAAGCATATCTGACAGCCTGGAATAATGAATTTTTTAGTTTCAAATAATGATCTATCAGATGGGCAAGAACTTCTGTATCCGTCTCGCTAATAAATTCGTAACCTTCCTTTTCCAATCCTTTTTTGAGAGAGAGATAATTCTCAATGATACCGTTATGAATTAAAAAAAGAGTTTTATCTTTATTCAGATGGGGGTGGGCGTTAATTGTGCTCGGCTCACCGTGAGTTGCCCAGCGAGTATGCCCGATGCCCAACCCGGAATCAATCTGCTCGGCAAAAACAAGTTTTTCCAGTTCAGAAACCTTGCCTTTTGTTTTCAGCACCTTGCACTCAGTGCTGTTGATTATTCCCACTCCGGCGGAATCATATCCCCGGTATTCCAATCTTTTTAATCCTTCTATTAAAATTGGAACACAATTTTTATCCCCTATATATCCAACAATTCCGCACATAGATTACTCCTGTAAATTGATAAATGGTGTAAGGAAAAAATAAAAATGATTAGTGATCCGGACAAGGACGTAAAAACAGCTTATTCAGCTTTCTGAAGCAGAAGTTTTCGTATGAGGCAAGGTAGTTAATAATCATTAAAGCTTATTCGCTTTCTTATGAATTTTGCATGCACAATTTGATAAAAATTAAATGCATTTTCAACTGGAGAGATAATTTTCAGGATGCGGACCAGCCAAAATTGTATGTTATTTAAGCGAATAGTATATTTGCGACAGACGATAATTAATGTATTGAGCCACATAAGGCACTTTATAGCCGTTGAAGTATCAATATGCATTTAAATCGATCCGCCCGCGGCGGACAAGTTGGATAGAGCATCTGACGGAGTTTACCCCGCTTTTACGGGGAATCAGGAAAATTACAAGTTCATAAAAATATTATATA
>PGYS01000038.1 GCA_002839795.1 Ignavibacteriae bacterium HGW-Ignavibacteriae-3 | reverse complement strand
AGTAGTTCTTCCGCAGCTTGTGGCGAGTTTTGGTGTGGGTCAGGCAGTTAACACTTCGCCGGATAAAAGTCTGATATTTATTATAAGCGCAATCTCTCTTGCCATCTCGGGATTTATCTGGTTCTTTGTGAAGGAAGATTAATCTGCTCGAATCTCTGTGTCTCTGTGGTATTGATACTATTTTAAAACACAAAGACACGGAGAAAATTTTTGAATAGTGGCAATGATTTCTTCCCGTAAAAAAGAACCGGGACTCGAAACAACTGACAAATTAGTGACAGGATTTTAGATGAAGCGCATTATAAAAAATATAGGTCTTTTCTTTCTGCTTTCTCTGATTGTATCGGCACCGGTTTTTTCACAATCAGAAAAGATAACAGACATAATCGCTCCGCTTAAACTTATCGCGGGGAGGACTGATACAGTTCTTATATCGGATCTTTTTTATTCCAAAGATTATAAACTTACATTAATGGATGATAAAAATATTTCCGTGAGGTATGATGAAAAACTCAGGCGGTTAATCGTTACTCCGAACGCTGAATTTGAGGGCTTCACAACTTTATCATTTCATAATCAGAATTCTGAATACCCGTCAGGGCGGGTAAACTCAATTCCGGTTTATGTTAATAAGATCGGACTGCATAAATTCAGCTTAAAGTCGGAGAAAAACTATAAATCAATTTTTCTGTTCGGAAGTTTTAATAATTGGAACCGAGGGGAATTTCCGATGACAGACATTGAGGGGAACGGCGTATATACTGTGTCGATCCCACTGGAAGCGGGTCGCTATGAATATAAATTTTTTGCGGACGGCGAAGAGATCGTTGATCCTGCCAACGGGAATACCGTTCCTAATGGGATAGGCGGAATTAATTCTGTATTAACAATTCCGGATTCTCACTCTGAAAAAATTTTTCTTCATAAAAAAGAAATTATTCACGGCAAATCAAAAACGGAATTTCAGTTCTATATTCAGACCGGCGGCAAAGAAAAAATAGGGCTTAATAACGTAACCGTCTTTCTTGATAATTATAAATTGCCGGACAGTTATTTATCGACAGATAAAAATTTAATTGCTGTATCTGTTCCTGATTCCGAATTATTAAAGGCCGGGATGCTTCGCGCAATTGTTTCAATTAACGGTTCGAACAGTAATCTTCAGATGGTTCCGCTCATGAACGGCAAGCCGGCCGGAAATGATTCGTTCACCTGGTACGACGGGATCATCTATTCATTGATGATAGACAGATTTTACGACGGTGATGAAAAAAACAATTCCCCCGTTATAAACGATTCCGTCTCGCTCAAGGCAAATTATATGGGAGGCGACTTTGCGGGAGTTAAAAGGAAGATCGAGGAAGGATATTTTGATTCACTCGGCATCAACACTTTATGGATCTCACCGGTAAATGATAATCCCGATTCCGCCTTCCGGGAATATCCAGCCCCTCACAGATGGTACACCGGATATCACGGCTACTGGCCTGTAAGCGAGGATAAAGTTGAAGAAAAATTCGGAACATTTGCAGATTTAAAAAATTTGATAGCCGCATCTCACAAACACGGAATTAAAGTGCTTCTCGATTTTGTTTCGCACCATGTTCACGTTGATCATCCCTACTTTAAGGAACACAGGGACTGGTTCGGCAAGCTGGAACTGCCGGACGGACGCTTGAACCTCCGGTTATGGGATGAACACCGTCTAACTACCTGGTTCGAACCTTATCTCCCCTCTTTCGATTTTATTAACTCGAACGAAGCGACAAATGTAATGAGCGAAAATGCCGTCTGGTGGCTTGAGCAGACAGGCGCGGACGGCTTCAGGCACGATGCCGTTAAACATGTCCCTAATAAATTCTGGCGTACATTGACAAGAACATTAAAAGAGAAAGTGGAGATTCCGCAGGCAAAAAATGTTTACCAGATCGGAGAAACGTTCGGGAATTATGATCTTGTAAGTTCGTACGTGAATAACGGACAGCTCAGCTCCCAGTTTAACTTTGAACTTTACAATACCGCTCAGGCAGTTTTTATAGATCCGAAAAGATCTTTCTCCGATCTTGATGCAGAGATGGCGAAGACACTCGATGTATACGGACCGCTTCATTTAATGGGAAATATCATGGACAGCCATGATAAGAACAGATTCATGGCTTACGCTGACGGAGCGATAGATTTGAGTCAATGGAGCGCTATTGAGGAAGGATGGAATGATCCTCCAGAAGTACGGAATCCATACAGTTATAAAAAAGCCGAGCTGTATCTGGCTTATATGCTAACCGTTCCCGGATTGCCGGTTATCTATTACGGAAGTGAATTCGGAATGACCGGTCTGAGCGATCCGGACAACAGAAGAATGATGCGCTTCGGAGATCGGCTTAGTATTCATGAAAAAGAAATGCTTCAGACTGTAAGTAAAATTGTAAAAATCAGATCCGGACACAGCGCGTTAAGATACGGCGACTTTCTGACTTTGCGGGCGGATGACTCAATTTTTGCTTATGTAAGATCCGACTTTAACGAGAGAATTTTAGTCGTCCTGAATAAATCAGACGAAAACCGGGAAGTGGGAATTACTTTGCCGGAATTTTATTCTGTAAAAAGTGCGGTAAACCTGACGGATAATAATTCAATTAAATGTGATAACGGTAAAGTTAATATTGAATTGAATCCGAGAGGTTGGGTTTTTCTTAAACTTAATTAATAGAACGCAGATTATTATGATTGCTTATGATCAGTTAATATTGAAATCCGTGTTGATCATAACAAATCTGCGTCATCTGTGTTCTATTTCACGCGCCTAATCTTTATCATCAACAAATTTCACCATCAAGCCCGCTATGATCATTGAAATTCCGCCGAGTACCAGCGCATAAATGGCTTCATTCCCGAAAAGATGCTTTACAAAAAATCCCAGAATTGCTGCGGCTGTTATCTGGGGTATCACAATAAAGAAATTGAATATTCCCATATAGACTCCCAGTTTATCTTTAGGAAGCGAACCAGTTAGAATGGCGTAAGGCATCGCGAGAATCGAAGCCCAGGCCAGTCCGATTCCTAATTCTGAAATAAGAAGAACGTTTGGATCCTTTATAAAATAAAATGATGCTAAACCTATTCCTCCGATTAACAGACTTACCATGTGCACAGTCTTTCTGTTTGTCTTTTTAGCCAGCCAGATCAGAAAGAAAGCCATTACCGCGGCAAAGCCGTTATATACTGCCATCAGTACGCCAACCCAGTCCGCGCCCTGATTATATAACGCCGAGGATGTTTCAGTGGCGCCGTAGATGTGTTTTGTTACAGCGGACGTGGTGTAGATCCACATCGCAAAGAGCGCGAACCATGAAAAGAACTGAACATAGGCCAGCTGTATCATGGTCCTGGGCATTTTATAAAGATCGTTTATTACAACGACCAGACCGCTTTTTGTTCTCGATGATTTTGTAAGATACCCGACAAAGAGCTGAAGGATTCCAAATACAATTATCCCGCCGAAGAAAACCCCTATTCCGTAATCCATAAATATGAACAGGTCAAACACAAGGAAGAGGACAATTCCGGTTATAGTCCATATGGAACCGTTTCTATTAAATACGGAATGACCGATCAGGTCATCATTTCGGTCAGCCCGTGCTTCCGATCCATCTTCGGCTTTGTTATATTCAGCCAGCTGCTCGGGAGAATACTCTTTTGATCTGATAACAGTCCAGAGCACGGCCAGAAAAAATACAAGCCCGCCTATATAAAATGAGAATTTAACAGAAGCCGGAATTTCACCGGCCAGAGCTGTATTGCTGATTCCAAACCAGTTATTCATAACATACGGTAATGCCGAAGCTACAATTGCTCCGGTGCCAATAAAAAAGCTCTGCATTGAAAAACCCATTGTGCGCTGATCAGGGGGCATCATATCGCCTACAAACGCGCGGAAAGGCTCCATAGAGACGTTAATTGAGGCATCCATGATCCAGAGCATGCCTGCGGCAATCCATAGCACAGGAGAGTTCGGCATTATGAATAAAGCCAGCGAAGCCAGAATAGCTCCGACTAAAAAGAAGGGGCGCCTTCTTCCAAGACGGTTCCATGTCCTGTCGCTCATGTGGCCCACGATCGGCTGGATTATAAGTCCGGTAACGGGAGCGGCAATCCACAGGATTGGTATTTCCTCTATACTTGCGCCAAGTGTTTCGAATATTCTGCTTACGTTTGCGTTTTGAAGCGCAAACCCGAATTGAATTCCAAGAAATCCGAAACTCATATTCCATATTTGCCAAAAACTTAAGCGCGGCTTCTGCATGTGAAAATCCTTATAGTTTTATTTAACATTTATCTTCATACCAAACTGGAGTTTTTTCAAAAGCATTCATCTAATCTTAACTAGAACGCCGACCTGCCTACCGGTTTACCTGCCGAAAGCATGGCAGGCAGGTTATCATGTCCGAAGGACTCCTGCGGAGATTGCTTATGATTTGTCATGATTTAATCCGTGCTGATCATAAACAACTTGCCCGCCTATGGAGGGTCTGTGTTATCCGTGTTCTATTTTCTTTATATCACTTAAAATAAACTTTGTAATTCCACGGTTCCATATCGAGTGATAATTCACCCGGCAATTCAACTGAATCATTACTATCAAAAAGATTTTTCAAATTTCCCTTAACATGCGGATTCCTAATTTTTACAGATTCTTTATTAGCCGACAGATTAAGAACGGTGAACACCACATTCTCCTCTTTCTCTCTAACAAACGCGAGAATATTATCATTTCCTGTTTCAAGAAATTCAGCTTCTCCGCCGGATTTTCCATTCCATAATGCTTTATTATTTTCTTTAAGATGGTTCAGTGTTGTATAAATCCCTCTCATCCTGTCGTTCTTCCAGCCGACTGTATCTTTGTCAAAGAATCTGAGACGCTTATTCATTCCAGTTTCCTGCCCTGTATAAATTAACGGCATGCCCGGGACCGTTCCGCACAGTACCGCAAACGTCTCTGCACCGTCGCCGAGCCGTTCATATTCAGTTCCATGCCAGGTATTTTCATCATGGTTGGAAGTAAAGACCATTCTGTAGTCATTCGCATTATACTCTTTTTTTTCTGCGGCGTAATACTTAATAATATCAAAACCTTTCTTTTTACCCTGTGCTACGTCATTCATTAAATCCTTCAGCTGCCAGTTGTAAGTCATATCAAACGCTTTGTGAAGATACGGCTCGCTCGCTTCAGCTAACATGAATAGCTTTTTAGATCTTTCGAGTTCTATCCGCGCTTCTATCCAGAATTCTATGGGGACCATTGCAGCCACGTCGCACCGGAAACCATCGATCCCGAATTCATCGACCCAATACTTCATCGAACCTATCATCTCCTTCCGGAGATCCGGGTTATCAAAATTAAGATCGATCACATCCGCCCAGTCTTCCACCGGAGGGAAATAATTCCCTTCATTATTTTTACTGAAAAATTCCGGATGCGTTTTTGTCCATACATTATCCCATGAAGTATGATTTGCCACCCAGTCGATTATTACACTCATTTTTAATTCGTGAATTTTAGAAACGAGATTCTTAAAATCTTCATGTGTGCCGAATTCCGGATTAACGGCTTTAAAATCTTTCACGGCGTAGTAGCTGCCAAGCGTCCCCTTTCTGTTCAATTCACCTATAGGATGAATGGGCATCAGCCATAGAATATCTACTCCCATCTTTTTCAGTTCAGGCAGATGTTTTTCAAAGGCTTTGAACGTACCCTCATTTGTGTACTGCCTTACATTAACTTCATATATAACCGAATTCTTGCTCCAGTCAGGCGGAGTGAATTTTGTATTTTGAGAAAAAATATAGTTGGAAAAAAGAAGAGTAAAAAGAAAGGCAGATTTCAGACAAATCGAAAATCGTTTTACGTAATTGTTCATATTACTTCCTCATTTAAGGTATAATATACTTCGTCAAATATAAGGAATTATTGAAATGTAAGGATTCCATTTTTATTTAAAAGTAGAGACGCCCCATGGGGCGTCTCTACAAATTGAATTCTTATAGCGAAAAGCTAATAGCTTATAATCATTCCATCTCAGTCTGTTTTTTAGGGACATACGTTACAATTACCTCCCCCGGGATAACCGATGAGTCGGGAGCTCCTGCATTCAGCATGAAGGATTCGCCGTCGGGTCCGGTTGTAGTTAATTTAGTTAAGCCTGTTTTGATCAATTTAATTTTTAAGCTTAGCAGCGTACCATGCCCTATTATAGGCGCCGCACTTGCCCAGGCGACAACTATTTTTCCATTGGTTGTATCTGCATTAATTACAGGCATATTACCTTGAATTAAAGTTTCATCTACATCCACTCCGGTGATTTTTATGATGCTTTTGTCATAGTAAAGAGCGAATTGGAATGCCACAACTTTATATTCCGTTACAACTCCGATATTTATTTTTCCAAGCATCTCGGAATTGACCTCGCCGCTTATTTGAGGCAGTTCAACCTTTATTTGCGATTGAATATTGCCCGCGAAAAACAGGATTGCAATCACTAAAGCAATAATATCTCTTTTACACAAACCATCATTTAGCTTAATCATTTTTTCCTTCGTTATAATGTTATAAAAGACTAATCGGGGTGAATTGCTGATTCAATTTAGCAAAATCATAGCCCTCATAAAAGCCAGCGTTCAACCGGAGCTAATAGAACACTGATAACGCGGATTTATTATGACCTGCCTAAGAAATGGCAGGCAAGTTTACCCAGATTGAAACAATAAGAAAAGAAGAAAAGAAGAAAAGAAAAAAGAAGGAAAGAGGGAAAGAAAGAAGAAAGGATGTCACACTGAGCGAGCCCGGTTTCTTCATGCAGGTAAGTTGAAGTGAAGGACTCACCCTATGTTATTGATGAGCTACCACGTAGCTATCTAGCTACTTGATACTTGATACTTGATACTTGATACTCTCTCCTGACGGGTTAAGAGCTTACAACTAAAAGCTGACAGCTACCAATCACTTCATAAAAAGCATTTTCTTTACAGAAGTAAATTCACTGGTTGTAATTTTATACAGATAAATTCCGCTCTCTAATTTTGAAGCGTCAAAATCAAAAGAATAGCTTCCGGCTCCCAGAGTCCGGTTAACTATTGTCGCAACTTCCTGTCCGATAATGTTAAATACCTGCAGTATAACTCTGTCTTCCTTAGGAATACTGAACTGCAGCTTTGTTGACGGGTTGAATGGATTCGGGTAATTCTGTTTGAGCTCATAATTATCAGGCACTCCGTTGAGATTCTCCAATCCGGTGACCAGATTTTCAACCGTCAGCACAGCGGTCGATTCAGTAAACACCGAGGAATTAACCGGATCTGATATTCTGACCTTAACTGTATTGGTAGTTCCTTTATCTGCCGCTACCGGGGTCCATGAATAAAGCCCTGTTGCCGAGATGGTTCCCTTTCCGGAAACTAAGGAATAATTGATCGCATCGCCGTCAACGTCTGTCGCGACATACTGAAATGTGAATGCTACCGGAACATTATGAACTTTCACTGTTCTGTCTGTTAATGCCGTTGTGAATGTCGGTGCATTGTTTATCCCTACTGTAAGAAGAGTAGTGGTAGTGGCGAATAAATTTGAAGTACAGGTAGCCCTTATAGTAATAGTATAGACCTTTCCTCTATCCGCTTCCGCAGGCGTAAACACTAATTGTCCAAACCCGCCGAGGCCTGCCTGATTGGAGAACGCAGCGGAAGTTGTTGAAGGAGTTATCGACTCAAAAGAATAAGTTATAACATGTCCGTCCGGATCGGTGGCAACATAACTGAAATTAAACGTCTCATTATATTTAATAGTTTTTGAGGCAATTGTTGATGTGCCCGCACCTGTCCAGACCGGATTTCTGAGGGTTGCGGAAACAGTTACAGTAATAACTTTATCTGTTGTTAATCCGTCTCCGGTTGCTCTGATAGTAATAGTATAAACACCTCCCGGAACGGCGCTTGAAACACCGTAAGTAGGGGTAAGTGTTAAAGTTGCAGTAGAACTATTAAAAGATGCCCAAGTCAATGCGGGAGTATTTGGCACCATTGCATAAGTAATAAGAGGCGGTCCGCTGGCGGAAAAAACAATTGTATTGTTAGTGGTTGCCGCTTCCGCTACCGTAAATGTGTTGGAGGATGGAAGCACAAATGTAGGCGCAATGTTAACCTGAACTACAGTTATAGAAACGAATAAGCTCGCAGTTGTAACGCCGTCACTTGCCCTGAATTCGACAGTGTATGGGCCGGCTTGATCGTAACCCGGTGTCCATGAAAATGTTCTTGTTGCAGCATTAAAAGCAGCGCCTGCGGGAAGTGTACCGGTTGAATACGTTACCGGCTGGCTTTCGGGATCGACCGCGTTAACAGTAAAACTCAAAAGCTGTCCTTCATTTACACTCTTAGCCGGTACGGCATCAAATACCGGAGGATTATTTACTGTAGTCGTGATTGCCTGTCCGTTTGTAGCTGTAATTGTATATGTAACCGGAGGAGCACCGCCTGTAGCAAATTCATTTACAAAACCATCTGTTGCTCCGTTAAGTCCATAAGTAATTAAAGTTGTGCCTGCAGATAAATACTTAACTTTAATGTTTAGGAGAGTCCCACTACCAACAAGCGGATTATTTCCAAGAATGTACCATTGTGCGCGGAATCTTCCGGGTACGTCAACATTTTTAGCGGAAACACCACCCGAGGAAATTGTATTTGGTAAACTGATTTCCGTAATATTAATGACAGCCGGATCATAGTTAATCTGGAATTGATATGATGTGATACCCAGTCCGGTTACATTATTTATATTTATCGGGACGAATATTTCAGTTCCCGCGTTACCGGTAATAGTAGGCAGGGTCAATGATACCTGCGCAATATTAATTGCCGGTATAGCCAAAAAGATGAACACAGCAATAAGAGTAGAATAAATTCGCTTCATTTTCCCCTCCTTAAAGTTATTTTGGATTAATTTATTTGATTTATCTAAAAATACAAGATTCATTGTCTAATGTAAATTAAAAATTTAATACATCTTTTCCCGTAACCAAAATCACATTCAGGGCTTGGTCATTCCGAATCCCGGAACGGGTGAGTTTACCGGCCTTTTGCTGGGAATCTTGACCTATGGAAAGATTTCTCCCCCGCCAAGGCGGGGTCGAGATGACAGGTGCTATCTGTCATGTCGACACGTCAAGGCTTTGTCATTCCGAACGAAGAGAGGAATCTTAGCCTCAGGAAAGGTTACTTCCCGCAATAAAGAGCGGGACAGGCAGTCAAGGAATTTATCCCGCTATGCGGGATTCCTCCGAAATGACAGTGTTGAAGTTCCAGCATTCGGCCGACAAACACCCCTCGTCAGGACAACCGTAATTTGTCATGTCGAACCCGTTTTTTGGGTGAGACATCTTAAAATTTAATGTCACCGACCAAGATGCACCGTTGCGCCAATAAAAAAACCCCCGCTGTTCGCGGGGGTCTTCTCTTACCCGTCAATTTCCTGACGGGCTAAAAGCTTGTAGCTTACAGCTAAAAGCTAACTGATTACTTCATCAATACCATCTTTTTAACAGATACATAATTCCCTGCTTCAATTCTGTAGATGTACATACCGGAATTTAATTTAGAAGCATCGAAATCAACTTTATGGAATCCTGCTGCCATTGTACCCTGAGCCAGTGTTGCGACTTCCTGTCCGAGCATGTTAAACACAGATAGTTTAACAGAACTTTCGGCCGGAAGAGCGAAACGGATTGACGTTGTAGGGTTGAATGGATTCGGATAATTCTGCATCAAGCTGAATTCTGTTGGAACTCCGCTGTAATCTTCAACACTTGTTATTGTAGCACTTGCCGTAATAACAGATGTTGTTGTAGCGGTTAATGATCCGTCAGATACCTGCACAGTAATCACATAAGATTTGCCCGCCTGATCGAGAGCCGGAGCCCATGAAAATGCACCGTCAATGGTCATGCTCATGTTTGCGGCGCCGCCTAAAAGAGCGAATGCCAATGGCTGACCGTCAGGATCGGAAGCAAGATATGTAAAACGGTAGTAAACCGGATTCGGAGCTTTGTGCACAGGAACAACTACATTTGCAGGTAAAGTGGCAGTAAATACAGGAGCCCTGTTTACATTAACTACGGTTACAACTGTAGTTTTTGTAGCGGATAATGCACCCTGATCTGTTACTTTAAATGTAAATGTATAAACACCGGATTGTGAGTAATCCGGAGTCCAGGCAAAAGCGCCTGTTGTTGCGTTTAATGTCGGCATATTCAACGTGATAGCAGGTGAAACTGTATAAGAATAAGTAAGAACATCACCAGGGGTATCAGCACCGACTAAAGTCAGCGCCAATGCCTGTCCTTCGTTAACACTTGCGGTTGCCGCAACTGTCAATGTAGGAGCTACGTTAGCTGCAACAACAACTACACTGCCCGCGCTTGCGGATGATGTAGGAGAGCCTGTGTTAAATTTGAACGATGTAAATGTTAATGCGGATGTTCCCGCACCAACTGCAGTACCCGTTAGTTTAACCAGCGTTCCGCCGGTAGCTGCAACAATTTTAGATGCACCGGCATACGCGAATGTAACTGTACCGGTCGTATTATTAATGTTGATTGCAGGTGAGCCGCCGGCGCTTAATGTGCCAACTACATCAGCTGCAGTAAGAGTTATTACATTCTTGTCAAAAGTAGCTGTAAAATCATAAGAATACACACCCTGTGCATCCGTGATTGAAGTTACTGTAACAGGAATGCTGATTGTACCGCCAACAACTGCGTTGCTGACTGTTCCGCCTTGTACTAAAACGCCCGGAACAAAGGCGCTTCCGACTGTCGTCGTAACTGCCGGGGTTCCCGCATTAAGCTTGAACGGATTCAACGGATCAAACGTTAATGACGTGGTCCCGGTTTTAAATGTAAAATTAAGCTTTATTAATGGTAAAGCTCCTGTACTTGTAAGTGCCGTTGCACTTGCCCATGCTACATGAAGTTTTCCATTTGTCAGATCTGCATTTACAGTTGGCGCATCCTTGCCGTCAATCAAAGTGCCGGCAGTGGCTACACCAGTCAAATCAACTACATTTTTATCATACGATATAGTGAATTGAAATGCATATACACCAGTGAAACTTCCAACTGTAATTGCGCCAGTAGCTGTTGAACCGGTAGGACCGGCAACAGTTGGTAGTGTGACGCTAACCTGAGCAAACGTACTTGTTCCGAACATAAGCATTGCGGTCACTAAAGTCAGTAATTTTACAACGCCTATTTTGAAACTTCTCATTATTACCTCAGTTTTTTAATTGTTCGTTTTTTCAAGCATCAGAACTCAAGGCAGGCATTTCTGCCTGCCCTGATATTCTAAACGCAATTACTTTAATAAGTTCATCTTTACTGTGGAAGTAAATTTACCAGCCGATATTCTGTAAATATAGATACCTGAAGATACTTTGCTTCCGAAATCATTTGTTCCATCCCATCTAACTGTATAGAAACCTGATTCCTGATCTGCATTTACTAATGTTCTAACTGCCTGACCAAGAACGTTATACACAACCAGGCTTACTCTTGCATTTTCGGAGATTCCGTATTTAATGCTTGTAGTCGGGTTGAACGGGTTAGGATAATTCTGACTTAAAGAGAACTCACTTGGAATTTCTCTTATCTGTACTGCATTCAAAGCACCGCCGATTTGATCGTTCATCATTACACTGCCCTGAATACTGACAATAGCATCTTTATCTTTTAATGATAGATTTACTAAAGCTACCGCGCCGTCAGTCAAAGGAGTAACGCCTGCCATAGCAAGTTTCAATGTACCATTTTCGAAGTTAGATACCATTACCCATCCTTCCGGTAATCTTCCGTTAACACCGGAGAATTCAACTCCGCTGCCTATTGTAATTTCAGAATAAACTGATCTTACACCGGATGTGTTTTCAAGATTGATCGGTAATGTAAAGACACCTTTTTCAGCTGTGAATTTGCTGAAAGAAGCTGTTCCGGCTGCTGCTGATTGTTTTGCCAAGAAATTGCCGCCGCCTGCTTTAACTAAGATTGAAGCTGCATCGTAAGCACCGATAGAACCGTCATTATTTACGTCTGCTGCCCATCTCTGTTCTGCTGTTAGAGGATATGCCGTTGGATTAACAACATAATTCAATACAAGAAGAGCATCTGCCGATGTAACTGTACCTGACAAGTTAACATCGCCTAAGACTGTAGATCTTGTTACCGTAAATACGGTATTAACAACTGCAGTCAATACAGGTGTGCCGCTTGAAGCCGTTACTACGAATGTGAACGGTGAATTAGCAACGTCAGCATATACCGGTGTGAATGTTAATGTACCGGCTGTTGCTGAGAATACTACTGAGCCTGTGCTCGGTGTTGGTGTTACAGTGTATGAATATGTAATTGCATCACCGTCAGCATCTGTTGCAGTATATGTTAATGCTTTCGCTACTCCCGTACCGGTTGTAGCTGTTGCAGGATTAACTGTTGCTGTTGCAGTAGCTAATACCGGACCACGGTCTGTATTTGTAACTGTTATTGTGACAGTTTTGTCAGCGGTAAGAGCACTTGCAGTAGTTGCTCTTACAACGAGCGTATAAGCTGTTGCTGAATAATCTGTATAACCCGGTGTTAATGTAACCAAACCGGTTGTTGTATTTAATGCTGCCCAAGTTGGGCCTGATATTTTGCTGTAAGTAATCGCACCATCATTTGTATTAAGACCAACAGCAGTGAACTGGATTGTATTCGCTGATGTAGCGCCTTCAGCTATCGTAAAGGTAGCTGCTACAGGAGCTGTAAAGTTTGGAGCTCTTGAAGGAACGCCAATTGTGAAACGGCTTCCCTGTGCAACCAAACCACCCTGTCCCGATACTGTTCTAACAACAACTGTTGTGTCTGTACCGTTTACAACCTGATAGTTTGAATAGTTTGCTGATGTTCCCTGCATTGACCAAGCATTGCTTGTTGCGGATCCATCTTGTCTTCTTATCATTCTAAGTGAAGCGTCATTTGTATATGGAACACCGATATTATTTGCCTGAAGATCCATATCAAAGTTCTGTGTTGATGTAACGCTTGTTGGTGTAGTTGATGTTAACCAATAGAAAGCAGGATAATTACCAACTGTAACTCCGTTGCCGCCGTTCAATGGGAGACCTACAGTACCGTCAGCTGAAGCATCAACGTGCGATACTATAATACTTACAGGATTTCCAAGAACATAGCTAGGAGTAAATGTAATAGAAGCAGGGCGGTATTGACCTGTTAATGTACCGACAGGGAATTCGAAACGTCCGTTTGTACCGGAAGCTCCGTCACCTGCGTTACCTGCACGCTGAACTCTACCGACTACGTGACCTACGTTTGTACCTGTAACAGCTGTTCTGCTGAAACCAAGACCGCTGTTTCCGGCAACATTAGGTCTGTCTAAGATTAGAGTGTTAGTACCCATATTGATGATACCGTTCGTAAATGTAACGATACCGCCTGTAACTGTTAAATTACCACCGGATACTACTAAAACTGGATTTAATCCTGTTAAAGTTACGTTCATATTTGTCATTGTCGCACCAGCAGCTGGAACTGTAACTGTCTGACCTGTTGCTCCGACAAATCCAATTGTACCTGTGCTTGTGAAGGCACCGAATGTTACGTTACCTAGGAAATTAACAGAACCTGTTCCGGCAAAAGTACCTGTGATTGTATTTGTAGCGCCGTTCGCTGTTAATACAACGGCAGCACCTGTAACAGTAAGGGTCATTCCAGTCGCAACTGAAATTGTGCCAGTAACTGTTGTGTTAGCCGTGAATGTAACGCTTTGATTTGCAGTTAAATTACCTGCAATAGTTTTAGCAGCATTAACTGTAAGCAGACCGCCGCCTGTTGCGTTATTTGTAACATTGTTAACTGTGATTAAAGCACCAGTATATTCCGGACCGACTGTTTGAGCGCCGGTGTAGAATAAATTAACGCCTGTTCCGCTTAATCTGCCTGTACCTGTTTCTGTTAAAGTGAATCCAGCAGTTTTGTTTATGGTCATTCCGCTAGCCAGAGTTACTGTAACACCGGCAGCTATATCCATGGTACCTGCTGTCAGGTTTAATGAAGAGATAGCATTAATTGTTCTGCTTGCATTAAAGGTAACAGTGTTGGTAGAATTAATTGTAACTGATGCTGCTACTGTTGTAGGGGTTGCAGGCCAGTAGAATGATCCTGCGGCAACGCTTGTAGCTGCTGCACCTGAGAATACATAATTTGCTGTTCCCTGTCCAAAGGTCGGGGCAACATCCAAATTACCTGTACCTTGAATTGTTACTGTGGGTACTGTTCCGGCAGCAACACCCAATGTTAGTCTTGCAGCACCGCCATTTGTATGTGTAAATGTAACAGCAGTAGGTAAGAATAAATTATCTGTTACAGTAAAGCCCTGAGCTGAACCGACAGTCATGCTTGCGTTAATTCTAAGGTTTGGAATACTCATTCCTGTACCCTGAGTAAATGCTGTACCTACCTGTAAATATCCTGTTGAAGCGGAATATGTACCGCCGGCTCTTGTTAAGGTACCAACAATAATGTCGCGGTCAGCAAAATTGATTAGACCTGATGTATGTGTTAATACGTTGGTAATTGTAAGTGCACCGGCAGTTCCTGCCAATGTTACATTACCATTAACTGTTAAGTTGTCGAATGTTGTAGCACCTGCCAATGTAACTGTCAAGGTTCCGGTTGGAGCAAATGTAAGAACACCGGCGCCGGCAACAGAAGAGTTGGCTGTTAAATTTAACGCTGAACCGTTAATGTTAATACCAGATGTAGGTGTTAAAGCACCTCTCGTAAGCGTAACATTCCCGGTTATTGTTAATGGATTTCCTGTAATTGAAAGAACAGTTGCTGCAAGATCCATATTCATTTGTACGTTTGCAGCAATTGTTGCGGTTCCGGTAGTAATGTTGAAAGCTGAAGCACCTACTCTGTTGAAGATAAGTGTTCCGGTTCCGGTAATTGCGGAAACCTGATCCATTGAAGGACCTGCACCGGCAACTGAAAGACTGAATGCGCCTAAGTCAACTGTACCGGCAGCGTGAGTTAAGTTACCGGACAACTGCAGATTTGAAGCTAAAGTTGCGGTATTACCGGCGTTCGCTGTGGTAATGCTTAATGCGTCAGTACCGTCAAAAGCAACGCCTGTAATGTTAAATGAAGCTGCGGCTGTACCAGCGCCAAAAGTAATTGTACCGTTTGCTGTGGTTGTAGCAGGATTAAAATCATCACCGCCGCCGCGTGCGTTATCTGTACCGACTAATTGGTTGATAACCGCTGTTCCGGCAATTACGTTTCCGCTTGAACCGGCAGCAATTACCAAGTTCGGCAAGTAACCTGAACCTGTTACCGTTGTACCCGCTGTTCTTGCGAATGATAATACGCCTACACCTTCATTAGCGATATCACCATTTAATGTTATTGCGGCACCGTTCATTGTTAATGTAACTGCATCGATCAATAAAGTCTGAGCTGCGTTAACCTGAATAGTACCATTAACAGTTGAAGCTGTACCAATTGTTACTGTTCCCTGTCCGGTAACAGCACCATTGGTTGTAGCGACTGTTAAGTTCTGAAGTCTTGTAGGAGCAGCTCCAGTTGTTGGCAATTCATTGCCCGAAGCTTTATCACCACCAATGTATGTAACATTAACATTAGAAGAGAATGTAGGAGCCTGTGAAAGTGTACCGGCATTTCTTACGATAGTCGGCAGCACTGTTGAATTATTAATTGTGATTGCGCCGCCTGTATTGGCTACCGCACCGACAGTTAAATAGACTGTTCCGGTCAGAGTAACTGCGGATGATGAAGCAAAACCGGCTGCGTTATTGAATTCGATTGCGCCAAAGTTGCCAGCACCGCCGAATGTTCTAACACCAGCGCCAATCATAGAAACTCTACCCTGTTCGGATGTAGTGTAACCCACAGTATTTACAAAATTATTTGCGAGCAGCAGAGAAGCTGAGCCGCCAATATTTGTAACACCGGCTGTAATTGTAAATACTCCGGTAACATTAAGTGAACCGCCGGTGATATTAACTGCCTGTGATAAACCTGTTGTATTATTTATTGTAAGTGCGCCTGCCAAAGTCGGGTTGGCTGCACCGATATTAACTGTAGTTAATGCTGTTGGACTTGGGTTTCCAACTATAAAAGTTGTAGCAGCCGTAGCAAATGTCGGGTTAGCGGAAGCGCCGCCCCATGTAATGCTCGGGCTGTTAAGTGTCCAGCTTGTAACATTTGTTGTTGTAATTGTACCGCCTGTGAATGACATTGAATTACCGGTAGATACAATTGTTGGAACAGTGCCATCACTCAATAGATTTACAGTACCGCCGGTGATATTAACATTACCGGTGATAGTGATAGCAGTAGTATGAGTAGCAGGAACAGTAAATGTTCCGCCGGAAACAGTTAAAGCACCGATTCCGAAAGTACCGGTTGTGAATGCAGGCAATGTAACTGTTCCTGCGGATATTGTTACAGCACCGCTTGAAAAGTTACCTGTTGTAAGACCAACGAAAGTAATTGTGCCGGCTCCGCTTGAAAGCACAGAACCTGTTATAGCAACCGCTCCGGTTGATACTACAGGGAAGGTTATTGTACCTGTGCTCTGGTTTTCAAGGTTTCCGCCGATTGTTATTGTTCTGGCCGCAATAGCTCCAACACCAACTGATAAAGTTGCTGCAGCATGAGCTCTTGAATTCAGAACATTTCCGCTTACGTTAAAGCTTTCATTTCCGAAGATTGTATAACCGCCGATTGCAGATCCGGAAACTGTGACACTTGTTCCGAAGAAACCGCTCGCGGTACCGTCACCGACACCGATTACAATGTCACCATTGCCGTCAGCCGCTGCACGGCCAACCGAACTGTTTGTTACTGCGCCGACTCTGTTTCCGGCTGTACCGATTGTTGAGACGCCTGTACGTGCAGCGCCGCCAAGAACAATCCGACCGTTATTAACGTTTGTTGCGCCGCCAGTAACACCAGAAAAATTAGAACTGTTACTGATACCGCCATCTGCTCTTATGATTCCTGTAGTAATGTTGTTACCCCAGGTTATAAGACCGTTACCACTGAGATCTACTGGAGTAGCTGTGCCAGCTAAAGTTGTTCTTGAGCTGTTAGTAATAGATCCGTTAATTGTAACGTTTGTGGCTGCGTTCGCAAACGTAATTAAACCAAAACCATCAACATCTAATAATGTTGAATACGTGCCACCGATGGTTGAACTGTTAACTACGTTTCCTGTAATTGTATAGGCAAAATCTCCAAACACTATTCTGCCGCCGGTCATACCGTTCCAGGTAGCAGCATCTGTAACAGTAAGTGTTGCATCATTTGTGATATTTCCATTAAATGTAACAGCACTGCCAAAAGTAATTGTAGCACCGCCGGCAAGACCGGTAGTGGTCATAGCTGTATTTAATAATACGTTTCCATTAACAGTAGTTAGTCCTGTACCCGGAGTAACTGTACCGATACCGTTTAAGACAAGTACATTACCCGTAAAAGCAGCTGTTCCGAGTGTTACAAGAGTATTGCCAGTAGATATAACAGAAGCAACGTTACTTACGGTCAACGTTCCAGTTATAGCTGTTGGTCCGGCTAAGTCCAAGGTACGGGCCGTGGAAGTTGCTGATGTTGCGGTAACTGTTGGAAGAGTAGCTGCGCCATTGATAGTAACATTAGCACTCATGGTAAAAGCCAATGTACCATTAGTTACAGCACCAGCAAATAATGTATGTGTAGCTGCACCGGAATTTGTAATAGAAAGAACGTTACCGCCTAAATTCAAAGTTCCAGCTGTTGTAAATACACCCGTCATTGTAGCTGCTGTAGTTTTTAAAGTTAAGTTACCAGCAGTAGTAGTAACATTGGCAAATGTACCCGTTGCAGGGAATTCGTTGCCAGCTGTCATTGTAGCGCCGTAGCTGAAACTGACCGCGCCGGCATATAAAAGCTGACTTGAAACTGTTGATGCGGCTATGGTACGTGTAATCGTTCCGCCGTTAACTGTAATTAAACCGGCCGTGTTCGTTAGAACACCGACTGTTAAAGTTAAACCGCCTGAAAGTCTGAATGCACCGCTGTTAAAGATTACTTGATTATTTGGAGCAGCAACAGCATTATTCACCTGGAATAATGTACCCGCAGCGATTTCAACTTCGCCGCCTGTTGATTGAAATGTTCTTTGTGCCGTCACGGCAATTGTTGCAGGTTCACCGGTTACTGTTGAGTAAGCAACACCTGTATTTGCAACAACGATAACATCGGCTACGTTATTTGATGCGGCTAAAGCACCAGCTGCGCCACCGATTGTTTTTTTAGGACCCGTTATAAAATCATCGGGAGATGGTATTGTAGCAGACAAACCGTTACGTCCATCGTTACCGGTCTGGTTGTTTACATACCACGTTGTTTGTGCAAACGCCGTTGTCCCTAACAGGACAAAGAACGTAAGCATCAAAAAGAGTTTCTTTAGATTCATTTGAATCTCCTAGATTTGTTAATTAATAAAAAATGAAAAGTGAAAAATAAAAAGATCCCTCGGTTAACTCGGGACATGGTTTACACACAAATAAAAAAGTATTTCTTTTCATGCCTCCTAAAACGGTAGGCGTAATTGCATGTAGATCCTCCTCGTTGATTAAAAAGTTTAATGAATTAGTTTTTGTTTTTGAATTCGAATTAATATAATGATTTGCAAAAGGTAAGTTCAATGTTTTCGCATATTTATGAGAAATCGTGTTATTATTTACTTTAAGATAACCGTTGGTATAATAAAAAGCAATCATCAAACAAAAAATTCCTTCCGTCTGTTTTGGACAGGTTTTTGTTGAAAAATTGGAAATTTCCCTGTGTGTGAGGAAATTCTCCTGGTTACGATATTCAAGATAATTAATCATCTTTTGCTTGTCAAATCTTTTTAAATGATTTAAATGCAGAAAGAACACCTGTCAACTCGCCGTGTCCCGCTGTCATCTCGAAGGAGTCGGCTTTAGCCGGCGACTGCCTGTCCCGCTCTTTTTTGCGGGAAGAGATCTTTCCCGTTGCAAAGATTTCTCCCTGCGGTCGAAATGACACAATCGGACGGAATGACATAATACCTTTGAATTTATTAATTGTCATTTCGAAGGAACGAAGTGACTGAGAAATCTTATATAGTATAGAAATAGAGACTTCTCCCCGGATAATGGCGACTTTAGACGACAAATTACATGAAGGCCACAAGTTGACATGTGAATCCCCGTACGCAAAATATTCGTAGCATGGTAGAAGTTTTCGCACTAAGTACATTTCTCCCAGAGTTTCTAAAAATTGTATTCTACATTTACAGCAAAATTAAGCACTTTTAAACCCGTGGATTAGCTGTGCTTACTTAATACTATCTTTCAGACGCTTTACTTATTCAATTGCTATGCCAAAAACGTGAGAGGTAAGAAGCTAGAGGCTAGAGGTTAAGGATAAAAGGTAAAAGATAAAAGGAAAAAGTAAGGAAGATATATTCGCGGTAATCCGTTTTACTTGCCGGTCCGAAGGCCGGTCCGTGTCACCTGCCTGCTGGTTTACCTGCCGAAGGCATGGTAGGCAGGTCCGTGTTCTATTACTTCTATCCCTCTGAATTTTGCACAAATTATTTTATCTGCCATCCCAATAAACAAACCATGCTCTACAATCCCCGCACGCTCATGCAATATAATAGATATATTAGCCGGATCTTTAATAACGCCAAAGTTTGCATCCAGAATAAAATTATTTTCATCTGTTATATAATCACTGCCGTCTGCTTTTTTTCTTCTTGTTACTTTTGCACCAAGCGATTTTAGAAACTCCTCTTCAACAGAAACCGCGAACGGAATCACTTCAACCGGGACGGCCCATTTTTTTCCGAGATGATCCGACATTTTTGATTCATCGACCATTATAATTAATCTCCTGCTCGCCTGCGCCACAATCTTTTCCCGCAGCAGCGCGCCGCCCCCGCCTTTGATCAAATTGATCTTCTTAGTTGCTTCATCAATTGCAACCTCATCAGCACCATCAATCGTAACAGCAATTAAGAATTTAGAATTAAGAATTGAGAATTGAGAATCTGTTATTCGCAATTCCTCAAAAGTCGTCAGCGGTATTCCCAATCTCTCCGCTTCTCTTTCCGTATTACTCGAACTGGGAATGCAAAGAATATCTTTCAGAAGTCCGTTCTTTATTCTTCCCGAAATTTCCTCGAGAGCATATTGAACAGTACTGCCGGTACCGAGTCCAACTACCATTCCTGATTTAATTTCATCAACGGCTTTTTCCGCTGCGAGTTTTTTTAGCTGATTTATGTCCATCACATTTAATTTAATTGTTGTTTCAAATTAATTAAGCCGCTATACAGATACAACCTAATAGAACGCAGATGACACAGATTGTTTATGATCCACACAGATAAAGCATAACGAATCATAAGCCATCATAACAATCCGCGTTCTATTAAGGAAATAATATTGTATATCTACTCCATTCTTCATAATTTTTCACCCCGGTCTGAAGAGGGGTTTCCGATTCCGCGATAAAACATATTAAAAAGATGATTCTATGTATGAATATGATATAAAGAAATACAATAAACGAAAAAGGATTAAAATTTCAGTTGCGTTCTTTATCCTGGCCTTTGCTCTGATGAATCTGGTGATGTATCTTCTGCTTAGATAATAAGCGTTATTTTCATAATCAAAACCTTAACCTTGACCTCAACCTCATTCTTTGATTATGAGCAAGATTAAGAAAGAATTAGTATTTAGAAAATTGTTAGCGTTATTTTCATAATCATGATCTTAATCTTAATCATCTTCAAATCGCCAATTTTTGATTATGATTATGAGCATGAGCAAGATTAAGACTAAAATATAGATTGGATGAAAACCGATAATGAGCAAGAACAACATATACATCGAAACATACGGCTGTCAGATGAACTTCGCCGATACCGAACTGGTGATGGGAATACTCAAAAACCAAGGCTATCAGCTGGCAAAGGAAATTAATGACGCCAATGTTATACTTCTTAACACATGCAGCATCCGCGATAACGCCGAGCAGAAAATTTACGCGCGGCTTGAACATCTGCGCGGCAATAAAAGAAGAAAACCCGGAACGGTAATCGGGATTCTCGGATGCATGGCCGAACGCCTGCGCAAAAATCTTATCGAAGAAAAAAAAGTCGTGGATCTTGTGGTTGGTCCGGATGAATACCGCCGCCTGCCTGAATTTATCGATTCGGCTTTCAACGGTGAAAAAGGAATAGGAGTAAAACTTTCACGCACGGAAACTTATGATGATATAATCCCCTACCGCGAAGACGGACTTAACGCATGGATCTCCGTGATGCGGGGGTGCGATAAGTTCTGCACTTTCTGTGTTGTTCCTTTTACAAGAGGAAGAGAAAGAAGCCGTTCACTCGATTCCATAATCGAAGAGATCAGGCAGCTTTCCGGAAGAGGATTCCGGGAGGTAACATTGCTCGGCCAGAACGTTAACTCTTATATAGATAGCGGAAAAGATTTTGCGGACCTTCTGGCCGCTTCAGCGGAAGTCGATCCGAGGATTCGAATCCGGTTTACTACTTCTCATCCCCAGGATCTTTCAGAGAAACTTCTTCATACAATTGCCGGTTATAAGAATATATGCAACTATATTCATCTGCCGGTTCAATCGGGATCCAACAGAATTCTTGAGCTGATGAACAGGACTTACAGCATAGAACACTATCTGAATCTAATTGATCTGGCTAGAAAAATAATTCCCGGAGTAAGTTTTTCAACCGACATTATTTCCAGCTTCCCTACCGAAACCGAAGAAGATCATAAGATGACTATTGAGGTTATGAAACAAGTCCGTTACGACGGCGCATATATGTTCAAATATTCTCCGCGCGAAAAAACAAAAGCCTATGAAATGACTGACGATGTTGCTGAAGAAATTAAAGCGAGACGGCTCAGCGATATAATAGATGTTCAGCATCAGATCTCATACGAAATAAATAATTCCCAGATTGGAACCGAAGAGATTATTCTGGTCGAAGGCAACAGCAAAAAGTCCGATGACTTTCTTGCCGGAAGAACGGATACTAATAAGATAGTTGTATTCCCGGGTGATGAAAAAATTAATATCGGCGATTATGTAAAAGTGATAATCAACCGCGCCACATCAGGAACATTATTCGGTGAGGTTATCCCGGGTTAGAATAGCACACAGATGACACTGAATAAACAGATTTACACAGATAGACAATGACAGAATATTTACATCAGGAATTAACTTCAAGAATTATAGAGGCATTTTACAAAGTATATAATACTTTGGGTTTTGGTTTTCTGGAAAAAGTTTATGAGAATGCTTTGAAACATGAATTGGAAATGATGAATCTCAAGGTTGAGAAACAGAGACCGATTAATGTAACTTACGATGGAATTAGAGTCGGCGAATATTTCGCAGATTTAATTGTCGAGGACAAAGTAATTCTGGAATTGAAAGCGGCCGAAAATCTTGTTGAGGAACATGAATTGCAGCTTATCAACTATCTGAAGGCCACAGAAATTGAAGTCGGTCTGCTATTAAATTTCGGGAAGAAGCCCGAGATTCGACGTAAGATTTTTTCAAATTCAGATCCGCGAAAATCTGTTCCATCTGCGTAATCAGTGTGCTATTAACATGAAAAAAATACTTTTAATATTATTTCTACTCGCATCGCAGATCTTCTCTCAGGAGATTGATATAAGCTCCGCGCTGAATCAGATCGAGAACGGAAATCTTCACACCGCATCTAAAATCCTGCTCGAGCTTAAAGCAAAGAACATGAACGATCCATCTGTAATTTTTCTTGACGCCTCGCTTACAAAAGAGGGCGACGAAGCGCTCAGAAAATATTCAACCATCCTGGAAAAATATCCCCTTAGCAAATATGCGGACGCTTCTCTTTATCGCATTTTTTCCTATTACTACTCTCTGGGCTATTACAAAAAAGCCGAATCATATCTGGACAGATTAAAAAAAGATTATCCCGAATCTCAATACATCAGGACAGCCGACGGGAAAATCCCCGATGTGGAAGAAGTCTCTGTCCGGACGGAAAACAAAACCGTTACAAATGAAACGACCGAATCTTCTGTCCCTTACCAGGAGATAAAAAATTACAATTTCACAATTCAAGCCGGCGCTTTTCTGAATGAGGACAACGCAAAGAAACTTAACGAACAATTGAAACAGGAGAATTACTTCACCGAGATCAATACAAAAGAGGTCGGCGGTGCAATCCTGAATGTTGTAAACGTGGGCCGGTTCGTTACTGAAGAGGAAGCCGGACCCGTACTAGCTTTCCTGGAAAAAAAGTTCAATCTCAAAGGGAGAGTAATCCCTTTGATTAAATAATCCGGGGAAAACCGGAGCCGATAGAACACGGATAAACACGAACCTGCCTACCATGCCTTCGGCAGGTAAACCGGCAGGCAGGTTAAACTAATTTGCACGAATAAAAAATGTTATACCATGAATTATCCAACAAAATAGTAAATTATGCAGTGCTATTTGCAGGATATCTCTGCCGATTTCATCGGCCTCGATATGACAAAATAACCTTATCTGTAACGGCATTCCAAGCTTGGAACGTCCCGGTTCATTCGTGTCCTATAAGATTATTGGTAAAAAACCGTTATTTTGCGGAGTGAAATTTTACGGCTATATTAAGTCACAATGAAGATTGAAGAATTCCAGAAAAAATTCGGGATTATCGGCAAGAGTCACGAAATCCGCGACCTCGTTGATATTATCATGCAGGTGGCTGAATCCGATATCTCCGTTCTGATCACCGGCGAAAGCG
>PGYS01000037.1 GCA_002839795.1 Ignavibacteriae bacterium HGW-Ignavibacteriae-3 | reverse complement strand
TTATTACATCCTGGATTCTTACGGCAGCAGAAGATATGCTTTGCCTGAAGAAGGCAAGCAGGATAAAATTGTATTCAGGGAAATTTTTACTTTTCATAAATCATTCTGGTATATCACTGCATTGTGCGTTACATTTTACTCGGCAATGTTTCCGTTTCAGACATTCGCGATTAAATTTTTTCAGGACGCGCACGGAACATCGCGCGAAGTTGGCGGAAATTTGTCCAGTCTGCTCACTCTTGCCGCCATGGTTTTTACGCCGCTTTTCGGTTTGATGGCCGATAAAATAGGCAAGAGATCATTGCTAATGATGTTCGGCTCGCTCCTTATAATTCCTGTTTACCTTATGATGGCTTTTAAATTTGGAAGACCGGATGTGATGGCTCCGTCTGATTTTATAAATATCAATATTAATTTTTTTGATATCCATGCGGCAATTCCCATTTATCTCCTTCTTCCGATGTCCATGATGGGAATAGCTTTTTCTCTTGTACCTGCGGTTATGTGGCCTTCCGTTGCTATTATAATCGAGAGCAATAAACTGGGCACAGCCTACGGCCTGATGACCATGATTCAGAATATCGGCTTATTTGCTTTTAATCTTATGATCGGATTCGCGAATGATGCCTCAAGCGCAAGCGCCTCCAATCCGGCGGGCTATAATACCGGCATGTGGATCTTTTCTTCGCTGGGATTTATCGGTTTACTTTTCGCTTATCTCTTGAGAAGGAGTGAAACGGGATCAACGGGACACGGATTAGAAAAAGGATTCTCCAAAACAAAATAATTTTTTGTAAATTGCTACTCAATCAATGTATGGTAAAATGAGACGGACACTCAAAATCAAAATCGTTATTACATTCCTTATCGGCTTAATGTTTACAAATGTTCAGGCACAGACATTCGGTTTCGGCTGTCTTGGACTGAGCGGATTTTACGCGGGAATGTCGCAGGAAAATTACACTGCATCCGGTGTTAATGATTTTTTAAATGTAAAACTAAGCTCGATGCAGTACAGCGGCTCGATAAAATTTGAAAGAGGAACCGGATACAGAATCGGAGCAAATATTGTTCGGGCTAAATTTGATAAAATATTCCTGACGGCCAAAGGGTACTATCAATTTCTTAAAGAAGAAAGATCCAATTCCGGTACATTGAATAATGCGGCTGTCTCTTCCAATTATCAGCTCATCATGAACCATTGGGGAGCAGGCATCGACTTCGGCATTAAGATTTTTACTTTCTTGGATTGGAAAATAGTTGAAGGAAATGTGAATTTCTATGATAGTGAATTCATTATCCAGGATTTCAAAAGTAATATTCTAGATAAAGAAGCAAAATATAACTCAGAAAAAGTTCAGGTCGGTTATTTTCTGGGGACAGGTTTGATCTTTCACATAGTCCCGGATTATATCAGCCTTGAAGGCACTGTCGGTTACTCCTTTTTTAAATTCGATAAATTTAAATCAACGGACGCTCTCGGAGTTGTTACTAACGTTAACAACCCCTTACCCGAAGGCGGTACGGGGATTACTTTGCAAATAAACATAGGTTTTCCTTTCTAAAAATTATTATATGAAATTAACACCGCTTGATAATGCATCCGTAATTGCAATACGCGACTGTATGGGCGCCCAGTCCAATGAATCCGTACTAATCATAACCGATGAATTCAAAAAGAAAATTGGCTATTCTCTCTTCCGGAACGCCAAACGGCTCGGGCATGATTCTCTCTATCTTGAAATGAAATCAAACGAGATGCACGGGCAGGAACCTCTTCCTCAGATAGCTGAACTGATGAAGATGTTCGATGTTGTGCTTTGTCCTACTGCAAAATCACTTACTCATACCAATGCGAGAAGAAATGCATCGGCGCTTGGATCACGCATTGCTACATTTCCGGGTATTACAGAGGAAATTATGATTCGAGGATTAAATGCCGATTATCATAAAATAGCGGCGCTTACTATTAAGCTTCAGGAAGTATTGAACAAAGTCAAAATTGTTAGAGTTACCACATCCCTCGGTACAGACATCACAATGGATGTAACCGGAAGAAATGCTTTTGCCAGTAAAGGGTTGTTTCACAAAAAAGGGGAGAGCGGCAATCTTCCGACCGGCGAGGCGTTTCTGGCTCCTGTCGAAGGAAAATCCAGCGGTGTTTTTTACGTTGACGGCTCTATGGCCAGTCTGGGAGTAGTAAAAGGAAAACCGATCCGTATTGAGGTTAAAGATGGACTTGCTGTTAAGATCTCAGGCGGGACCCAGGCCAAAAAACTTGACGATACATTGAATAAATTTGGTGATTTATCCCGTAATATTGCGGAATTTGGTATCGGAACAAATCATAAAGCTAAATTGAGCGGTGTGCTTTTGGAAGATGAGAAAGTAATGGGGACCATCCACATCGCTCTCGGCGACAATAAATCGATGGGCGGCTCGGTGGATATTCCTATACATCTGGATGGGGTAGTAAAGAAACCGACTGTTTATTTTGACGGCAAAATGATTATGAAAAACGGAAAATTTCTTATTTGAATAAATATAAGATCATTTCATAAAATCCCGCTGAAATCAGGCCAGCCCCATTCCTTAAAGTAATATACGATCTTCCTTGGGCCGGTGGTCGAATTCAAAATTAATTGATAAATCACATCAAAATTTTGTATATTTGCCGACCAAAAAACAAACCACTCTATGAAAATAATAAATCAACTCAATGACAAGCAGCGCGAAGCTGTAGAATTCAATACCGGTCCGCATATGATAGTAGCCGGAGCCGGCTCTGGCAAAACACGCGTTTTAATGCATAAAATAGCGTATTTAATCGACGAAAAGGGGTTTGAGCCCTCCGACATCCTTGCGCTGACCTTCACCAATAAAGCTGCCAAGGAGATGAAGGAAAGAATAAAAGGACTCATCGGGAAGAAAGCCGATCAGCTCTGGATGGGTACATTCCATTCGATTTTTGCCAGAATTCTCCGTGTTGAATCAGAAAAATTGAACTACCGGCCTAACTTCTCGATTTATGACCGCGAGGATTCTCAGTCTCTTGTAAGTAATATAATGTCTTCACTTAACATCAATCTGGAAAATTTAACTCCGAATGGAGTACAGCATAAGATAAGTTTTATGAAGAACCAGATGATGTCGCCCGAAGAGTATGTGAAAAATGTTGCAACTACTCCTGCAGATAAAAAGATAGGTGAGATATTCATCGAGTATAACAATCGTCTTTTCGAAAATAATGCAATGGATTTTGACGATCTGCTTCTTAGGCCGATAGAATTATTTAAACATCATGATAAGATTCTTAAGAAATACAAAAAAATGTTTAAATATATTCTTGTTGATGAATACCAGGATACCAATAAGGCACAATACGAACTTCTGAAAATGCTTAGTCCTACAAGAGATAAAGTTTGCGTTGTTGGCGATGATGCACAGAGCATTTACAGCTGGCGCGGGGCGGAAATAAAGAATATGCTGAATTTCAAAAAGGATTTTAAAGGAAGCAAAATATTCCGGCTTGAGCAGAATTACAGATCGACTAAAATGATTCTTACTGCCGCGGATTCCGTGATAAAAAATAATACGGGACAGATTCAGAAAACACTTTGGACCGAAAATAATGACGGCGAAGAATTAACGGTGATGAGAGCATCGGACGAAAAGGACGAGGCATTTCAGATTGCAAAGAGAATCAAGAAGGAAATTGCTTCGCGTAAACTTTCGCTGAATGATATTGCAATATTCTACCGCATCAATTCACAGTCCCGCGCGCTTGAAGATGCCCTGCGCCGCGAAAAAATTCCTTATAAGATTGTCGGCGGTGTGGAATTCTACAGACGCAAGGAAGTTAAAGATGTAATCGCATATCTTAGAATGCTCTCCAATCAGAATGACGAGGAGAGTTTATTAAGAATTATGAATTTTCCGCAGCGTGGAATCGGGAACACATCCATTTCAAAGATGATCCTCTTCGCACGGAAATTGAATATTTCTTTATTTACTACAATGTCCCGCGTTTTTGAAGTCATTGAAGTTAAGGAAAGAATCCAGAAAAATGTGAAGCAGTTCAAACAGCTTCTCGATAAATATATTGAACTTAAGGAAAAACTTTCTCTCGGTGAACTGACCGCAGCGCTTGTTGACGAATTGGGTATTTTGAAAATCTATAAAGAGGAAGGCACTCAGGAATCTTTAGCCCGTTATGATAATATACAGGAATTAATAGCCGCGGTTCAGGATTTCAGCAAATCGAATTCCGGTGCGACACTGGATGATTTTCTCTCCGAAGTATCATTAATTGCCGGAGTCGATCAGTATGACGAAAAAGTAAACTCCGTTACAATGATGACAATTCACAGCGCTAAAGGATTGGAATTCCCGGTAGTCTTCGTAACGGGATGTGAAGAGGATATATTCCCGCTGAGCCAGAAATTTGATAATGAATCAAAACTCGAGGAAGAGCGGAGACTCTTTTACGTTGCCGTCACCCGCGCTAAAGATAAAGTATTTCTAACTTATGCCCGATCAAGATACCGTTTCGGAGAAGTCGCTTATCAGAGCAAGTCAAGATTTCTCGATGAACTTGACGAATCGACATATGAGGAATTGAACGGTACCTCAGGCAGAAAAGCCGGCAGGAAGAAGAAAACTTTCTATGATGAGTATTACCAGGAAGGTTACGATGAATATGATCAGGAGAGGCGCTCTCTGCGTGTAGGAAGCCGCGTTTCGCATGCGGTTTTTGGCGTTGGAAAGATACTACAGATAACAGGTGTAGGCGATATGCAGAGAGTCGGAATTGCATTTGAAAATCATGGAATTAAACAATTACTGGCAAAATTTGCCAATCTTAAATTAATATAAGTACGAGGAATTGCTTAAATGAAAGTCGGAGTATTAACGGGCGGGGGAGACGCACCGGGATTAAATGCTGTTATTCGTGCTGTTGTGCGCAAATGCGCCCAGAACGGTGATGAATTAGTAGGGATACGAGAAGGGTGGAGAGGTTTATTGGAAAATAAATTTGAATCGCTGGACCGGAATTCGGTTTCAGGAATTCTTCATAGAGGCGGAACAATATTGGCTACTTCCAGGACCAATGTATATAAAGAAAAAGACGGCGAAGCGTTAGTCATAAAAAATATGAAAGAAAAGGGAATTGACGCAATCGTGGCTATAGGAGGTGAAGATACACTTGGAGTCGCCTCCAAACTCTTCAAAGCCGGCGTTAATATAGTTGGCGTTCCAAAAACAATAGATAACGATTTGAGCGCAACTGATTTTACTTTTGGTTTTGATACTGCTGTAAATGTCGCAACCGAAGCCATAGACCGCCTGCATACAACCGCGGAAGCTCACAATAGAGTTATTGTCGTGGAAGTAATGGGACGGCATGCGGGATGGATAGCCATTTATTCCGGAATTGCCGGAGGCGCTGATATTATTCTTGTTCCTGAAGAAAAATACGATCTTGATGAAGTTTGTTCCTTGCTTCAGAAGAGACATCAGGCGGGAAAAAATTTTAGCATTGTCGTCGCTTCTGAAGGTGCTATTGAAAAAAAGAAAAATGGCGGATTAGTTCTTCATGATCAGCAATTGGATTCGTTCGGTCATGTACATTTGGGAGGAATTGGAAATTATTTGGCTGAAGAAATTGAGAAGAGAACCGGCTATGAAACCCGCTCAACAGTTTTAGGTCACATTCAGCGCGGCGGAACTCCTACCGCTTTCGACAGGGTATTAGGAACTCGTCTTGGAGTTTACGCAGCCGAGTTAGTCCATAATAAAAAATGGGGCTACATGGCCGCTCTTAAGGGAACAGACATTGTAGCTGTGAAATTAGAAGAAGCCACGGGGGAATTAAAAACGGTTAATAAAAATTTAATCGATGTGGCAGCAACATTCTTCGGCTGATAAAATAATTGATGTCATTTAGATCCGGCCGAAACCCGGGTACAGATCTTTATCGAAAAGACGCTCCTAAGGGCGTCTTTTTTTTGTAATTAAAAAACTGTTTCAAAAGCCGGTGCCGCCCTGAATTTGTGTCGTTCGGGCAACTGAAATAGAGAAAATAAAGCTCCTTTCATTACGGCTAATGTTATAAGCCTGTCACACAGAAAATTGATTTTTTATCTATTTTTATTGACAATAGTGTAAGAGAATCATATGTTTTGTCCAGTTACCAGCCGAAATATAAAAATTCACTTACTGTTAGTTGTGAGTAAAAATTTTTATGTTCAAAATTATCGTTACCAGCAGACAGCCGAAATATTTCGTTAATAAAAATTTATCTTATCGCATGAGGTTGCATATGAAGAACAAGTTAACATTACTATCATTAGTCGTGCTATTGGCTTTCAGCACAATAAGTGCGCAGATAACGGGTGCGGGTACAACCTTACCTGCTAACTCTGAAACCGGCGTATCAATTCTTCCAAGTTTCAGTTGGGACTCTGGTGGTCCTTTTATTATCGAAATTGCTACTTCGAGTTCATTCGGTGGTACAATTGTGTTCACTACCGCATCGACATCCTCGCCATATCAACTAACTGCTGCCAATAAACTTAATAATAATACATTTTATTATTGGAGGTTCCAGGGTGGAACCGGCTATAATGAAATAAAAACAGTAAACGCAGCCAAACCAACAATCAACCCGATTTATCCGGGTGTAACTTCTGCATATGTAGGATGGTATCCGGTGCCTTATTCTTCAGGATTAAAATATGATTTAGTTTGTTCAACAACTTCGGATATGCTCACACCTATCGTAACAAGCGGATCTACAGGTTTGACTAATACATATTACACGATAACCGGTCTTGCTCAGTCTACAAATTATTGGGTGCAGGTTCGCACGACTAATTCTACCGGAACGGTAATCATTTCATATTCTGATGTGTACGGACCTTTTCAGGTAGCTTCTCCGCCGGTACCAACACCTTCATATCCAACAGACAACACGGCTGATGGTGATGTTTACGCTAATCCGCCGACATTGTTCTGGTATATTGAAGGTAACGAACCTTCTCTGACTTATGAAGTGGAAGTAAAAGAGTTCTCCCCGACAAATGTTGCTTTTGACGGGACGACGGGAATAGAAATTACAGCCGCAGGTAAAACATTTAAGAGACTTTCCGGCACTCCGCCTCTGCCGTTAACGGCGGGAAGAACATATAAATGGCGCGTGAGATCTGTAGCTGACCCCACTCATAAATCAGGCTGGTCAACTCCCGACGCAAAATTTAAAATTTATTCGAATGTTGCAACCTCTGCAATCATACCTACACCTTCTTGGCCGGTGGGCACAACTGCCCCAACTGTTTATCAGAATCCGCCAACGCTATACTGGTATTTAGGTTCGGACAAGACGGGGTTATACTATCAAGTTCAGTATGATACGCAAGCAGATTTTCTTTCCGGATCGGCCGTAACTTATCCAGCAGATGGTTCTTTTACAACCAATTTGTTTTTGGCGCTGCCTACAGCACTAATTCCCGGCACAACTTATTACTGGCGGGTTAGATCGGATCTGGATAACAGTGCAGCAGGTGCATCGGGCTGGTCTTCGAATGGCAGTTTCGTAGTTGCATCCACGGCAAGCGGCGGTGCGGCAACTCCAATTCCATCCTGGCCTGTAGGCGGGGCAATAATGGATGGCCCTATGGCAAATATAACTCTAAGCTGGACTGCGGTTTCAACACAGCCGTTATCATTTAAGGTCAGAATTGCAACCAGTTCAAGCGTTGACGGCACCGGAACGTTGAATCACGGTTCGGCAGTTGAAAACAGCTATGTTGCATCTACTACTTCCGCAAATGCGCAATCAGTATTCGGGTCGTTGACAGCCGGTACAACGTATTACTGGCAGGTTAAATCGAAACTCACAGCGGATCCTCCTTTAGTTGAATCACCATGGTCAATGGTAGCATCATTTTCAACCGCTGCCGGTGCTTCATCTGTAGTTCCTCTTATTGTCAGTCCGAACTTCCTTCAGCCGCTTAATAATACTGTGGCAGTTTTAACATGGAACATTCCGGTTCAGAGTGAATCTCCTCTGAAATATGATCTTCAGTATTCCAAGAATTCCAATTTCAGCAATGCAGTTACGGTGCCTAATTTAAATAATCCTTCCGCTCTGGTAAGCGGACTTGAGACAAACTCTACTTATTACTGGAGAGTGTTATCAAAAACCAATACCGGTTCCATCTCAAGTTATTCTACAACGGGAACATTTAAGACAAATGCAGCTACTTCAGTGGAAGAGCGGAATACAATACCGGCGGATTTTGAATTGGCTCAGAATTATCCGAATCCGTTTAATCCGACTACAAGAATTAATTTTTCGATACCGCAGAATTCATTTGTAAGTTTGAGGATCTATGATATACTCGGGCGTGAAGTAAAGACACTTATAGACCGGCAGATGACAGCGGGCAGCCACTCTGTTGAATGGAATGCTGATAACAACTTAGGAGGCAAAGTCTCAACCGGAATGTATATCTACAGGATAACGGCCGGCAGTCCTTCGTCAGGCTCAGAACATGGTTTTGTTGCAACCAAGAAGATGTCGTTTATAAAATAATTTCAACTCATTTTTTTATAAATGGTCATCCCGTTTCGCGGGGTGACCTTTTTTTTTGATACACCCGTCATTCCGGTATTCCGGAGAATCCGTTTATGATTTTTTTTGTAGAGACGCCCCGCGGGGCGTCTCAAATATTAATGGGATAAAGAGTAATAATCGAGTCAAGTGTTTTCCATTAATTCCGTTCATCTTTCCACATCAGTAAAATATCTTTCTGCTTTAAACTATCCGTAAAACATAAATTGAATGCTTCGATTAAAAAAAATAATTGCACTATAACAAAGTTGAGTAAAGAACAAATAGGACAAAAGGTGGATTGAACCTTGATTTTATTGAAGATTTTTCTTGACAATAAAGATATAGAATCCTAAGTTCCTATCAGTTACCAGCCGAAAGAGTAAAAATACATTAACTGTTAATTTCAAATGAAAGTATTTTACTGTCTTCTCAAATCTTGTCCTGTTCTAATCTCGATTATTGTTACCAGCTGACAGCCGAAAAAAATATATAGTAAAATAATTTATCATATCGCATGAGGGTGCTTATGAAAAACAAATTAACTGTATTAGTTTTGCTGATATTAGTCCTGGCAAATATTAATTATGCTCAACCAACCATCCAAGCTAATTCTATTGTCTTCAGCAACGTCACTACTTCACAGATGGACATCTCCTGGACCAGAGGAGGAGACGGTGATGCTGTTGCTGTTTTTGTTCTGGCTGGAAGTGCCGGACTGGCCGTTCCTGTAGATAACACAACGTATACAGCAAATACTATTTTTACGAGCGGTGACCAAATCGGTGCGACCGGATGGTTTTGCGTTTTTAATGGCGCGGGTACAACCGTCACCGTAACCGGACTTACTGCAAATACAGCTTATCGAGCTATGGTTTTGGAATACGATGGTGGTGCAGGAGCAGAATTATACTTGCAGGGTGCCGCTGCAGACAATCCATTAAATAAGAGTACACTACCGGCGGCACCGTCACTTACGGCCCCTGCACAATATGCTGTTGGTGTATCAGTTCTACCTACTTTATCCTGGACTGGTGCAGGTGATGTAACGGCTTTTGAAATGGAAATTTCTTTGACTTCAGGTGGCGCAGCAATTGCTATTAGCCCGGCATATGCGTCTCCGGCAACTTCTCATACTTTTACGTATTTTACTACCGCAAGTACGGTTCTTGCTAATGGGACTACATATTATTGGAGGGTAAGACAGACAACTCCTGCCGGAACCAGTGCTTGGTCCTCTGTCAGAGAATTCGTCACTGTCGGCGCGGCAGTGCCGACGCTTAGTCCAATAACTCCCGGTGCGACATCAGCTTATATTGGCTGGTATCCCGTCCCGTACTCATCTGGTTTGAAATATGATTTGTTGAGGTCTACAAGTTCAAATATGACCGGATATACAACTGTGACTGCAGGCTTAACAAATACCTATTATACATTACCTTTAGTTCAAGGTACAAGTTATTACGTACAGGTAAGAGCCACAAATTCCGATGGAACGGTTGTTATATCTTACTCGACTGTATCTTCTATCATTACTCCTGCAACTCCGCCAATGCCTATCCCTTCATATCCAACAAGCCCTGGTAGTGACGGGGACATTTATGCAAATCCTCCAACATTGTTCTGGTATATTGACGGAAACGAGCCAACACTCACTTATGAAATAGAAGTAGTACTTAATGCAGATCCCTTTTTATATACTAACGGTACTGCGATTGGAGTTCCTACAATAACATCTACAAAGACATTTAAAACACTGTCGTCATCATTGACAGCAGGCGAAACATACAAGTGGCAGGTTAGATCTATTTCAGGAACCGGAAAATCAGTTTGGTCAACTGCGACACCAACATTTACAATGTATACTACAACTGCAAGTGACGGTATTAGGCCTACACCATCTTGGCCCGTAGGCAATCCAACAATATATCAGAATCCTCCAACTCTATATTGGTATTTAGGGTCTGACAAGACAGGCTTATACTATCAGGTTCAGTATTCTGAAACTGCGGATACTACTGGTGCAGGACTATTTAGTCATGGGTCAGCTGTATTACTTCCTCCGGGTGCAGCTGATTGGAGTTCGAGCTTATTCAAGCAATTATCTGCCACTTTAACCCCTGCTCAAAAATATTACTGGCGTGTGAGATCAGGCACTAGTACTGCAGGAGCTAACTCTTCTCCATGGTCTGCAATCGGATCCGGGTCAACTGAAGCAAGTTTCACAATCGCATCAACCGCAAGCGGCGGAGCCGCAACACCAATACCATCATGGCCTGTTGGCGGAGCAATTATGGATGGAACAATGTCTGCCATAACATTGAGCTGGACGGCAGCTTCAACCGTTGCATTAGATTTTAAAGTTAAAATGGCAACAAGTTCAAGTGTAAACGGTAGTGGCGAATTGAATCATGGGTCAGCAGTGGAAACATTAGGATGGGTTGCTACAACTACCTCAGCGAATGCCGCCGCGGTTTTTGGAGCCTCATTAACCGCCGGTGCGACTTATTACTGGCAGGTAAAATCTAGATTAACAGGTACACCTGCTGTTGTATCCGCATGGTCAATGGTCGCCAGTTTCTCAACCGCCGCCGGAGCTTCATCCGTAGTTCCTCTCATTGTCAGTCCGAACTACTTACAGCCGCTTAAATCCACAGCCGCGGTTCTGAGCTGGAATATTCCGGTTCAGAGTGAATCGCATCTGAAATACGATCTACAGTATTCCAAAAATTCCAATTTCAGCAATGCAGTGACGGTTCCGAATTTAAATAGTCCTTCTACACTTGTAAGCGGATTAGAACCAAACTCTACCTATTACTGGAGAGTATTATCTAAAACAGACAAAGGTTCAATTTCAAGTTACTCAACAACGGGTACATTTAAAACAACAGGTACTACTGCAGTAGGAGAGAATGAGGTAATACCAACTGATTACGAATTGGCGTAGAACTATCCTAATCCGTTTAATCCTGCAACAAGAATTAATTTTTCGATACCGCAGAATTCATTTGTGAGCATAAGAGTTTATGATATACTCGGACGTGAAGTAAAGACTCTTATAGATCAGCAGATGACCGCGGGAAGCCATTCAGTTGAATGGAACGCTGATAACAACTTGGGAGGCAAGGTCTCAACCGGCATGTACATTTACAGAATAACAGCCGGAAGTTTCGTTGCAACTAAGAAGATGTCATTCATTAAATAATATTCTTTAGAGAAAAGGAGATTAAAATGAAAGCATACAGCGTTCGAATAGTTTTTTTTCTTATAATAGCCGCGATAGGTCTTGCTCTCTACGCGTGTCATCAGGCATATTTTGTTTAGATAGAATCATATAAAGGATATCTCCGTTTTACAAAAGGTCACTCTGCTTAATCGGAGTGACCTTTTTTTATTATCCCAAAAGTGCATTCGAATGAAGTGATCTTCTCATTATTCAGTGTTGGTAATTTAAATGGTGATTTTGCACCTGTCCGGTTAATTCTTTTTTGTGTCCTACTATTCACCCGCGCAATGAATAACAGGAGATAATGTCTTAGATGATTGAAATTTAATAATATTTTTATTGACTATTGCGGATTCAAAAGATAAGTTACATCCCGTTATCAGAGACAGTAAGAATTTTTTATTTGTTAAGATAATGTGGTTTATTGTTCCTGTTGTTCCAGCCGAAGCAACAAAAAACCAATTGTGTCTTGTGTATTATTTACTGTGCAGTGCAATAGTTTTTTGAATCATTTTTTTTACCAGCCGAAATAAGAAACACGGGTGTGCTTTAAATTAATTTACCTCAGAGTTAGGTCTGTAGGTAACAAGCATATCTTTGCCAGCAGCAAGCTGGGTTAATCTATATTCTAATTAATTTTTTTTTGTTCATTCATAACGCATGAGGGTGCTGATGAAAAACAAATTTACTACTACTGTGTTAGTTCTACTTGTTGCCGCAGGTGCAATTAACGCCCAGATTACTAGTTTCGGTACAACTTCGCCTGCTAATTTTGCAGTAGGCGTATCTATACTTCCATCTTTTAGCTGGACAAGCGGTTCACCAGCGTCTCTACAAATTTCTGAAAGTTCCACTACTTGGGCGGCAATCTATACATCTGGTGCCAGCCCAACATCACCACTAAATTTACCTTTAGCTGATAAACTTGATAATGGCAAAGTTTATTACTGGAGTCTTGATGGTGGGACAAGTTTTAATGAATTTAAAACGGTCAATGCAGCCAAACCAATTATCAATCCTATTTACCCGAATATCACGTCCGCTTACATTTCATGGTACCCTATGCCGTATTCTTCCGGATTATCATATGATGTGCGTTTTTATAACGGTACAGGCTGGTCGACTGCAGCGAGCGGTATAACAAATACTTACTACACCGTTACGGGATTGGAGCAGACTGTTACAACGTATAAAGTTCAGATTATTGCTAAAAAAGGTTCATTAGTTATTTCATATTCAGATGAATCTCCGGATTTTACTCCGTCGTCGCTGCCAGTTCCCGTTGCTTCCTATCCAACAGATCCTTCGAATGACGGACTTGTCTACACGACACTCCCGACCCTATATTGGTATGTAGAGAACGGCGCATCCGGCATCGACTATCAAATCAGGTATAGAAACTTTACCGATTCAGAATCATATCCTGCAAATACAGACGACGGTGGCAGTGGTACTCCGAATATAATATCCACTTCAAATAAAACATTTAAGAAACTTGTATCATCTCTGCTTGCAGGAAAGACATATAAGTGGCAGGTAAGATCAAAATTAAATACCGCTGTCTCCAACTGGTCATCGGAAAAAACGTTCACGGTGTATTCAAGTGTTCCACTAACGCCGCCGGTCCCTATCGCTTCATGGCCTGCAGGAACTCCAACTCCGACGGTCTACATTAATCCTCCTACGTTTTATTATTACATTGATTCATATGCTACCGGATTGCAATTTCAAGTTCAGTATTCTAAAACCACTGCGGGAGACCCGAACGACTTTACTGATGTATCAACCGTTACATTAAATTATACCACCGGTTTATTTCAGGCCGCGACAGCAACATTAGAAACGGGTCAGACTTATTACTGGCATGTCCGGTCAAGAATTGGTTCCGGAGGAACAGTCTCGAATTGGTCTCCATATTCCACATTTACCGTTGCTGCTATCGCCAGCGGAGCCGCTACTACTCCAATGCCGTCATGGCCTGTTGGCGGTACAACTATAGATGGTACCATGTCAACGATTTTATTGAGCTGGACTGCATCTTCAACTGCAACATTAGATTATCAAGTAAATATAGCAACAAGCCCTGAGGTAACTCTTGGTGTACTGAGTCACGGGTCATTAGCAACATCGTCATGGATCACTACAGGTGTTACTTCAGCAAACGCAAATGCAATCAAGGCATTGACTGCTGGCGCTACATATTACTGGCAGGTCAGATCGAGAATTAATGGAAGTAGTCCTGCAATTATGTCGCCATGGTCGATGGTTGCCAGTTTCTCAACCGCCGCCGGAGCTTCATCCGTAGTTCCACTGATCGTTAGTCCGAACTACCTACAGCCGCTTAATAACACCGCAGCAGTTTTAACCTGGAATCTTCCGGTTCAGAGTGAATCGCCTCTGAAATACGATCTACAGTATTCCAAAAATTCCAATTTCAGCAATGCGGTGACGGTTCCGAATTTAAATAATCCTTCCACACTTGTAAGCGGACTTGAACCAAACTCCACTTATTACTGGAGAGTATTATCAAAAGCAGACAACGGTTCAATTTCCAGCTATTCAACAACCGCTGCTTTTAAAACAACAGGTACTACTGCAGTAGGGGAGAATGAGGTAATACCAACGGATTACGAATTGGCCCAGAACTATCCGAATCCGTTTAATCCTACAACAAGAATTAATTTTTCGATACCGCAGAATTCATTTGTGAGCATAAGAGTTTTTGATATACTCGGACGTGAAGTAAAGACGCTGATAGATCAGCAGATGACCGCGGGAAGCCATTCAGTTGAATGGAACGCTGATAACAACTTAGGAGGCAAGGTCTCAACCGGCATGTACATATACAGAATAACAGCCGGAAGTTTCGTTGCTACCAGGAAGATGTCGTTCATTAAATAATATTCTTTAACCAGAAAAAAAGGAAATTAAAATGAAAGCATACAGCGTTCGATTTGTGTTTCTGCTTATTATTGCCGCGATTGGTCTTGCACTCTACGCGTGTCACCAGGCATATTTTGTGTAAATACTTTTATATAATAAAATAGATTCTTCGTTTATCAAAAGGTCATTCCGCATGAGCGCAGTGACCTTTTTTATGTTATTCCAATCTTAAAAAGAATATTGATTCGTGGTCAATTCACTTCAAAATATTAATTGACCTAAAATAAATCTTGTCTTTCTTACCCAAAAGCGCCTCTTTTTATACATTTTTTAGAAATAATTATAATAAAAAGACAAATTATCCTTGACTATTCATTTAAAAAGGATATATTGTCATATAAAATTAGAAGAATACTATACTTTCTGTCTGATTAAAATATTACCAGCCGAAGCCGAGATAAATTACAGCCGAGTAACAAATTTCTCATTCACATAAGAGGGTGCTTATGAAAAAATTACTTATTCTACTATTTCTCATTCCGTTAATATTATCCGCTCAAGCTGGTCCTCCTACTCCTACTCCGGCTAATGCGGCTATTACAATCTCTTTAAACCTGAGCGCAGTTTCATGGACTGCGTTTGATGACGGAAATGGCGTCGGACCATATGATGTTGAATTAGCCGATGCTTCATTTGCAGGTCCACACTCTACTGTGGCATTCGCAAATAGTACTGCGTCTACATCATTATCCATTCCAACTCTTCTTTTTCCTTCCAATACTTATTATTGGAGAGTGAGAGATACGGATATAAACGGGTCTGGTTTAGACGGGCCATGGTACACATTCTCGTTTACGACGCTTCTTACGCCGACTACCCAGGCATCGGCGATTTTGTTTTCGAGTATTTCTACAACGGGATTTACAATTGACTGGACGAATGGTAATGGTTCGGACAGAGCGGTATTCGTTCGTACCGGCAGCACCGGTACGGCATTTCCGATAAATGGAACAACGTACACAGCCTCAACCACATTCGGTTCCGGTACTCAAATTGGAGCAACCGGATGGTATTGCGTTTTCAATGGGCCTGGTTCTTCCCCAGTATCGGTTACGGGTCTTACTGCAGGTGCAACTTACTCCGTAATGGTTATTGAATTTAATGGAGGCGCCGGTACTCAGGCATATAATACAAATACCGCGACAAATAATCCGAAAACTCAGGTTACTTTTCCGGTTGTAACTACAACTCCGGTCACTGCCGGCACAGTAGGTACAAGTGTTTTCAGCGGTGGGAATGTAACCTTTGGTGGGGCAACGGTAACCGTACGAGGTGTCGTGTGGGATACCAGCCCCAATCCAACAATTAACCCAACTTCTAATGGCAGCGGCGGAGGTGTATTTACGAGTACTGTAACAGGCTTAACCGTTGGAGTACGTTACTATTTACGTGCTTACGCTACCAACGCGGCAGGAACCGCCTATGGAGCCGATGTAACATTTGTCGCTGCAAATTTTAATTCGAGCGCATCAATCTCAGCCAATTTTACTACCGGTGTGTCGATACTTCCTATTTTTGAATGGGATGCGATAACCGGTGGCACTACTTATGATCTACAGGTTTCGACAAGCCCTACATTCAGCCCCTTAGTTACCTTAACCGGAGCGACAGGTCTTGCAGTGCTTACCTACACGCCTGCTTATCCTCAATATCTCAATAACGGAACGCTTTATTACTGGCGTGTAAAAACAAACGAAGGTGCATTAGCAGGTGTTTATACTCCTGCATGGCAGTTCAATTCTGTAAATGTTTCTAAACCGGTAATCAATCCGATCAGTCCCGGTGTGACTGCTGCCTATGTTGGATGGTATCAGGTTCCATATTCATCAGGCCTAAAGTACGATTTATATAGAGCTGATGATGCACTCATGACAGTTAACGTAACCACTCAGTCAAATCTTACAAATTCATATTATACATATAATAATTTGAGTAACGGTCAGACATACTATCTGCAGGTTCGTTCTAAAAATTCAGCGGGCACTGTAATTATTTCTTATTCTGACGTCGTATCATTTACAACATTATCCCCTCCAAAACCAATTATATCATATCCTAGTGGAGGTGTAACAGTCTATGCATCCACACCTACATTCTTCTGGTATATTGAGGGGAATGAACCTGGACTTGATTATGAAATAGAATGGCAGCCGCTATCGACTCCGTTCACAAATGTTCCTCAGATTACAACTACCGCAAATAAATTATATAAAACTCTTTCTACTGCGTTGACAGCAGGCGGATCATATCACTGGCAGGTTAGATCGAAAGCAGGACCCAATGTGTCAGCCTGGTCGGATCCTGCAACATTCGTGGAATTCAGTAGTCTTGCTACAGTACCTCCTGTGCCATTTCCATCCTGGCCTGCTGGAAGTCCGACGCCGACACTCTATACTAATCCGCCGGTGCTCTACTATTATATAGATGTATATGCCACAGGATTAGAGTTCCAGGCGCAGTATTCAACAGCTAGTTCTCTTTCTGCCGGTGCGGGATCTTCATTTAATACCTCGCCCGTGGATCTTCCGTGGACTACTGACCTGTTCTCGGCTATTGATATATCTTTAGTGCCAGGTAATACTTATTACTGGCATGTTAGATCAAGATTGGCAGCGAATCCCGGAGTTGTTTCACTATATTCAGCTACAGCATCATTCAAGATTGCTGTTACCGCAAGCGGTGCGGCTACCACACCGATTCCAACAACTCCTGTAGGCGGTATTATTTTAGACAGCCCTCTTTCGGGAGTGACATTATCCTGGTCAGCAACAGCCAACGAACCATTGCAATATGAGGTAAGAATAGCCCAAAGTAATAGCGTTGATGGAAGTGGTATGCTCAACCATCCACTGGCTGTATCTACTGCAGGATTTACAGTCTCCGATCCGACTAATTCTATTTTAGTAAGTGCGATACCTTATACTTTAGCTCCCGGTACTTCTTATTACTGGCAGGCCAGATCGCGCTTAACTTCGAATCCACTTATTATATCATCTTGGTCTATGATAGCAAGTTTTGCAACCGCCGCCGGATCCTCTTCAGTAGTACCTCTGGTTATTAGTCCTAACTACTTACAGCCGATTAGCAGTAATACTGCAGTATTAACGTGGAAAATCCCGGTGCCATCGGAATCGCATCTTAAGTTTGATGTTCAGTATTCCAAAAAGGCGGATTTTACTTCTGCTACCACTCAGACAAATGTTAATGAACCAGTGGCTCAGGTAACCGGGCTTGATCCGAATTCTACATACTACTGGAGAGTATTATCTAAAAATGACAACGGTTCGGTTTCCAGTTATTCTGATGCCGGAAGCTTTAAAACTTCGGGAACAACAGCAGTAGAAGGAGTTGAGATCATACCGGATGTATTTGAGTTATCACAAAACTATCCGAATCCATTTAATCCGACTACATTCATTTCTTATTCACTTCCTAAGAATGCTTTTGTAACACTTAAAGTGTACGATATGCTGGGAAGAGAAGTTACCTCGCTCGTAAACAGAGAGATGGTCGCTGGAAATCATTCGGTTGAATGGAACGGAGCGGATCAATCGGGCAATAGAGTTGCCAGCGGTGCTTACATTTATCGTATCAGCGCGGGTAATTTTATTTCAACTAAAAAGATGATCATGCTTAAATAGTTAACTAAAATTGATAACTCAAAATGAAGAGAGAACTTTATGAAAAAGATCAGCGCATCACTCTTTTTACTTTTCATATTGGCCGTTATTGGTCTTGCTCTTTACGCATGTCATCAGGCCTATTTTGTGTAGAATAGAATGATTTGATTTAAATAGATGTTGAAAAGGTCATCCCGCATTGGCGGGGTGACCTTTTTGTTTTAAATAGATTATTCAAGCGGAGGAACTCTTTTTTAATAAAATAGGTTATCGATATAAGCAGGTGATTTAGTTTTTTCACCCATTTAAGTATATTTTGGTACCTGGAATTAGAAAGGAGAATTACAATGCCGAAGAATTATATCTCCAACAAAGACGAGACCGTCAGGTTGTTCGAGAATGATTTTTTGGAATCGCTCTCACGGGTCCACTGGACTCTGCCGTTGTGGGTTTACATCCCGATAATTATCGTACTGCTCTACCGGGGCTTTTTTATTATTAATCTTTCTGTATCTGAATCTGTACTTCTCGTAATTTACGGATTAATAATCTGGACATTTACAGAGTATATACTGCACAGATTTGTTTTCCACTATAATCCCAAGAGCCGGTTAGGAAAGAGGATTCATTTTCTTATACACGGCGTTCATCATGATTATCCGAAGGATTCTAAAAGGCTCGTAATGCCTCCAACAGTAAGCCTCCCGTTGGCCGCATCCTTCTACTTTTTATTCAATTATTTATTAGGGCATCAGTACATATTTCCTTTCTTCGCCGGATTTCTGATCGGTTATCTATTCTATGATACAACTCATTATGCAATTCATCATTTTAATATGCACAACAGATTCTGGCTCTACATTAAGAACCATCATGCAAAACACCATTATCAGAATCCTAATTTAGGGTACGGAGTAAGCCAGCCGACCTGGGATTTTATTATGGGAACAAGCTTCCCGGCTAAGGATGAATCAGGAATCATCAGGGAAGAAGAGCAGTAAATGATGTGGTGTTTAATATTTCTCAAAGTCGCATCATAAAAAAACAGCGGAATGTTCAGAATGACTACTAATTATAAATTTGTTTTTTTTCTATTGCTCCTGATTGCAATACCGGGCTGCTCCTTAAATATTGGTGCAGAACCCGAAATATATATCAGGTTCAATCAGGTTGGTTTTAAATTGAACGATTACAAGACGGCTGTTGTACTCTCAAACAGCGGACTGGAAGGAAAATCAATTTCAATTATTAATTCGAAGAACGGTAAAAGTATTTTCACAAAATCATTCGGTAAAAATCTCGGCGCCTACGGCAATTTCCCTTTTTCCTATTCAATTGATTTCAGCGAATTAAAACAATCAGGCGATTATCATTTTGAATATTCAAGACAAAAATCTTTTCCGTTTAGAATAGACGACAATGTTTTTAACGGACTGGCAGATTCACTGCTTACTTTTTTTCATGTTCAGAGATGCGGTTATACCGATCCTTTTTTCCATAAAATTTGCCATATCGCAGATGCGACCAGCATCATAGACGGTAAAAAAGTAATCAACAAATCGATAGATGTTACAGGCGGCTGGCATGATGCCGGGGATTACGTTAAGTTTCTAAACACCTCTGCATTTGCAACTTACATGCTTCTTTTCTCATATGATTTTGATCCCGTAAAATTCGGATTTGATAACAATAAAAACGGGGTGCCGGATATTCTTGAGGAAGCGAAGATCGGTCTCGATTGGATGATGAGATGTAATATCGGCGACGGTAAATTTATTACTCAGGTTCAGGATCTTCGGGACCATGACGTGGGATGGCGTATGCCGGAAGATGATAAACTTGGCTTTGACAGACCGGCGTTTTTAGGAATGGGAAAAAATCTTATAGGAATTTATTCCGCCACGTTTGCTCTTGCCGCGAGAATATGGCGCGATAAAGTACTTTATCCCGAGTTTTCAAGAAAATGCCTCTCTACCGCGGAACAGATTTATTCATTAAAAAATAAATCTGTAGACATTGACAGCAGCGGCACAGGTCATTATATTGATGAAAAATACGAAGGCAAGTTGGCTCTCGGCGCGGCAGAACTTTATTTAACAACATCCAGGTCAAACTACCTCAGTGATGCGGTTGCCCTTGCCGACTCCGCCAATTCCGATTACTGGTGGAGCTGGGGAAATATTAATTCTCTTGCTCATTACCGTCTTGCAAAATTTATACCCAGGTTTTCGGGATATATTAAAAATAATCTCGAAGACTTCAATAAAAGAAAAGATCAAAATCTGTTCGGGAAGGGAACAGACGTAAGCTGGGGAACAAATGTAACGCTGCTTGGAGTAGCATTACAGAATTTTCTTTACAAGAAACTTACAAATGATACCAAATTCGATTCCGTAGCAGTTTTGCAGAGAGATTTTGTTCTCGGAAGAAATTCCTGGGGTGTGAGTTTTATATACAACGCCGGAAGAAATTTTACAAAATATTTCCATCACCAGATTTCCGATATTAAAGGAAAATTGCCCGGAGGATTTGCCGCAGGACCGGGTAAAAAAGAGTTCATCGATAGTCTAAAATTAGTTTATGATAAACCTGATAAATATTCAAAGTTTCAGACAAATGATGATTATTATAGAGACGATAAAGTTGATTATATTACCAATGAACCTACAATAACGGGCAATGCCACGGCAATTTTTGTTTTTGGTAATTTTTCAGAAAAAAGGTGATTTTTAAATATGTCCTGTTTTGATGCAGATTATGAATTTTTCTCACTATTAGATTATTATTTTGAACAGTAGCTGCTATTTTGGAGCCAAAAGAGCAGTTTATGTGGCATATATGTTGGTTCAATCAATATGCTAAATATCAAAAAGGTATTTTAAATGAGCGGAGCTATACGAAGGATACCATCCGGTTTTTCATTTATTGATAAAAATTGGGGTGGCGTTTATAGAGGCGGCAGCTATATGGTTGTAGGCCCTAGAAAATCCGGAAGAACTTTGATTGGATTACAATTCGCTCTTGAAGCTGCGAAATCCTCTGAGGTATGCTTGTACTTTACATTGATGCGCCCGAAAGATCTTATGATTCAGGCCGCGTCATTGAATTTTGATATACAATCGTACATGAATCAAAACCTAATTATTGTAGTGCGCGTTGCTCCTCCGAACAACGTCTATGAAATGTATAACTATGACGATTATCTGGTTGAATACTTTAATGATATTATCACCGTGGTAGATCAGTACAATCCTTCCAGAATTATATTTGATGAGCTGACTCCTTTCGTAGGTTTTAAAAATATTGACTACCTGCAGAATGCGTTTGTAAGTACTCTGGAAAAAATTGAAGACAAAGATATTACAAGTCTCTTTGTTATAAGTGAACCTGCGACCAAAAAAACACAATCCATTGTAGACGGACTTTCCCAGTATGTTACCGGTACTATTGAATTAAAAAAAGAAGCAGAGACAAAAGGGGACCGCTATCATGTAGGTACTGTTACTATAACTCCGAATGTAGGACATACAGAAGGAAAGTTTTCTGAGAATTACAAGATCGAACCGTTCAAAGGAGTTACAACAGAATTTTCTCCTCCAACCTCCACTATCGAAGAATTACCCGCAATGCCGCAGGGCCGAAGTTTCAGCAAACCTACAAGAATCGAGGTTCCATCAGAGCCTTATGCCTTTTCTAACGTTTATAATTACAATGATTTTCTTCTGATTCTTAATAATCAAATAGCCCTATATAAAAGTACCGGACAAAGTTTCAATCTCGTCTCTATCAAATTGGATCCTGCCGCTCAATTGAGAGGTCTGTTGACGATCCATCAATTACAAAATGCTATCCGTCTATCTACAAGTAAGAAAGACAAGATTTGTTCCGTGGACAATAAGGTTATTGTACTTCTCATTAGAGGGAGTATGAAAAGCGCCGTTGATCTTGTCTCAACGATGCAGAATAATTTACCCAGCCAGGACCGCAATTATATTAATGCAATTTTAGATTATATTTCCGTTTACAATGTGGAAGTAGATGACCGCATTGAGAATGCGGATTCTATGCTCGAACTTGTTGTCAATTCGGATATGGATTCTACGCATTATTATCAGCCGCTCAATAAATTTACAGGGTAATGAATACTTTCTCGAAAATAATCCTCATATTATTTTTTCCCCTTCCGTTTCAGCTCCACGCCCAAATTAAATACGATACATTAAAACAGCTGGAATCTGTTCCCGAACAGACCGAGAGCCACATTGACCGTCTCTATTCATCCCTAAAACTCGAACCGGGAAATGACCAGATGCGTTTTGAGTTAGTGAATGAATTGATTAATGCGGAACGTTATGAAGACGCATACAGACAGCTTCACTTTCTCTCGTTAACGTACAAAGATGACGATTATTTCAAAAGTCTATATAAAAATGTAAGCGGAAAACGTGACAGCACCAATAATGCGGATATAGAATACTACACGGGATTACTGAAAAGAAATCCTTTGGATAAGGAAGCTGTTCTCAAACTTGCCTCTGCGTATGCAGATCTCTTTTACTACCACAGTTCAATAGAACTGCTTGAAGAATATCTTGTGGACATCCCGAAGGACCAGGGTCTGGATGTTAGGTTTATGTATTCTCAATATTGCGCATGGAATTATCAGTGGGAAAAATCATTGGATCAGCTGGATCAATTGCTGGGTTACGAACCGGATAATCTTGACTTCCAGTTATTACGCGCTCAGATAGATGTATGGACTATAAATGATTTAGGCAGGGCGGAAAAATTATTATTAAATGTTTATGGAAATCGCCCGGATGACTTAAATACAATAGCCGCACTTGTTTCATTATACTCGATAAAATATAAATTTGATGAGGCCGGCAACTATTTAGCAAAATTGACGGCATTGGCTCCCCGCACACCTCAAGCCGCTTCAGCCGGATATATACTTTCAGTGCATAAGGCGATCTATGATGAACTTAAACTTATAGAGCTCAAGGGGGAGGCGAATAGATTGGCTGCCGAAGGGAAGTGCATTGAAGCTTTCCCGATGTACGAAGAATACATTGCAAGAAGAAGTCCGCTTCTCCGGGAGGAATTTATTGAATTTGGGGATATCGCATCGTGCGTAAAAAAATACACAATCGCCTTAGACGCTTTCAATAGAGCACTCGAAGAGAAATTTGATTATTCAACCGCTTTAAAAAGAGCAAAAGTCTATTACATCACTAAAGATTATAATAATGCCGTAAGTGAACTGGAAAAATTAACCGATATAAAACCTGATGATGATGACGCCCGTTTATATCTTGCCGATTCTTATACGGCAATCTATCAGTTGGAAAAAGCAGAATTTAATTTCAATGATATTGAATCCAGAACCTGGGAATTAAATCGGCTTAAATACATTTACAACCGCTTAATTCTTCTCGCTGAATACTATATCAGAGATAAAAAATATGAAAGAGCTAGTTCGGTTTTTGCCGGTATTGATGAAAAAACGAATATCATGGAGATACGAAAAGCGGTCGACCGTAAAAGAATGTTTATGGCCGATATGCTTGCG
>PGYS01000181.1 GCA_002839795.1 Ignavibacteriae bacterium HGW-Ignavibacteriae-3 | reverse complement strand
GTTGAAAAATTAATTGGCGGAAAACATTCTTGGATGGATTTAATTGGCGGACAAATAATTGATTCTGATAATTCTGTCGGGAAAGTTAGGTTGAATCCGTATCAGATAATGATCTTGAAATGATTTTTATAAAGAAGCAGTATAAGAAGTACTTGCTAAGTAAAAAATAGAACGCGGATAATACAGTTTCGCATTTCGCGAGCAGGTAGAGCGGATTGCCCGCCGCTGTTTAGCGGGGACTAATGTTAAAAATATTCCCGGCCTTAGGCTGACAGTCTGACCCTTTCGGTGATTCGGAATAACAAAGTGTGTTATTCAGAGATTTTTGATGCCTCGTTTGAATTGATTTTGTTTTTAAAATAAAAAAGGCTGCCCTTTTGAGGCAGCCTTTTTTGAAAAAGACTGATCTAGTTTTTCTTAACTGTGTAAGTTAGTTTAACCGGATCGAAACGAATTAAATAACTGCCGGCAGAGGTAATAGGAATATTTGATCCGCCGGACTGAAGTGTTCCGTCGTTACTATTGGAACCATAATTAAGAGCCCAGTCATCGTTGGCTCTGAATTTAATTTCACCCGCGACTAAATTAATAGTAATTTCCCACATCTTGCGCTGACCATTATAGAACATGTCAGTATCAGAATTCCAACCGGTAGGCGTGGCAGAACCGATAAGTCCCCAATCATCCGTCATGGTTAGAGCTATTGTCAATGCATTTACATCAACAGTCATCGCATAAACACCCGCAAGAACAGAGAAATTACCGCCGCTTGCATTAAGAGCGCCGGCATAATTATTACCGGTTTTAGTCAAACTTCCACCCCAGCTATTATTCCAATTCGGAGCCGGAGCAATTTTGAATTCACTGGATGCGTTTGTGCCATCCTTGATACGCACAATACCCTGGTATACAGAATTAAAGCCGTAGGAGTAAAGTCTTCCATTATCGGCTCCAGGCGACCAGCCCTGATATGCGCCGGGAACATAAACCATCGGATAATTAATCACCGCATCGTAAGGGGTAAAGCTCTTCGATCTGGTTTCTGAATAAACAGTAGGTACAGAGGAGCCGACTGACGCTGCAATTCTGTAGTAAACGGTTGCGGCAGTTCCGATTGGAAAATTCCAGGATAATAACAAAGTGTTCATATCACCAACCTTGGAAGATCCTTTCAGCTGCTGAGTAGTAAATAACGTGGCTACGTTGCTGGCAAAACTGCTGACCGGTGATACTTCCAAGGAATAGGTGGTTGAGGAAGTAAAACCAAAATCTGCCGCTGTCCAGGAAAATCTAATTAAACTGTCAGCATTATTTACAGTAAACGCTGCTGTCAATGCAGCGTCCGAAGCCGTCGACTTTGTCGGAGCCGAACTGATCGTCGGTTCGGTTATATCTCTTGAGCAGGAGACTAACAGAACCCCGAGCACTGCTATGAATAAAGATAATTTTATTTTTTTCATTTTTGTATTCCTTAAATGATACTTTTCATTTTTAGTAACCGATATTTTGTTGCAAGTTCGGATTAGCATTCAGATCGTTAACAGGAATTGGATACAAATTCCTGTATGAAGCGGTCTGAGCTCCGTTTTTAACATTCCCTTTCCACTGCCATAAATAGGTTCCATTGGTAAACTGTCCGAACCGGACTAAATCAGTTCTTCTGTGACCTTCCCAATAGAGTTCCCGTCCCCGTTCATCAAGAATGAAATCCAGCGTCAAAGCCGCCTGGGCAATATTACCCGTGGTGTTGCCGTAAGCTCTTTGTCTTAATGCGTTAACATATCCTAGCGCGGTTGTAATATTTCCGCCGGACCCGCCTCTAAGAACCGCTTCAGCGTACATTAAATATGCATCCGCAAGACGGAACATCGGGAAATCCGTACTTACAAATGTAGCATGCGCGTTTGGTGCGGTTCCGCCTGCTCCAGTTACGTTCTTGAATTTGGTAACGCCAATTCCCTCTGTAAATGTACCGACATTATCAATATCCCATTTCCAGCTGGATTTATCAAAGAAGAACAGGCCTCTCTTGTCAGCGCCCTTGTACTGAGTAGTAGAAGCAAAATTACTTTCGGTGATATTAAATTTTGAAACAAAGTCTTTAATAGTTCTGATTCCTCCCCAGCCGCCGTCTATTCCATTCAATGGCATTCCTCCGCCATTCGAAGCATGAAGAATGAATGTCATTCCGCCGTATTGCTGAGTGTTTTGTCCGTCAAAAGCGATCGGGAAGATAATTTCGGGACTTGTGTGATTGTCGGCAGAGAATACTTTTTCATAACTGCTATCAAGAGCATATCCGGCGCCAATTACCTGGTTTAGGTATGTGAGCGCTTCGGTATATTTATCCGTGCCGATATATACTTTTGCATTCAAATATAATTTTGCGAGTAAAAACCAGGCTGCTCCTCTGTCTGCTCTCGCGTATTCGTTTTGCTTTGCGGGAACAAGATCGGCTTCCATGGCTTTAAGTTCAGATTCGATGTATGTGAAGAGTTCAGTGCGTGTAATTCTTTTCGGGAAGAATGCTCCTGGTAAATCTGCTTCGGTGATAAATGGAACATTGCCGAACATGTCGATTGCGTGCCAGTAGGAAAGCGCGCGAATGAAACGGGCCTCAGCTTTGAAAGCCTTTAAATCACTGAGAAAAGTACCTGAAACCGATCCCATTTTTGCATCGGCATTTCTAATGAATTCATTGCTGATTGAAATGGTGTAGAATATTCTGGAATAGAGCGCTGTAATAAACACATCGTTCGGCGCCCATGTCTGCCAGTGAAAGTTTTTTATTGTGGCGTCATCCCAGGCTATGATTGCTTCATCGGTGGAAAGTTCCTGCAAACCCCAGTACTGACGTACGTAATTACCGAAGTTCTCGTCAATACCCTGAATATCGGCACTTCCGCCGCCGCCGCCGGTTTGCCCGCTGATCGCGTAGCTGGCATATAATTTAGCAAGCGCTTTTTTATATGCTGCCTGATCCTTAAACACATTGTTCAGCGTGTTTACATTCGGATCTATCGGCTCTACATTCAAATCTTTTGTACAGGACGAAAAGAAGAATGCAGTAATTATTATTGCCGTTAAAAAAGTTATTTTTTTCATTTTCATTTTCCTTCCTAAATTTTAGTAATTAAGAGAAATTGACAACATATAGGTGCGCGGCCGAGGATATATGTTGTTATCAATTCCATTATTAACTTCTGGATCCAATCCGGAATAATCGGTTATCGTGAATACATTCTGTATTGATACTCCAATACGTCCGCCAAAATTATTACCTAAAATGGATGAGAAATTATAACCAAGGCTGATATAATCCATCTTGAAGAACGACGCGTTCTCTAAATAAAAGCTTGACCAATACTGTGCCGTGGTAAAATTAGTTTTTCTTACATCAGTCAGGATGTTGGACAGATATCCGCTTTGGTTGTATACCTGCTGATAAAGGGCTCTGTTAGAAGCATTGTTATTGTAGACATAGTTGCCAATGCTTAAACGGCCGGAGAAGCTAAGGTCAAAGTTCATAAAATTAAGTTTAGAAGAGATGCCGATCAGATAATCAGGGTTGGGCGATTTAAAGTAATATTTGTTCAACTCGTTGCCCGATACGCTTCCTCCCTTGCCGCTTTTATCAACGTATAAACCTTCAATTGGTTTTCCGTTTGCATCAAGCACCTGTGAAAACAGGAAGAATATTCTTGCCGGGTAGCCGACAATATATTTTTGAACTGTATTGCCGACACCGCCGGATATACCGCCTGTATTCACGCCTGTATATGCTGGGTCATCGGTCAAAGTTAATTTGGTAATCTCGTTTTTATTATATGTCAGGTTCACTCCAACTTCCCATGATAAATCACTCTGTAATATCGGAGTAACATTTAATGCCGCTTCAATTCCTTTGTTTACCATTGAGCCGACATTTGTAAGCAGGAAGTTAGAAAAGTTACTTCCTACCGGAATGGGTATGCTGTTTAATAAATCATCAGAGGTGTTCTTGTACACTTCAATAGAACCTGATACTCTTTTGTTTAGTATTGTAAAATCCAGTCCTGCGTTTAAGGAAGTTACCGTCTCCCATTTCAGATTGGCATCATATGCGTCCGGACGGAGTGTGGAATAGAATGTATTGCCAAACTGATAATACGCGCCCGATGTGCTGGCAGTGTAGGTCGGGATATATGGATAGTAGTTTCCGCCGACATCCTGCTGTCCTGTTTTTCCCCAGCTGACGCG
>PGYS01000036.1 GCA_002839795.1 Ignavibacteriae bacterium HGW-Ignavibacteriae-3 | reverse complement strand
ATAAAATATTCCCTTTGTTCCATTTCCCAATACTTTTTCCGCATAGAGAGGAAATGATAAAACCGGATTAGGTAAATCCGGCAGTACAGCACGGGAGTATAATCCCGTTGCCGTTGTAAGAAAGTCGAATATGATCATAAAGAAAACAGAAATAATGATTCCCCATTTTGCCGTATCTCCTGTTTTTGCCGCATAACACCGCTGGTGAAATCCGGGATCTGCAAATGTCCATAAGGCAATCAGAAACCAGACTATTATAAAAACAGGAGAAACATTTGATGCAACCAGCAGATGCTCTTTTGGTAAATTCATCTGCAGAAAATGGAAGTCTCCAACCTGTGAAATTGAAACAAATACTATAATGAAAAAACCTATAAACATTATGAAAAACTGAAATACATCCGTATAAAGATCGGATTTATATCCGCCTTTTAAAAGAAATACGCTTGAGATTAGTGCACTGAACACAAGTGCGGGGAGCAGACCGATATTGAATATGAGACTAAACAGACTGGCGGCCATCAGCAGATACGGTGCCGGAGATACAAGGATAAATATTAATGCCGATGAAATCAGACCGACTTTTTTCCCGTAAACTTCTTCCAGTTTATCAGGAATTGTAAAAAGCGATGATCCACGTATTTTTTTCGCGAAAATAAAAGCAAAGAGAATTGCAAATATATAGTATGGGAGTCCCTGAGTGAGCCAGCTTAAAAGTCCATATCGGTAAGTGAATTCCCCTACGCCAAGTATGCCGCCGTACCATGTGGAAACATTTGTCATGACAAAGAGGAAGAGTCCTACTTTTCTTCCGTAGAGTAGATATTGGGATGAATCCCCATCTGTTTCTTTTTTAGGTAAAAAACCGATGATCAGGAGGATCGTAAAAAAAGAAATTATTATAACAAAATCTATAGAACTAAAAGAGATCATTGTTCTTCATAATGCCAAAATCCCTGATAACAAAAATGATTCCGCCGGATATTTTGAGTTCCACACTTTTCCCCAAAGCAACATTACTTGTACTCTCTCTTTTCCCGAATGGGAGTGATATATTCTTGAGAGGATATTTTAAACCGGTACTTTTTACTCTTGTTCTTGAATCTTTTCCATATAAAGATATTGTCTCTCCGGATAGAGTATTCAGATGCACTTTTCCGGAAAATGCAGCCAGGAGCGATCTCTGATGCAGAATCTTGATAGAAATATGTTCGAAATATTTAAATACTAATCCAAGATTACAAAATGAATGATCCAGCCTGTCTCCGGTGGCTCCAAGCAAAAGTACCTCATCAAATCCATATTTTATAGCATGTTTAATACATTTTTCGACATCCGTATCGTTCTGCCTGTCTATTTTAATAATTTCACATTTATCAAAATAGTAGTCGTAAACTTCGGGTCTGATTGAGTCAAGATCCCCGATGATGCAATCCGGAATTATGTTGAACTTAACGGCAGAATTGGCTCCCCCATCGGCACAAAACAGATGGTTAAAACCATTTTTAGTTATAAAATCGAAATCCCGCTTCTTGGGCGGTTGGCCGTTAGCCAGAATCATGCATCTTTTCATCACATACCCAGTTTAATTCCAAAATTGAAATTTCTTTCTGCCGCTGGAAAAAATTCAGCTCCAATTCCATAGGCCGCGTACAAATTATCAAAAACATTATTTACCTGAAAAAATAACTGGAGTTCTTTTGCAAAATGCTCTTTAGAAAATCTGTAAGAAGCGTAAACGTTGGATACAAAATACGGATCCACTCTATTGTCAGAGTAGTTAGTTATTGCGGGGAAAGATTTCCTAAGTTCAGCTAATTTCGTATCGTAATTATCAGTAAAATATTTTCCGACGTATTTAATACTTGCCTGTAAAAATAGATCATCATAACTGTATTTTACCACAGCATTGAACGTAACATCAGGAAAACCGCTTATCATATTTGAAGATAAATCGACCTTCACCGGAAGGTTTGAATTCGAGCTGCTTAGATACGCATACCCCTTACTTATTAAATTTCTTGAGTATGAACCATTTAAGATAATATCTAAACGATCATCAATATTAATTGATGCGACTGCTTCGAGACCGTAATGAACTGTCCGATCCATATTCCCGGTTACGGGCTGGCCGAACCTGTCGATTTGTCCCTGTTTCACTATCTCATCGTTGAAGAGCATGTAATAAGCATTAAGCGAAAAAACCGTTCTATCAAAATTAATTGAAGTGCCTAATTCAATATCATTCATTGTCTCGGGCCTAACAAGCGGTTTTGTGAAGTCGTATTTTCCGATTGAGTTGATCTCAAACTGAGGAATAGCACCGCCGCTGGATTCAGCGGCGTCATAATAATTTTTTAATCTCGGTTCCAATGAAACTCTTGCAAATGAGATGTAAGAATTCCAATGATCCGTTAATTTGTAATTAATCCCAAAACGGGGATTAAAAAAGAGATTGCCTATTTCGAATTGATTTCCGGCATACATTTCAGAACCGATGCTATAGTTATGATAGGCAAGCTGGCCTTCAATTAAAAAATTAATTCTTTCGTTAAGAATGTAATTCTCATGAATAAAGAAATTTAATATATTATTTCCCCCGCGGTAGCTGTAGTAGCGGTAATTTTTATTTATCCCTGCCGGCAGATTCTCAGCATAGTTTATTCCGCCCCAGTGAAGAGAACGGTGGATTCTGAGTTCTCCTCCCACGATTAACTCGCCGCTTTCATGTTTGATGCTGATTCTGGGTATCCAGCCCCATTGCTTATTTTCAACCATTGCCCTGATTAGGGCATTACCGGGATTCCGGCCCGGTTTAAATCCGGTTAGTCCCGTAATTCTGAAATAATTTGTATCCGCCCAAGATCCGTCATAATCAAAGAATCCGTTACCAAGGACAAGAAAAAATGCATTATTTATGGTGATCTTACTATTTACTTTCCATTCGCTCAGCAATTCAAAATGTGGCTGGGAAAAATTTTCGATTTCATCCGGTCTTCTGTCCAAAGCGTATGTGTATTCATTATTGTCTGCTTCCCAGTATGAATAATTCGCTCTGCGCAAATCTTTATTCTTTACGGCAAATTTAGGCAATCCCGTATACGCCAGACCGTCCGCGATTGGACCGCCGTAGATGTTTAATTGGGTAGTAAAATTTTCGTCATAACGGATTGCGCTGACGTGATAGGATTTGAAATCACTCCAGCTCGAATTTCTGTATCCGCTGCTCAATGTTTGTGAAAGCTTTGTGTAGAATGAATATTTTTCACCAACCAGTCCGCTGGCAAGCTGGATAGAATATTTTCTTGTATTGTAACTACCAAGTGAAGATGTAAAATTCAATTTAGGTTTATCCGGAAAAGACGATGTGATCAAATTGATGGAACCGCCGACCGCAGGATATCCTATTATCCCTGATCCTGCCCCTCTCTGGACCTGTATTAATTCAGTACTTTCCAGAATATCCGGGAAATCTAGCCAGTATACATTATGATCTTCGGGATCATTCTGAGGAATGCCATTTATTGAAAAAGAAATACGTCTTTGGTCAAATCCCCTAATACTGAGATAATTATAGCCAATTCCATTGCCGTTCTCAGAATAGAAAGTAATTGACGGCTGATAACTTAATAATTCGGGAATATCCTGATTAACATAAATCTGTTTGATGTCAGTCCGGTCAATTTTAGAAAATGATAGAGGTGTGACTCCCTCCTTTCCAATACTTCCCTGGACGAGGATTGTTTGACTTGTAAGAACTTTATTGTTGAGAAGTATCTGATTTGAGCCGGAATTGAAATTACGTACGGTAATTTTTACGGTTTCATATCCAATATGGCTGAAGACCAATAAATCATCGGGGTCCAGTTTAATATCGAATCTAAAAATACCGGAATTATCCGTTGTAGTGCCGATATTTTTTCCACTAACGGAAACGCTGACAAAATTAAGTGGTGTTTTCTCCTGAGAGTAAACATGTCCGCTCAGGTACCCGTCCTGCGCATGGAGATTAATTGTAATAAATAAGAATAGAAAAAGAATACTCAAGTACTTCATTTTATTTCTCCTCTCAAATTAGAAATAAAAAAACCGTTCGGGAAAAACGGTTGTACTTGATTGCTCATGTACCGTTTTCCTACGCTGGCATTATCCAGATCAGGTTTAAGGGTTTGTTCTCAGCTATTCCCGTAAGTTGAACGGGATGCACCCCTAACAGCTTTTTTATTTTGAATGAACTAAATTATTTTTTAATCTTTAACTTCTGACCGACCTTTACCTGGTCACTTTTCAACCCGTTCCAAGCGATAAGATCGGAAACATGTACGTTATAATTTTTTGCTATTGTCCAGAGAGCTTCACCATTTTTAACGGTATGTGTTGCTACATTTTCATTTTTGCTCTTTTGAACCGGGGTAGCTTTACTTGAAACTTCTTTCGGTGATTTAGCTGAATTCACACCCGGTTCCACATCGGAATAGATAGTAAGCGTTTTACCCGCCTTAATTGTATTATTATGAAGCCCGTTCCACTTCCTGATGTTATCAATTGATACCTTAAACATCTCTGATATTTCACTAATTGTATCATTTGGTTTGATTGTATAGTGTAAAACATTACCGGTTTTTCTTGTCGTGTTATCCCCTATGGAAGTTTTAACATCCTTACCGTGTAAAATTAATGTGCGGCCATACGCTATAGTGCTGGATTTCAGATTATTCCACTTTTTCAATTGTGCGATGGTAACATTAAATTTTTCGGCAATTTTGCCAAGTGAGTCCCCTTTCTTAATCTTGTATCGTGAAGTTGTACCTGATGACGCTGAAGCGGTATTTCCGCCTTTTGAATAATCATCTGAATTGACAAACAAAAGATTTTTTTTGTCAGTCGAACTCATTTTATCAATAGAGGTAAAATAATCCACTTTATCGCTGGGTACGTAAATCTTCAACTCCTGGCCGACTCTAACAGTTGATGTATATGGAAGATTGTTCCAGTTTCTAATATCCGAAACCCGCGTTTTGAAAAGGTCGCCAATTGAAATCAGGTTATCGTTACTTTTAACTGTATAAGTAACAATAGATTTACCATCAGGAATAATATATTCAACTGAATCACCTGCCATCTCCTGGTACATCTTTGCATATTTATCAGGGCCGTTATCATTAGTATATTGAAGTGTATACGATGGATTCTGATCGAGAGTTTTAATCTCTTCTTCAATGGCAGGAAGAACATCTGTATTAACGGAAAGATCATCGGGGCTGAATTTTGATACCGGAATTTTTAATTCAGTGCCGGTTTTCAATCTAGCCTTCGCCGAAATATTATTCGATTCCGCAAGCATTGTTATACTAATATCGTATTTCGAAGCGATGCTGGAAAGTTTTTCACCTGATCTAACGGAGTGCGTCACATACAAAACTCTCGCATCATCAGGAATCGCATTGAGATTTTGAACAAATGCATCATATGATTTTGAAGGAACACGTAACGGATATCCGCCATCATAATTAGGCGGAGTGCAATTTTGCGTTAATTCTGGATTCATATCCCTTAAAAGTTCAACACTTATTCCTGCACATTTTGAAAGAATACTTAGATCTATTGCATCATATATTTTATGGATGGTAAATTCATGAGGTTTTTCAAACTGAATATCTGTAAATCCGTATTGTTCCGGTCTGCTTGCGATAAGAGTTACAGCAATATATTGAGGTACGTAATTTCTTGTTTCTTTCGGTAAGAAGGGACGGATTTCCCAGAAATCGCTGGAACCGGCTCTCCTGATAGCTTTGCGGACTCTACCCTCGCCGCTATTATATGCCGCAAGTGCAAGATACCAATCACCCAGTGAGTAATAGAGGTCACGCAGATGTCTTGCGGCTGCCAATGTGGATTTATCAGGATCTTTTCGTTCATCTATATTGAAACTGACATTAAGATCATATAAGCGCGCAGTTCCCCTGATAAATTGCCAAAGTCCAACTGCTTTAGCCCATGAGCGCGCGGTCGGGTTTAAACCGCTCTCAATCATACTCAAGTAGATCAACTGCTGGGGGACTTTTTCATTTTCAAATACATTAGCCATCAAAGGAAAGTATTTACCGGATCTTGACAGCCAGCTTTGGATGTAGTTTCTTCCTTTGCCGGTAAAATATTCAATGTATTGTTCTACATATCGGTTAATTTCCAACGGAAAATCACCTACGACTACAGTGGTTGTAATTCCCTTATCGCTTTTTTTAATATCATTTTCATCGTCCTGAATAACATCAGGAATTTTTCTGTTCATCCATTCTTCAAAAGCCGTAATTGACGCACTGGCGGGGAGTTCATCCATGCTTTCAATAAATTTTTGATAATCTTCTACAATTGCATTTTCCAATTCAGAAAAAGTTGTATTCTCATCTATTCCAGGATAATAACTAAGCTTGTTAATTGTTGAGAGTGCAGACTCATAATAATTTATTGTTTCAATTTTAAAACCCAATTTTTGCTGATAAAGCGCATTAACATAATCTTTACGCGCGCTCTCCATCAAACTATTCATAGAACGGGCTGTTACGAGGCCTTTAAGAGTATCATTCGAATTTGAATTACCAAATCTGGCTGATGATTGAGTGGAACTGCATGAGGATAATTGAAAAATCATTAGTATAGCTATCGGTAGAAATAGCAATTTTTTCACGCTTACTCCATTATCTATAATTTTGGTCGCAATTTAATTCCTTAAAAACGGATTGTCAAGTTAGTTTATTAAATGAGACCACTTTAGTGTTTGTTATTAAACAAGTTAAGTTTTCAAATAATCACAGTGGGATATTACAATGTTTCTTTTTGGGGTTGATATCCACTTTAGTTTTCAGAAGCTGAAACGCTTGAACAATTTTAATTCTGGTTTCTCTGGGTAGAATTACTTCGTCGATATATCCCCTTTCGGCGGCTATGTAAGGATTGGTAAACTTTTCAATATATTCCGATAATTTCTCAATTAATTTTTCTTCAGGATTTTTAGCAGATGCAATTTCTTTTTTGAATATTATTTCAACGGCACCTTTCGGGCCCATAACTGCGATCTCGGCACTCGGCCATGCAAAATTAAAATCACCGCGTATATGTTTTGAATTCATAACATCATACGCACCGCCGTATGCTTTACGAACAATGACAGTAACTTTGGAAACGGTGGCTTCACAGAAAGCAAAGAGCAATTTAGATCCGTGTCTGATAATACCATTCCATTCCTGTTCCGTACCGGGAAGGAAACCCGGCACATCTTCAAGAACCAGAAGAGGAATATTAAATGCATCACAAAAGCGGATAAACCGGGCTCCCTTGACTGAAGAATTTATATCCAGCACTCCTGCCAATACCTGAGGCTGATTGGCTACTATACCTACAGACAATCCCCCTACTCTTCCAAAACCAACTATTATATTCTGGGCATAATTATCATGAACCTCCAGAAAATCGCCATCGTCAAGAAGTAAAGATATAATATGCTTCATGTCATATGGCTTGTTGGGTGTATCGGGAATAATTGAATCCAATTTTAATTCAGTCAAATCTCTCGTGAAATCAAAATCTCTTTCCGGCGCCTGATCTTTCCAGTTGAGAGGAATAAATCCTACTAACTTTCGGACATTCTCAAGAACTTCAATTTCGCTATCAAATACGAAATGAGCTACGCCGCTTTTTGATGCATGTGTTTCCGCTCCGCCTAAATCCTCAAATGAAACTTCTTCATGTGTAACTGTTTTTACTACATTAGGCCCGGTAACAAACATATGGCTCGTGAGTTTAACCATAAAAATAAAATCTGTAATAGCCGGAGAATATACGGCGCCGCCCGCACAAGGACCAAGAATAGCGGAAATTTGCGGAATTACTCCTGATGCCAATGTATTGCGAAGAAAAATATCTGCATAACCACCTAGACTAACCACTCCTTCCTGGATTCTGGCTCCTCCCGAATCGTTCAATCCAATCACCGGAACGCCAATTTTCATAGCCATATCCATCACTTTACATATTTTTTCTGCGTGAGATTCGGATAAAGAGCCTCCGAAAACCGTAAAATCCTGACTGAATAAAGCAACCTGTCTGCCATTTATTTTAGCAAAGCCGGTAACAACACCGTCACCGGGAAATTTCTGATTTTCCAATCCGAAATCATTGGAACGATGTGTTACGAAAAGATCTAATTCCTGGAAAGTTCCGTCATCTACCAGTAACTGTATCCGTTCGCGGGCAGTGAGTTTTCCTTTCTCATGTTGAGAGTTAATTCTATCTAAACCGCCGCCGAGTTTTGCCTCAGCTCGCAGTTTTTCCAATTGTTTTATTTTTTCTTTCATATCGTAATTCCGATTTAGACGAAAAGACTTAAATGTGGCTGTAATTCAGTATTTCTGAATACATTTTCAACTTTAATCCTTATGCCATTGAATATTTCTGATGAAAGCAATGAGGCGTCTCGGATCGAAGGTAGGTCAATTTCAATCTCGGATATTATTTCTGCCGGACTCGTTCTCATTAAAAATAATGTATCTGACAAGAAGATCGCTTCTGAGATATTTGAAGTTGCCAGGAGAAAAGTTATACCGCGGCTTTTATTAACTTCACTTATCAGATTATAAAGCTCAAGTTTTGTTTTTATATCCATAAGATTAAAAGGTTCGTCCAGAAGTATCAAATCCGGTTTGTGAGCCAACGATCTTGCCAAAGAAATCCTGAAACGAAAACCAAAACTTTTATTATCCGGGAAGAATGAATCATATCCTTCCAATCCTACAAATTTAATCAGCTCCTTAATTTCGGCATCATTGCTATGATCCAGTCCGAAACTGATATTATCATATACATTCAGCCATGGAAAGGAAGATGCTTCTGATGGTATATAAACAGTTTTTTCAGAATTTTCGAACAGAACCTGCCCATCTGTAGGGGTTTCCAGGCCTGCAATAATTCTTAACAACGTCGATTTACCTGATCCTACCGGAGCAATTAAGGATGCGACTTGACGCGATGGAATTTTGAATGTAATATCACTTAACAATACGGTATTGAATCCCTGTGATGGTTGAATTACTTTCGATATATTCTTTATCCTTGTCATTCTTAAGGCGTCCATCGAATAAATTTTGAATGGATTTGTTTTATCAATAAATCTCCGAACCAGATTAAAATGCCGCACATTATAGCGAGTGTAAACAGGGCTGTAAAATCCCTGTATTGAAGGGCCAAATGATATATTGCGCCTACTCCTCTCTGATCTCCTATAAATTCGTAAGTTAAGATAAGAAACCACAACTGATAATTTATTTGTCTCAATTGTTTAAAGATTCCAGGAAGAGATGATTTCCAGTGAACATCCTGATAAGTATCATATGAGGACGTCTTCAGATTGCGGGCAACAAGAAGATATTCCTCTTTAATATTCTTCGACTCGTGAATTAATTTCTGAAAAATAAAAAAAGATGCAGCAAGGAATGAAAAAAGAAATTCAGCAATCACATTTTGCGGGAACCAAAAATTAAAAACAGCAAGAAAAAAGAATGGAGTGAGGAAAAGAAATAGACCAAGAGATTGAATGGACCCTTCAATGAGAGTGTAAAATTTCAGATATCGGGCGGCCCCAATATAAATTTGAATGAAGCCGAATAGCATTGAGAGGTAAACTACCGATGCGGTTATTGTAAACGCATAAAGCAGATTATATTCGAACCATATACTGACAAAAGATTCAAGAAGAAGTGTCGGTCTGGGGAGTATCTTATTAACCGGAAGAATGAATTCGAAAAGAACTATATAAACGAACAGCAAAGTAAGATATAATTTAAGCTTATTCTGGAGCGGAATATTTTCTCGAATCATACGAAGGACACACTTTTTAATTCGTGATTTTGTTAGTCAATATATCTATTGCCGTCGGCTAAATCAACTTGTGATTATTTCAAAAACGGATTGTAAATTCTTTCTTCCCCTATAGTGCTGCGAGATTCATGACCCGGGTAAATAACCACTTCGTCCGGCAAAGTAAGCAGCTTATTTTGTATCGATTCAAATAGTGTTCCGGCATCGCCGCCCCACAGATCAGTACGTCCGATGCTTCCTTTAAAAAGAACATCACCCGTAAAGCATACTTTTTCATTCTTAAAATAAAGGCAGAATTCACCCGGGGTATGACCAGGTGTGAATATGAATTCTCCGGTTATATCTCCCAATGAAATAGAAGAATTCTCAACAATCAGCTTATCCGGAGGCGGTGAAGGTGTGAAATTGACACCATAATTTCGCGCAGCATCGATCATCAAATCGAGCAGGAAAATATCTTTCTCGGGAGCCAAAAATATCGGTTTATATTTAGACTTTATGTAGGCATTCCCGAAAATATGATCGATATGGCAATGAGTATTAATAAGGTACTGCAGCTGAATGGAATTCCGGAGAATAAAATTATCGACAGCTTCCCTTTCTTTGTCATCGTAGCATCCGGGATCTATAATGGCGCCCTGTAATGATTCGTCATTCCATATTATATACGTGTTTTCTGAAAATGGGCTGAATACAAATCTCTGGATTTTTAGCATCAACTTTTCCTGAATTTGGCTTTTACTCTTCCGACTAATTTTTGTGAGTAATTATTATAATTATCCTTTGTCTCCGCTAATGAATCGCCGCCAAACTTAAGAAGGAAGAATTTTGCAATTGTCCAGGCCACCATAGATTCCGCTATAACAGCGCAAGCGGGAACTGCTACAAAATCGCTTCTTTCACGGCGCGATTCTACTTTTTTCATCGTAGTAAGATCAACTGTATTCAAAGGAGTCATTAATGTTGAGATCGGCTTCATAGCACCGCGGATTATAACCGGTAATCCTGTTGAGATACTTCCCTCTATACCGCCTGCGTTATTAGTCCTGCGCGTGAATTTATCTTTTTTAAAAATAATTTCATCATGAACATCGGATCCAAATGAATTTGCCGCCTGAAACCCCAGACCAATTTCCACTCCTTTAACCGCTTGTATAGACATTATTGATTTAGAAAGTTCTGAATCCAGACGGGAATCAATTTCGGAAAAACTTCCAAGACCCACGGGCAAGCCGGTGGCTACAACGAAAAATGTTCCTCCAAGGGAATCACCCCTTTTCTTAGCGAGTTTAATTCTGTTAATTACTTTTTTTTCCTGTTCCTTATCCAGAACTCTTACGCTGCTTGCATCAGATAATTTGTTCAGTTCAAATCCGCTGAAGAATTTGGGAAGACTGTTGGTAAAGAGGCTGCCGGAAAAATTATTCTTGGGATATATTCCTCCAATACTTTCAACATAGCTTCCTATTTCAATTCCAAACTCTCTTAAAAAAATGCGCGCTACTGTACAGGCGGCTACCCTTGCTGCCGTTTCACGGGCACTGGATCTTTCAATACTGTTCCTTATATCGTCATAATCATATTTCAGAGTCCCTACGAGATCGGCATGTCCGGGGCGGGGTATGCTTATTATTTCAACAGGATCTTTCGTAATCCCGACGCTCATTTTTTCTGTCCAGTTTTCCCAATCTTTATTCCGGATAAGCATTGAAATTGGAGAACCAATTGATTTATTAAATCTGATACCTGAAAATATTTCTGCGGTATCGGATTCAATCTTCATGCGAAGACCTCTTCCGTATCCTGCCTGTCTTCTTTTCAACTGCTCATTGATTTCGGATTCGGTAATTTTAAGGTTTGCCGGAAAACCGGAAACAACGGCAATGAGTCCTTTTCCGTGAGATTCACCACTGGTAACAAAATTTATCATGAAATTATTCTTCACTTAGTTATGCCAAATATAAAAAAAGCGCCCATATGTTTGGACGCTTTTCTTAATGAACTTAAAAATAATTTATTGCGGTATTTCCAACCCAACCAGTCTGGAATTACCCTGGTTGTCCACAACGTTTAGTAAAACCGCCTTGCCTTTCTTGCTTTCAAGAATTGCTTGTAACTCCGAAACTGTATTAATATCTTTTCTGTCCGCTGAGACTATAACCGCTCCGGTAAATAATCTCTGCTGAAAAGCTTTACCATAATTTTTAACATCGGAAACCATAACGCCAGATTTAACATTATATTGCTCCTTTTCATCGTCGGACATATTCCGGACAGTCATGCCAACCTTATCCAAACTAATTTCTTTGGCATCCAGGTCTTTCCCTTTTTTCATTTTATCAGAAGCAACAATTGTTTTCGTATCATCATTATCTCTTGCTTTCAAAGTGATATTTCTTTCGATTGATTTTCCATCCCGGAACAGTGCTAATTTAACAACCGTCCCAGCTCTTTTGGAGGCAACATATGACTGAAGTTCATTCGGCTGATTGATTTCTTTTTCATCTATTTTAAGAATGATATCACCTTTCTTGATATCCGCCTGGGCTGCTGATCCGCCTTCAACAATTGCCTGGATTATAACACCGCGAGGTTCGTCAAGACCCATGGCTTTTGCAGTTGCAGCGTTAACCTCCTCAATGCTGACCCCAATATAGCCGCGGCTGATTTTTCCGTTTGCAATGAGATCATTAGCTACAGATTTGGCAAGATTTACCGGTATAGCAAAACCATATCCTATGTAACTTTGCGTCATTCCGTTGGTTGCAATTGCGCTATTAACACCGATAACTGCTCCATTCAGATCAACTAATGCCCCTCCGCTGTTGCCGGGATTTATTGCAGCGTCAGTCTGAATAAAATCTTCAACCGCATATTGATCGTTATTAATATTAATTTTTCGACTTTTAGCGCTGATAATTCCTGCGGTAACAGTTGAAGAAAGTGATAGAGGATTCCCGATTGCCATAACCCACTGTCCAACTTTGAGTTCTTCAGAGTTTCCAAGGTATGCGGCCGGCAAACCCTGTGCGTCGATTTTTATCACTCCCAGATCAGTTAATGGATCCGTACCTATTACAGTTGCTTCCAGAACTCTTTTATCATGAAGCGTAACAGTAACCTGCTTGGCATTTTCTATCACATGGTTATTAGTGAGTATAAATCCGTCCTCGGAAATAATAATTCCGCTGCCGCCACCCTCGCGCTCCTGCGGCATTTCGTTTCCGAACGGCATTTTAAAGAAGAAATGATAAGGGTTATTGCGCTCATCTTTTTTGACGGAAGAAAGTACCGTAATCTGAACTATTGACGGTGTAACTTTTTCCGCAACCTGTACAAACGCATTATTAAAAGCGGCAGCGTCAGCATTAAGCTGTTCCACAGGCGGTTTGTTAGCTCCGATCTTCACATCACCATAACTTGGGCGAACCCAGCCGAATCCTGATACCAGAATCGCCCCGAAGACAATTCCGATGAAAACTAATGAGGCAGTGCCTATTATGTTTTTCTTTCTCATTTATTCACTCCTGCAATTATTGTTATTAATATTATAAAATTTATCTAATCTCTCTTGAAAGTATCTTTACAAAAATCATCATTCTATTTTAATTTAAGTGATTTAAGTCCTTTAAACTCGTGGACGTGATATATTAAGAAATTTTCCAACATTTTAATGATTGTATCCAAATCCATTTCGCTGCAATTAATCTTATTTTGTTTGCTGCTTAGACAAATAAGCGTGTTAAAAAGTTCCTCGCCGAAATCAAAATTTGTCAGTCTGTTTTCCCGGCAGTCATGGCAGATTAATCCGGCTTCATAATTGAATGAAATCGGTTTGCGCTTGTCAATACTCTGGAGGCAGATATTGCAGTGTTTTATTTGAAATTCATATCCGATCTCCTTCAGAAAGAATAAAAAATATTTTGCAAAGAGGATTTTCGGGTTGTAGAGGGTTTCGTCGATCAGGTCTAATATTCGTACCGTGCCCTCGAAAATTTTTTTACTGTGTTCATTCTCCCGGGTCATATTCAGTAGCAATTCGATAACTGCCGAAGCTGAAAAGAATTTCCTGTAGTCATCGCGGATGCCGTTATAATGTTTTAAAAGATCAATCTGGCTTACAAGCTGCACGTCGCGCGACTCTTTTTTGTAAAGTACGAGTTGAAGAAGATTCAAACTGTCTACAAGAGCGCCAGTTTTTGATTTGGGAGATCGTGCACCTTTTACTATTGCTGACATCGTACCAAAATCTTCTGAATAGAATTGTGCAATCCGGCTGGTATCGCCAAAATCTATCTTGCGTAACACAATGGCTTTTGTCTTAACGATCTCAGTCATTCGAAAAACTGAAGGGCGGTTTGTAAATTTTTTTATCGGTAATAATGGCAGTTATCAGACGGCCGGGTGTAACATCAAAAGCCGGGCAATAAGCCGGAAAATCAGAATTAGTAATTTCTACAGAACCGATCCGTGTTAATTCTTTATTATCCCGAAACTCAATTGTAATCCGGTCCCCTGTAGCACATTCATAATCGATTGTTGTATCAGGCGCAGCGATATAAAAAGGTATTTTATGATAAGAACACAGTACCGCAAGATTATAAGTCCCGATTTTATTTGCAGAATCTCCGTTTACTGCGATTCTGTCTGCTCCAACGACGACCAGATCAATTTTTCCAAGCTTCATAAGCACAGCGGCTGTTGAATCCGTTTGGATTGAAAAGGGGATTCCATATTCTGAAAGTTCCCAGGCGGTCAGACGGGAACCCTGCAATAACGGCCGGGTTTCGTCTGCATAAACATGTTCAACCATGCCATTAATGAATGCATTGTGAATCACATTCAGTGCTGTACCATCTCCGCCGGTTGCTAATGCGCCGGCGTTGCAATGTGTCAAAACTCTGGATTTTTTTGAAAATATTTCCATGCCATGTGTCGCGATAAGCTCGCACAGTCTTACGTCATTTTTATGAAAAGCAACAGCTTTTTCAATCAGAAGATTGTACAAATTCTCTTTGCCGGCTGATTCGACAAATGTTTTCCTTATATAGTTCAATGCATAAAAAAGATTCACAGCCGTTGGCCGTGTTGCGGAAAGGCGGCTAAATGAATTCTCGAATATTTCGGAATGTTTTTCTTCAGGAATATTTTTAAGCGACAGGGCTAAAGCGTAGGCGGCAGTAACGCCGATTGCGGGAGCGCCCCTAATTTCCAAGCGCTCTATAGCCAGAGCAATTCGGTCCACATCATCCGTTATAATATATTCTTCCGCGAAAGGAAGTTTCGTCTGATCTAAAATGCGTAGATGATCATCAATAAATTCAACTGCCCGAATCGTTTTCATTTTAACTGAAACTCGATAACTCTCTGAATTCAATAAAGCGGTTATGGATTTCAAGATAGCTCAAATCTTCCAATCCTTTGGTGGAAAATTTTTCTACGCAAAAGGAAGCCATTACACTTCCGTATACTACTGCCCTTTTTAAATTATCGAATGAGAAATCACGGTTCTTGTGGAGATAGCCGCAGAATCCTCCTGCGAAGGCATCCCCCGCTCCGGTCGGATCAAATATATTTTCCATTGGATAGGCCGGGGCGGAAAATATCATGTTATTTCCGAATAATAATGCTCCATGTTCACCCTTTTTAATGATCAAATATTCCGGGCCCATTTTGGAAATATTATGCGCGGCTTTGATCAGATTGGGCTCATTTGCCAGCAGTCTCGCCTCCGAGTCGTTAATTATTAAAACATTGACACGCGGCAATACTTTTAGTAGATCATTCTTGGCACCTTCTATCCAGAAGTTCATAGTGTCACAAACAACGAATTTTGGTTTTTCAAGCTGGTTAAGTACACTGATCTGAAGCTGCGGAGCAATATTGCCGAGAATAATAAAGCTGCTTTTTCTGCTTTTTTCCGGAATTACGGGATTGAATTTTTCGAAAACATTGAGGTGAGTAAAAAGAGAATCACGAACATTAAGGTCGTAATGGTATTTGCATCCGTATCTGAAAGTTTTAGCACCCTTGACAACTTCCAGTCCATCGAGGTCAATGTTATGATTCTCAAGCATTTTCATATGGCTATCGGGAAAATCGTCACCAACGATTCCTAATATTTCAACCGGTCCCGTAAAATAACTTGATGCAAGCGCGATATAGGTTGTTGAACCGCCGAGTGCGTTTTCAATTTTATCAAAAGGTGTTTCAATATCGTCCAACCCGATTGAACCAACGATTAGAAGTGCCAATGTTCCCTCGATTAATTTAATAAGATTTGCGAATGAAATATAAAGAATTTGCAAAGAATATCATGTCCGGTCAGACAGATATTTTAATAAAGTTTAAATATGTGTTTTCATTTTTAAAATAATCTGCAATAATTTCAACGGAATTTCTTTGTCCAGGCCAGGCAAGCATTGTTTTTGCTTCATCTTTCGTCACCCATCTGTATTCAGTGTGTTCCTCGGAAATAATTATCTTCGCATCGCTTTCTACGAGTCCGGCGAATACGGGAATCACACATATTTCATCCGTTTCTGCAGAATAGAATGAATTGATATTAGGTACAGCCCAGAATTGAATGGGAGTCAGGCCGGTTTCTTCCCTGATCTCTCTCAGAGCGGCCTGAGAAGCCTTCTCCCGCCCATCAATTGATCCGGTAACCATCTGCCAAAGACCTGGATAAATTTCTTTATCAGATCTCTTAAGAAGCAGAAATTCGATATCATTATTATATTTTTTGAAAATATGCGCTTCAATTAGATTCGCAGTTATCTCCATAAGCCGGCCGATGATTTATAGTAATTAAAAATATGCTCTCGCTTCCGCTTTCATTGTCTGAATCACACGGCCTGCGCCCTGAAGGCGTGCATCATAACCAAACGAAGTTTGCACAAAACCGGAGAGCCTGTAATCAAAATATACTCTCAGGAAATAGTTTTTCCCAATACTTTGTCCGCGGGTCATCTCGTATGGCAACTCGGCATTATTTGAGGATGAAATCAATTCCGTTCTTTCACCTTCAATACGGAGGCGCCCGACATTTTCGAATGATAAATTAAGGCGAAGAGTAAACGAGTTTAGACTGATTGTACTCGGAGTTGCTCTGTAATCGTCAACACTTGAACCAGTTTCAATTTTAAATCCTACTTCAAGATTCTGCTGCGGACGGTATGAAAAATCTGTAGAAATATTATTTCTTGTTACGAGTCTTGCCCGGTTTGTTACTGCCGGAGAGATAAGGTTATCAGTTTGATTGAGAAATTCTGTCTGATTGCTTATTTCCTCTATCAGTTTAATCCGCAACCTAAGACTTCTTTCACGGAAAAATCCTTTCTCATTTCCGGCGCTGAACTGATTAAATGATTTTCTTTGTGTAAAGCGAAACCGGAATGATAAATCATTACTGTTTTGGAACAGATTAAAATCATTCTGGAAAATCTGTGATCCGTGAATAGTTGAAGAATCATTAAGGAATTTTGAAAAGTTCAGGAGGTAAATATCTTTAGCGGTTTCCGTTTTACTGCTCTCTTCAATTCTGAACGAGGTTTCCGTAGATACCGGTTTTAAAATATTCTGCCAGAAATCATCCCCTGAGATTATCCGGTTATATTCGATTCTGAATCTGAAATTAGTCTTAAGTGCAATTACTGGAAATAACTGTTCCGTTGGAGTAGTAACGATAACAAAGTCTCCGTCGTATGCAGCCGGTTGAAATTCACTTTCTTCCGCAATGCCATTATTATTTAAGTCTCCAAGATAAATATAGCTGCCGGATCCTTTCTGAACCTTGACAAATACTTTCTCAAGTCTGGCCGATTGTTCTGTGGAGGCCTGATAAAATATATCTCCGGATATAAAACCATTCCACAGATTGAGTCTGCTCTGTGACAAAAGGAGTATTGTCTCGTTGTCTGTATATCCGCTTTTTCTAAATCCATCCGTATATTTTTTATCTCTCAGTCCCAAACTGACTGATGTGGAGAATTCTTTTAGCCCGCGATAATTCAGCTGAAGTTGTTCGGTTGTGGATGAAGATTGTTTTAGAAGTTGCCCGTTTAGAGGGAATGACTCATCTCTTTTAGATAATCTTATCCTCGCATCCAATGCGGAAGAGAAATTAAATTCAACAAAGGGAGCAGCTTCAATATATCTGAGGCTTGTTGCAAGAAGATCATTTAATGCAGATATTTTATCTTCCTTGTTTTCATAATTATACTCGAAACCTGATTTTAATACGCCAAATTGATAAAATGCGAATCCATCATTTCTCAGCCAATTCGAATTAATATTATTATTCTTACTGCTGACGTAATCCAGCGTGACATTCAGGTGATAATCTTTTTGATCGCTCAATATTAATTTAGAGTAGAGTCGGTCGGAATTGAACTCATTTCCCTGTTTGAGGATTCCATATTTCGAATAGAGTGAAAGATTCTGCACGGGCGAATAGTTAAGTGCAAACTCCCTTAAAGTCTGATCACTCTGGACCGCCGAAGGTAAATTATAGTTTCTGCTGAATTCTACATCATTGATCCGGTCCAGTGAGGCAAATCTCCCCTGTATATATCTGTCCTTAATTGTAAATCCCAGTCTGCCCAATGATAAATTACCAAGCTTAATTTCACGCTGATTCAGTTCAAGAAACAATTTTCTTGCATACCCGAAATTATTATCATCATTTATGCTTGAAAATTTATTCCTATCCCAACTGCTACCGGAGAGTTCAGCGGATACTTTAAGGCCTTCAATTAAATTGGCACTGACTGACAAGTTGCCTAATTGTTTTAATTCCGGCATAGGAAGAAATATCAAGGGCAGATAAGTCCCTTTATTAATGCCTGCGAATCTGTATTTTCCCAAACTTTCTTTTACGTAATCCCCGCTTCCTTCACCAACATAAGTGAAAGAAACATTATAAACTGATGAGGAGGCGCCCGGAAGATATCTGTAATAGGTGTAGGGAGTTCCGTTAATCAGAGTATCAATTTTTAAATATGTCCCCTGCAGCCGTCCAAGTGAATCAGGAGGTGCAAGTGAAACCCCCTGTTTTACGGATGCATTTCTGTTATTCCCTGCTGATTTTAGAATGTTTAATTCTTCATCCGTAAAAGAAAATTCTATAGGACTATTTTCGTCATCGCCTTCACGGAAATAACCGACCCCGATTTTTACCTTCTCTTCAAATAGTAATGTAGAAAAATCCGCTCCGAAAAAATTTCGCTTATAATTCTGATCGGTATATTCAAAATCTACAGATATTCGGGTAGCGGAAGTGATGAGTCTTTTAGGCGTGAAAATTATTTGCGCGTTAGAATAATCGATTATATAATCATTATTCTCACCTCTCTTCATTTCCTGGCCATCTAAATAAACTTGCTCACTTCCCGCTATTATTATAATTGCTCTTTCGTTGTTAATTCCGCTCAATCTATAGGGACCCTGATTCCCATCTAAACCGTTATACTGGTTAGTATTAAATTTTCCTCTTGATCCGGCAATGGCAATAGTTCCTTTTGTAGACCCGTAAATAGATTCACCTTTTAGACCCTGTAATTTCCTAGTCACTTGTGAGAATTCGTTTTCCCTCAGATTCAGTTCATAATCGCCAAAAGTTCCCGTAGCATTCTGATGTTTTAGCTCGATGAACACCTTATCAAGCTCATCAAGTTTCTCGGTATTTCCTTCGGGCTGTATGGGTGTGTTCTCATCTGTTAGGGCTGCTACAATTTCTATTTCATCAGAAAGCCTGCCTGAAAGCTGAAGACGCAAACCGCTGTTCAGTGTGAAATCACGATTGGTGCCGATTGTGAATCCCCTTATGATTGCTCCGCTTTTATGAAGTTCCTTCCCGAATATTAAATCGGAAGTCAGAGGTTCCGATATTCTCTTCAGAGTCCGTGTTGTATCGGGATATCTGTCGTCATACTGAACGACCAGATCTCTCCTCTTATATTCCTTTTTCAAATTAAGTTTGATCGTCAGGTAAGATAATTCCAATGTATCGAGGAGAGAATAATTCAAATCAGGTGAAAGAGAAAATGTGCCATTCACAAAATCAAAATTATATTGAGATCTTGAAAGTGTGTCTTGATGTAATATAATTATTTCTGATGACGGAACGATATTCAGGGAGGATATTTTATAGGAATTCAGAATGTTAACAGGAATTAACTCTCTTACTGTCTCAGTTCCGCTCGATTGGCAAAATAGAGCTGAAGAGCAGAAAAGTAATACCAGAATATATGTTCGGTTCAGGGTTATCTTATTCAATAAAATAGCAGACTTAATTTTGTAGAATAAATCTAAACCGATACTCCTTCTAATTCAATATTATTATTTTTATTCGTATCGCAACGCCTCGATAGGGTCAAGATTTGCAGCTTTGACAGCCGGATAAACTCCAAACACAATACCTACAAAAGTGGTGAGAAGCAATCCTGTTATTATCCACTCTACCGGAAGAATTATTGAAACTCCGAGCTGCAAAGCGACCAGGTTTCCTCCCATGACTCCAAGAAAGATGCCGATCATTCCCCCGACCCAGCTCAATGAAACAGCTTCAACAACAAATTGAGTAAGAATATTTTTCTTTTTTGCGCCGATTGCCTTACGAATACCTATTTCACGCGTCCGCTCTGTCACGCTAACGAGCATGATGTTCATTATTCCTATACCTGCGGCTAATAGAGCAATAAAAGCAATAACAGCAGCTCCAAGTTTAAAATATTTGGTTAAATCATTAAACTGCTGAATCAGCTGTTCATTCGTTACTATTTCGAAATCATTATCCGCCCCGCTCTCCACTTTTCTAATTTTTCTCAGTGCGCCTATAACTTCATCCATTGTTTTTTCAATCGATTCCTTATCACGGCACATAATGATGAGTGACGCGCTTCTTTCAGAGCCGAATATTTTTTCGAATGTACCGAGAGGGATGGCGACAAAATTATCCTGCGATTGCCCGAAAATCGAACCGCGTTTTTCAAATATTCCGACGACCTCAAAATTAAAATTATCTATTTTTAAAGTTTGCCCGACGGCTGGAATATTTTTAAATAATTTCTCGACAATGTCCGTTCCTATTACAACAGTCGGTCTGGCAAAATCATAATCGGCTTTAGTGAGATTTCTTCCCTCACCAATTTTTAAATCCCGGGCGATGAACAGATCCTGATTAACTCCTGCCACCGCTACATTTGGATTGGTTTTGATGTTATTATACTTAAGAGTACGACCGCCGCGGTTGACCGACATGCCGACTGCAAGCGGGAGAGAAGTTATCTCACGGAGTTTTTCCCCTTGCTGAACCGATATGTCCTTACGATTCCGATATTTTCCCCTCTCGTGTGGCCCAATCCGAATGGCCGGATATTTGGTAACAATAAAATTATTTGTTCCGATTGAATTGAAAATATCTTCGAAACTCTGCTGAATCGCTCCAATAGCGGTCATTACTATGATGATTGAAAAAAGTCCAACCGTAATACCAAGTAAAGTTAAAATGGAGCGCAGTTTATTTGCGACAATTGAGCTGAAAGCTAATTTAATACTCTCTAATATTTGCATGGTCTTACTCGTATCGTAATGAATCTACAGGATTAAGTCTTGAAGCTTTCCAGGCGGGTAAAAATCCGGAAGCAATTCCCACAATGGCAGAAATCAGTAAAGCCAGGAATACTACGTCAAGCGGCATGGCTGTAGGTAAAAATTGATTAATGATCAGACTCAACGGGAATGAAATTGTGAGTCCTATTATCCCTCCCAAAAGGCAAAGAATAGCCGACTCGGCTAAAAATTGAAGTAGAATTGACCAAGTTTTAGCGCCGATAGCCTTTCTCACTCCGATCTCCTTAGTTCTCTCGGTAACCGAAACAAACATAATATTCATAATTCCTATTGCTCCTACGAACAATGAAAGAGCGGTTATAACAATTCCTGCGAGCGCCACGATGCCTATTGTCTTATCATACATATCTTTCAGAGCTTCCTGCTGATTTATGGCAAAGTCATCCGGTTTATTCAAAGGTACTTTTCTTATTACCCGCATTGCCGCAATGATTTCTTCCTTTGCATCTTCTATCTTATCCACATCACCAATTTTGATATCGATTCTCAAGCGCTGCCGTTTGTTGCTTATCACCGTCTCAAAAGTTTTTAGGGGCATTATAACCTGCCCATCCATACTGAAGGATCCCATCATACCGCTACCCTGTTTTTCCAGTATTCCTATTACCTGCATGGGCACATTGTTAATTCTAATATCCTTATTCACAGCGCTTTCCGCCGGGAAAAGCTCATCGGCAATATCCTTTCCTATAACACAAACCCTCCTGCCGGATCGAACATCAAGGCCGCTCAAAAATCTTCCTTCTTCCGGATTTACATTTCCGGTTTTCTGGTAGTCCTCTGTTGTACCATAAACCATCGTAGCCTGAACAGATTTTTCTTTTCTTTTTATTGTTGCGCCGAAAGAATTCTTACTCGGCGCCATGGCCTCATAGTTTTTCAGCACGTCCCGGAGTTTTTCATATTGATCGTAAGTAATATCTTTCCGATTTCTATATTGACTCCAATCCCCCATCGCAAACCACGGGTATTTATCTACATACAGTACATCGCTTCCAAAGGAAGAGATGCTTGAAATGAAGGCTTCACGTAGCCCGACGATTGCCGTAGACATCGTAGTGACTGCAACAATTCCAATGATGATTCCCAATGTAGTAAGGATGGAACGCAGTTTATTTGAGCGGATTGCCGTTAATGCGATTGATAATATTTCAGGAAATTCGACAAAAAATGTTTTCATATTTTAAAATATAAATTATGTTTAGAAATATGCAATTTTAATGAGTTAAATAAATGTTAAAATATCCGCCGGGCTTCAGTTTATTCATACCGAAGCGAGTCAATAGGATCCAGCTTTGATGCTTTATATGCCGGATACGTTCCAAAACTAACGCCGATCAAAATGCAAAGCAGAACCCCTATATCACCCAATCCAAGGGAATTACCGCTGATGCTTTTAAAAATGATCCCACAAAATTTCCTACTGCCACTCCGAGAATTATTCCTATCATTCCACCGATTAAGGATAGAGTAATGGCTTCACTGATGAACTGCACCAGAATATTTCCCTTCCTTGCTCCGACTGCTTTCCTGATTCCGATTTCTCTTGTCCGTTCGGTTACTGAAATTAACATAATATTCATGATACCGACACCGGCTGCAAGCATGGCAATAGCAGCGATAACGATAGAACCAATTCTTACACCGGACGTAATATCATTGATCGGTGACAACATGGACTCATTAGAGAAAATTTCAAAATTATCAGGCTCAGTCGGGGGAACTTTTCTTATAGTTCTAAAATAACCGGACGCCAGTTCAATCAAATCTCTGTAGCTGACCTCATCATGTGCCATTACCGTTATGTTAATGCTCCGGGAATGTTTGCCATAAAAATTTTGAAACGTGGTTACAGGAATTACTGCAAAATTATCCTGACTTCGTCCAAACGCCGAGCCCTGAGGTTCTAGTACACCAATAACCCGCAATTTGTAGCCATCCATCGTTAAGAAGAGCTTCCGGCGTGCATCCCGCTACCTGTATGTTGGGATTGGTCTCCCTGTTTCCGTTCTTTAACATTTTTCCAAAATTACACTGTTCTGCCCCCACAGATTTAGCTTCTATCAGTTTTTCCTTTAATCGGAAATATTCCTCCAGTGTAATATCGGGACGGTTCCTGAATTTCTCACGGTCATTAGGACCATTACTGAAGACCGGAAATCTTTGGATCTGAAAAGTATTCTGTCCGAGAAGTGATATGCCCTCCTTGATACTTACCTGTGGCATCTCAACAATAGTGCTTATTGCTATTATTGAAAAGATACCTACGATTATTCCCAGGATAGTAAGGGCAGACCGTAATTTGTTCGTATTCAGAGATGAGATAGCGACTTTAATGATCTCTGATATTCTCATTATTCGCCTCCGTACTCTGCCTGTAAACTAGTTTAACGAGACTTTAGAAAGTCATTGAATGCACTAACCACGAATAATACTGAACGGAAGAAATACTTTTTATTCGTACCTGAGGGCCTCAATCGGATCCAGGTTAGAAGCTTTATAGGCAGGATAGGTCCCAAAACCAACGCCAATGATAACGCACAATAAAACTCCTATTATAACCCAGTCAATCGGAATTACGGCGGAGGCTTTTAAAAAGGAACCCGCCATATTTCCCACAAGTATCCCGAGCACAATGCCAACTACACCTCCGATCAGACTGAGAGTTACGGATTCTGTTAAGAATTGGAAAAGTATATTATTCCTTTTTGCACCTATGGCTTTTCTGATACCAATTTCCCGCGTTCTTTCGGTAACCGAAACAAGCATGATATTCATTATGCCAACGCCGGCCGCAAGCAGAGCGATTGCCGCAATTACAATTGAACCGATTCGCACTCCGGAAGTAATATCATTTACTTGAGTTAACATCTGCTCATTAGATCTGAAATCAAAATCATTCTCATCACCGGCTCTCAAGCCTCTTATTGTGCGGAA
>PGYS01000002.1 GCA_002839795.1 Ignavibacteriae bacterium HGW-Ignavibacteriae-3 | reverse complement strand
TTCTTCTGAGAGCCAGTTCATGATCTCTGTCGCATAAGGTGATAAACCAGTCGTGCTCTACGGCATTATCTAGAAGATATTTTATTAAATAGGGTGTGCTTTGTCCGGCGCCCAAGATCAGTATGTTTTTCATATTGTATTCATTAATGTTAAATAGAAGGATTTTTTAGTATAGGATATAAAAATTCATTCAGGTATTCAAATTCCGGTGTTAATATTCCCCCGTGTGTAATAACGGCATGCCGGAATTCCCGGGGCAATTTAAGTTCAGAAAAGGATTTGGAAAAATCCGTCTTAGCCAGGGCCGGAATAAAAGGAGACAGCGCTTTACCGAACGAAGCTGTCGCTTCTCTGGGAAGTTCCGCCGGCAATTTATCAACCGACATTATAGTAACACCTTTTCCTTTCCAGCCGTCTACTACTCTGTTGTTTATCGGATTATAAGTAAAACAGGGATTCAAAGAATTTGCGGATTTCACAGTAAGCTCTATTGATCCTTCAATATCGCAGGTGATGTCTCCTATTACTTTTAATTTAGGATTATCGGTTGCGGCAGACAGCGACTTCATAAATTCTTTTGTGACCAGTTTTGGAAACCGCGGCTCCCAGTATATTCCGTTTATCAGCACCGAAAGAAAAGGAACAAATTTTTCAAATGCTGTCTGATATTCATCCGGATGGAGCTCAAGTTCGTGTAAATCAAAAAGATCAGTTTTGGGGGAATGTTCATAAAGATCCAGCTTCCGGAATTCGCATTTATAAACGACCCTGTTGGAAAATTTTCCCTCTTTAATGAAGTCGCTCAAATCCTCGGGACGGATTTCAACAACGGGAAGAAGATCAAAAATTTCCTGCGCTCCCTTTGAAACGCGTCCATACCCTGTAAATCCTGCTATGAAAGGAACAAGATCGTAAGAAAGACCTATGTTGCTGATTCGTTCCCCTGCTTTCATAACTGCCTTTTTGGCTTTCTCGAGGGATTCATAACTGTTCGCCTGCTTTATAAGACGGAACGGATTGGCAATTCCTTCGTGAAGCAGCCGCTGTCCCATAATCCAGAGCGAGTTTATCATTCCCACGTATCCGGCAAACTCGCCGAAAAAAATGATTCTTTTTCCGAATTCGTTTTTAACAAGCTCGTAATCAATGAGGGTTATATTTTTTTCCAGGATTTTTTCCAGGCGGGGCATGTTGTACTCCTGCCCCTTGATTGTGTGCGAGAAGAAGATGTAAACCTTATCGGGGATAAGTTCTTCAATAGGAACCTCTTTTACGCCCAGAATTATATCGCAGGAGGAAAGATCTTCGGAGAGAATGGCGCCATTTTCAGCGTATTCTTCATCACGGAACATTCTTTGACCGGACGGCTGTATCAATATCTTTATGTTGTTGTTCTCAATTATACGATAAACCTGCAGCGGCGATAAAGGAGCCCGCCCTTCGGTGGGCTCAATAGATTCTCGTCTTATACCGATTCTTTTTTCCATACAGAAGATCCAAAAGTCTTAATACTAAAATATCCCGATCGTAGCCAAATAGAAAGTAAAAGAAAAATTTTATTCAACAAAAGTTCGCGATCAATGCATCCGCGGGCGCTATTTTTAACATCAGTATAATGATAATTAATATATAGTGTGCTATTTTAAGGTTAAAGTTGTAAGTCTTCAGAAAATCCAAGTTAGAAGAAATAAAAAAAATGAAAAATTTATTTTTAACGGCATTTTTATTCTTTTCCATTTCAATGCTTATAAGAGGACAGGCTTATAAAGCCAAAATAGATTCCGTTAATTCCATTTCGTATGATTATATAGTATCAAACATTTACAAAGCCATTGATATATTTAACCTTAACGCGCTGGAGGCGGAGCGAAGCGGCTATAAATTAGGTGCGGCGAGATCATATTCCCAATTGGGCAAGGCCTTTTATCTAAACGGAAAATATGACGCAAGCGCTCTAAACTATATCAAATCCATAAGCTTGTTTGAAGAGTTAAATGACGGCAGGGGCCTGGCTGAAGCATGCGGAGAATTCGGGTATCAGCTTAAAAGAAGAGATATGGTCAAGGCAAATTTATTCATGAGGAGAGGACTTCATCTCGCAGAAAAAAACAGCTATGATTCTTTGCTTGTGGCTTTATATGATAATTACGGTGTTTTAAAAGAGATGGAAAATAAATTAGACAGTGCAGTTTATTTTTACTCAAAATCCCTTTCTTCAAAACAGGAAATGAATGATGTTATCGGGATTCCGTACAGCTTGAATAAACTCGCGGGTGTTGAAGCAATACGTTCCAACTTTGCGTCGGCGCTTAATTATTTAAAGAGTTCGGATGTTTATAGAAAAAAAGAAGAGGGGGATTTTGGCAGGGCGGAAAATTATGCGGCCTACGGCGACGTTTATAAAAGGATGAACTTAATTGACAGCGCAATTATAAATTTTAAAAGATGTCTTTCTCTTTCCGGGAAAAACGGTATTAATTTTTTAATAAGATACAGTTATGAGCAGTTAACGGACCTGTATAATACAAAAGGAGATTATCGAGAGGCATACAAAAACCTTGAAATGCTCAGTCTTCACAAGGACAGCGTGCTGAACAAAGAGGTAAGTCTAAATATTGCCCAGCTTGAATTAAATTATGAATCAGAAAAGAAAGATCGCGACATTGCCGTAGCGAAACTTGAGTTGAGTCAAAAAACTTCTCTTTTGTATCTTCTGGCCGCGCTCGCAGCGGTGCTAGGAACCGTTTCGTTTGCTACATATAAGTATCAGAAAAAAAAGAGAGAAAAGGAAAGAATAGAGCTTGAGTATAGCGGCAAACTTAAGAGCGCGGAGATGGAGAAGAAGATGGGAGATGAAAAACTTCGAATCTCCCGCGAGCTTCATGATAACATAGGATCACAGCTTACTTTCGTAATCAGCTCCATGGATAATATTATTTATGCTGAAAGAAACAATCCATTGACTGAAAAACTTAAATCACTTGCATTGTTCAGCAGAGAAACACTCGGAGAATTGCGAAACACAATCTGGGCAATCAGAAGGGAAGACGGAGATCTTTCGCAGATAATTAATAAGGTTAATGAACTCATTCTTAAGCTGAATTTGACGACACCAAAGATATCATTCAACGATAAAACGGCTCAGCAATACAAACTAACGTCTATCCAACTTCTCAACATTTACAGAATCATTCAGGAGGCGATCCAAAATGCGCTGAAACATGCCGGGGCTTCCGAAATATCAATAGAATTCAAGCCTGGAATAGATGAGTTAATAGTAGCCATAAAGGACAACGGAAAGGGTTTTGATGTAAACGGAGCTTATGAAGGCAGCGGCCTTGACAACATTAAACACAGGTGTGACGAAGCATCGGGATGGTCAGAAATTGAAAGCGGGCCCGGCGGGACTTTAATAACATGCGCGTTTAAAGTAAAATAGTACATTTACCGTATTGTCAAAAAGAACTACTCAATTTATATTCAAAAGATTAATTAACAGAAAGTAATCAATGAAAATTAAAGTTGCCCTGGCAGAAGATAACGATAAGCTCGCCGGATCTATAAAAGAAAAATTGGAATTATTTTCAGATAAGATCGAATATAAATTCCGCGCAAAAAACGGTGAAGAGATGATCCGGAAACTGGAAGCCTTTGGCGAAGTCGATACGGTTCTTATGGACATTGAAATGCCCGTGCTTGATGGTATAGAGACTACTCATTTCATAAAAAATAAGTATCCGAATTTAAAAGTTATAATGCTTACTGTTTTTGATGATGAGGATAAAATCTTCAGATCAATTCAGGCGGGGGCCAACGGCTATCTATTAAAAGATGAAACTCCCGATAAAATATTTGAGGGGATTGAAATGATAATGGGCGGAGGCGCCCCGATGTCTCCCATTATTGCGGCAAAGACGCTCAATCTTTTAAGAAAACCGGAAACAGTTAATTCAAACATAAGTGCTGAGGATTTTTCTCTCTCTAAGAGAGAAGTAGAAGTTCTCGAACTTTTAAGCAAAGGTGAAGATTATATAAAAATTGCAAATCAGCTATTTATTTCACCCGCCACAGTAAGAAAGCATTTTGAAAATATTTATAAAAAATTAGAAGTTCATAATAAAATCCAAGCCATTCAAAAAGCCCAGAAGCATAACATTATCTAACCCGACTCAACCCATCTTTAACCAGGAGGAGCAAAATACGGCATCTGCCGTATTGAAGCGGGCACGAAGTCCCATTATCTTTTTACAGCAGAAATTAAGAAGATACTCCGGTGAATCAAGCTTTTTCCCGGTACTGCTGTTGTGGAATTATATATCAAACCGGTGAGCAAATTGCAAATAAAATGATGGTGCTTAAATAATAATTATTCGGGAGATGAAATGATTAAGAAAATACTATTATTAATTCTGTTTGGAGTTTCATACAACTTACACGCACAGTGGGAAAAAGTCTATACTAACAGTACGTGGGCCAATGGTGCTTCACTGTACATACATAAAAATGTTTTATTTCAGACCGGCTACGGGAACAACACAAATCAAACGCTTAGATCGGGCGATAATGGAACAACATGGACGGATATATCATCATCCTTTCCTTATACGGTGTACTTTATGTTAAGTTATGGAAATACTGTTTTTGCTGTAACTACTACTCTCGGAACCACAAAATACTCTTTTTATGCATCAACGGATGACGGATTGACCTGGACGGAAAAATCCAACATCATCCGCGGTTCCGGAAACGGCGCCATTCTAAGCATGGCTTCGGATGGAAATAATCTGTTCGCCGTCTCAAACAGAAGATCTATTTACAGATCCGCCGACGGCGGAACCACATGGACAGAAATTATTATTAACTATACGGGAACATCGGGAATATTAAGTTTTGCGGTTTCCGGCAATACATATCTTGCCGTGTTGGAAGGGGTTGGATGTGTTGTATCGACAGATGCAGGATTAAACTGGACATTAAAAAACGGCACCTCAAACATAGGAGTTGTTTATAAACTGAATAATGACGTTTGGGGAATGGCCGGATTTTCGGGAATCTATAAATATAATTTATCAACAAATTCCTGGGAGAATAACTATACACCCGGTTCATTTAATTCGCCGATAAGCATCGGAGCAAACGGAAGTAAATTAATTTCCACATTTGGGGACTTTTTAACAGGGAACAGGAAATATTACTCTTCAGGCAACAATGGCATAAGCTGGAGCGAACTGACAACCGACGTAATCGGATTGAACAACAGCATTCTTTCCAATTACGCTGTTGCGGCAAATGGTTCGTATTATTTTGCCGGATACTGGAAATCAACAAGCGGCGTTATTGCTTATTCGATTTACAGGCTGCCTTTAACAACAACTTCTGTAGCGGATAAAAATATAATTCCAAATTCATTCGAGCTGAGTCAGAATTATCCGAACCCTTTTAACCCGACAACTAAAATTTCTTTTTCGCTTCCATCTAGTTATGATGTATCCTTAAAAGTATTTGATTCAATCGGACGGGAGATAGCCGAAATAGCAAGCGGTTATTTGCAGCCCGGAAAATATTCCGTTGACTTTAACGCTTCCGGCCTATCAAGCGGAATTTATTTTTACAAGCTTTCAGCAGGAAGTGCAATTCATACAAGAAAAATGCTTTTGCTGAAGTAGAATTTTACACACTTATTAAGCGGGCGGATTGATTCCGCCCGCTTCTTTATCCCGCCGTATATTTGAATCTCTTATTCCACAGCGATATCTTTGCGCTCACTATCAAATCGGATCCATATATGATATCAAGATTTCTTTTTCTGATAATTACCATTTTCACCTGTTCAATTGTTTTCCCACAAAATGTAGCCAACAAAAGAATTTCAATCACCATAGATGATCTCCCGGTTCAGCACATTAAGCCATATGATAATAAGCAAAACCACGACTTGACGGATAAACTGCTGGAGAAGATAAAATCTGAGAACGCACCTGTGACAGGTTTTGTCAACGAGAATAAGCTTCAGGTTGAAGGCAAGAATGACGGCGAAAAAATTGAATTGCTTCGAAAATGGCTTAATGCGGGGCTGGATTTAGGCAACCACACATTTTCTCACCCAAGCGCAAACAGAATTCCTGTTGATGAATATGAAAAGGATATTCTAAACGGGGAAAGGGTAATTAAAAGACTCGTCGAGGAAAAAGGAAAGAGCTTGAAATATTTCAGGCATCCGTTTCTTCAAACAGGAAGAAGTCTTGAAGTTAAAAATGAGATCGAGAAATTTTTAACGGAACACGGTTATACCATCGCCCCCGTTACTTTTGATAATGCAGAGTGGATTTTTGCCTTTGCTTATAAAAAAGCAATCGATTCAAGCAAAACGGAGATGATGAAACGGATTGGCGAAGAATACATCGATTATATGAAACGAAAACTTGATTACTGGGAGAGCCAGTCTGTCGCGCTATTCGGAAGGAACATAAACCAGATTCTGCTTATTCACGCGAATGCGCTGAATTCGGATTATTACAGCAGACTTTGTGAAATGATCCGCTCCAGCGGATACGGATTCATTTCTCTTGATGAGGCGCTGGAAGACGAAGCGTACAAATCAAAAGATACATTCACCGGCGCGGGAGGAATTTCGTGGATTCACCGCTGGGCATTAACCCAGGGGAAGAAAAAAGATTTTTTCGGAGATGAACCCGGAACACCGGCATATATTATGAAATACGCCGGCGTCGATTCGGAATAAATTTAATTAACTATTTTTCCTATCCGTTCGATTCGTACCGAAGAAGCCAGATTTATAAAATCTGAAAACGGTATGTTGCTGTCCCATGACCAGTAAACAAACATTGGTGTTCCAACAACATTTCTCCTTGGTACAAATCCCCAGTATCTGCAATCCAGACTTATATCGCGGTTATCCCCCATCATGAAATAATAATCGTCATGAACTTTATATTTATTTGTTTCATTCCCGTCTATATAAATTTTGCCGTTCTTAATCTCGACAACATCGCGCCCAAATTCTCTGTTGATGAAAGTTTTCCATTCCTCAAGATTTGATACGGTCAAATTGATAATATCCCCTTTTCCCGGAACTTTTATCGGCCCGTAATTATCCCCATTCCAGCCGCTTCCTTTGGGAAAAATTCCTTCCTCCGCAAAATTTTCCGGCATTGTAAAATTTCTTTCATACTGAATATGAAGCGGAATCGGCGCCTCCGTGCAGTTTACATATAGAATTTTATTCCGCACTTCAACTAAATCACCCGGGAGAGCGAGGCAGCGTTTTACATAGTTATCTATTTTTGCGTTTTTAATTTCATCGCGATTGCCCGGAAATTCAAACACAACTATATCGCCTCTTTCCGGATTACCCCATCGCAGCAGATCTGTAAAAGGAAGGGAAATGTCCGTGAAAGGAATGTTCCGCGGTGTTGTAAGTCCGTAGGCTAATTTATTCGTCATTAAAAAATCCCCGGTCATTATGGTGGTTTCCATAGACGGTGTAGGTACACGCGATCCCTGAATAAAAGAAGAGGTTACAATAAAAAGGATCAAAACCATTTTCCCATATTCTTTGAAGTATTTCATAAATATATCTGAAAGGCTTTTATAGATTCTCGGCGCTTCGCTCCTTTTCATAAAATACTCCTCATTCTTTTGTTTATTGATTCATGGCATTTATAGTGGAGCTTTGTTAAAATAGTTTCAGGAATTTTGAGGTAATATTGAATTTTGATTCTGCGGTAGATCTTTCAAAAGCAGTTCTTCAGCCGGTTGAATTCCCGTCGCCCATTCCGGTAAAGATTCTAATGAAGCGTCTCGATCTCATTCATCCATTCATCCACGGCAATAAATGGTTCAAGCTGAAATACAATCTGATTAACGCCGCAGAAAAAGGGTACAAAACACTTCTCACATTCGGCGGGGCATATTCAAACCACATTTACTCAACTTCTGCCGCGGGAAAAGAATTCGGATTTAATACGATTGGTTTAATCCGCGGGGAACAGCACCTGCCTCTGAATCCAACTTTAAAATTTGCGAATGAGAATGGAATGCTGATCCAATACGTGAGCAGAGGTGATTATAGAGATAAACATTCTCGGGAATTTGAGGAATGGATTTTCGAAAAATTCGGAGATGTATACATAATCCCCGAAGGAGGAACTAATCTTTTAGCCATAAATGGCGCAGCCGGAATCCCGTCACTGATTGAAACGGATTACGATTATATAACAACACCGTGCGGAACGGCGGGAACTATTTCCGGAATTATTGGCGGATTGAAGGGAGAAAAAAATATTTTAGGATTTGCCGTGCTGCGCGGCGCGGATTTTTTAATTAAGAATACAAAAAAAAACGTTTTAGATTATTCCGGAAATGAATACACGAACTGGTCCATCATTCTGGACTATCATTTCGGCGGGTATGCGAAAATCAATAGAGAACTGATTACGTTTATCAGAGAATTTGAGGAGATCAACGGAATCGGTCTTGACCCGATTTATACGGGCAAAATGATGTACGGAATATTCGATCTCGCATTAAAAGGATTTTTTGAAGCGGGGCAAACAATAGTTGCGCTTCACACCGGGGGACTTCAGGGAATTGCGGGAATGGAAGGCAGAATAAAGCTTCTGTTTTAGGGCGGAAAGGCACTTTTCCCATCCGCAAATTACACTTACTGGTTTTTTAACCGATAATAAGAGAAACATTTTTTCTGGCTATGAGCGTTAAAATAGATCTTAACAGCGGGAAGATAATTCAGCAGATTACACTCGAACTTAAAAAAATTCCTGCGCCGGAGTTAAATAAATTTAAGCTTGAGTTTATGTCTGACATTAAGAAGATTTCCGAGGATTCTAAAAATCTCCGTAATGTTGATCCGAATAAATCCAACGTTGAAGTAACAAACACTCAGATCAATTTTAATCTGATTTATCTTGCCGTTCCTCTAACAACTTTTGCGGCAGGCGGATTTATCAATAAAGAAGAAAAAACCATTGAGATCAACTTCAGTTATGAATTCCCAAGGGAGATAGTCCGGAGGGGAAGTTGTATATGTAAGCAATTCCTGTTCACTCTTACCATAAAGGCCGTTTACGGGGAAGCATCTTCCTGTTCAGAAAAAATTCCGCAGGAGGACATTCTCAAATTTATTCAAAGGGTTGTGAGTGATATTTTCGACAGATTCAACGACGGGCAAAAAAGCTTAAGGACAATTATTCTCGATCAGAAAAATGTGGAGAAGATGATAAATCTCGATTCGGGAGAGATTTCGAGGATAGTTCAGACTCTGGTGGGGGCTGTTATTTCATTCGCAAAATTCAAAGAAATGAATGAAACAAATAATCTAAAAGTCGGTGTTGTTCTCAGTCAGCCCGGCCATAAAAATATTCTAAATGGTTTTTCAGTTAAAAAAGTTATCTCCTATGAAGCTGAGATTAAAGAACTCGACGTGGATTCCGAAAGGAATCTGAATACGATCTTTTTGTAAATCATTCATTTTGTTCCATGAGACCCCATCAAACAACCAATCAAAACATGTCCCATCAATGCTGTTTTTATGTTGTGGAATTCCACACATTCTCTTTTTATCTTTAAACGGTGGCGAAAGAGAGCCCTTCTTTATGAAACTTATACCGCCCCATTATTTGTTTAGAGCGTAAATCAAAGAAAGAGGATAAAATGAAGAAATATTTAGTCATTCTATTGGCTGTCGGTTTATTCGGTACGGCAATAAACGCGCAGATTGAGTTTCCGCGCGTGAGTCCGAACGCCGCGGTTTCACAAACGGTAGGTTATACAAATATTACTGTAACATATTGCCGGCCCTCGGTGCATGAAAGAACTATCTGGGGCGCACTTGTTCCTTACGGTCAAGTCTGGAGAACCGGAGCTAATGAGGCGACTACGATTCAATTCACGACAGATGTTGTTGTGAGCGGAAACAAAGTGCCCGCAGGAAGATATTCTTTGTTTACAATTCCAACAAAGGAAGAATGGACTATCATTCTGAATAAAACAGATAAGCAATGGGGCGCCTACAATTATAAGCAGGAAGACGATATTTTGCGCTTTACCGTAAAGCCGTCGGAAGCAAGTTTCAACGAGCAGCTTATGTTTTCGTTTTCAAACGTTTCTAATTCTTCCGCCGTGCTGGTTCTTAATTGGGAATTATTGCAGGTATCGTTTGCCATAGAATCCGATGCAGCCGGGCAGGCATACATAAAGATAAAAGAATCTATTGCAGCAAAGCCGGACAGGTGGCAGAATTATACGGACGGCGCAAGTTTTGCTTATGATAACAACGTATTTTTAGATGAGGCCCTTCAGTGGGCGGATAAAGCAATTTCATTTGGACCGAATTACGTTCCCTACTTTGTGAAAGGAAAAATTTTGTTCAAACAAAATAAATTCAAGGACGCTTTGATAGCGCTTGACAAATGCAGAGAGACAGGGCGTACCGATAAGAACTGGAATTCATTCGTATCTCAGGTGGATCTACTTGAAAAACAAATTAAGTCCAAGATGAACTGATTATTTATCCAGAAAAATGGAAATGTTTTGATAGTGGAAAGGCTTAATGAAAAATTTTGATATACCGGAGATATATAAAAGCTCAATAATTTCCAGACTGAAGGAATACCGTAAATCGCAAGATCCGCGCAAGAAAGATTTTTCGCCTACGGAACTTGATTTCGGTCCCGTGAAATTTTTAGTTGCGCGGCATTTCGGATTCTGCTACGGAGTGGAAAACGCCATTGAGATAGCCTACAAAACGATCGAAGAGAATCCCGGAAAAAGAATTTTTCTTCTCAGCGAAATGATTCACAATCCCATGGTGAATCTTGATCTTCAAAGCCGTGGCATTCAGTTCGTTATGGACACCTACGGAAATCAATTGATTGATTGGGGCGAAGTCGGGTCAGACGATTTAATGATCATACCGGCATTCGGAACAACCCTTGAAATTGAAAAGCTTCTTGAAGAAAAAGGGATAGACACTTTAAGATACAATACGACCTGCCCTTTTGTGGAAAAGGTCTGGACGCGTGCGGAAACTCTCGGGAAGGAAGAATTTACAGTAATAATTCACGGTAAAGCCGGGCACGAAGAAACACGCGCTACATTTTCCCATACTGAACGCAGCGGCAAATCCATTATTGTGCGCGATATTGGGGAAGCTAAAATTCTGGCCGATTTAATTCTTGGAGTCAGGAGCAAGGAAGAATTTTATCAAATTTTTCAAGAAAAGTTTTCCGAAGGCTTTGATATCGAAAAGGATTTAGAAAGAATCGGTGTTGTGAATCAAACCACAATGCTGGCATCGGATACTCAGGCGATAGCCGAACTTTTCAGGAATACATTGATGAAAAAGTACGGGGAGGAAAATCTTAAAAACCATTTCGCGGACACCCGCGATACTTTATGTTATGCCACCAACGATAATCAGAGCGCAACCATCGGTCTGCTGGAACATGATGCCGACCTGGCTATTGTTATCGGAGGCTACAACAGTTCCAACACATCACACATAGTTGAACTCCTTCAAGGCAAATTCCCGACTTATTTTATATCCGGTGAAGGCAGGATTGTCTCGGAAGAACTAATCAGCCATTTTGATATTCATTCGCGGAAAGAAATTGCGACGGAAAACTACCTGCCCAATAAAAAGAAGGTTGCCATTGCGATAACAAGCGGCGCGTCATGTCCGGACTCTGTCGTAGATGAAGTTTTAAACAAGCTGCTTTCGTTTTTCAGAAATACAAAGAGCAAAGAAGAGGTCTTGGCCATTTCCGAACACCCTTAATGGTAATACTAACGCCGTTTTCTTTAGATCAAACCAGATCAGCGAGGGAACTGTATTCGGGATCAAACAGGCGCCGGTACATTCTCATTGCATATGAATCTGTCGCGCCGGATAAATTATCGCACACCATCCTTGCGCGTATTTTTTTATTTTTTTCTCCCCTTATAAGCTGATCATTGAAATCGGGAAGAAGTTTTGTGCTCTTGACCGAATGAACGTAGTTGTCGAAAAACAGTTCGAACAAATTTCTAATCATGCTGTTTCCCTTGAATTCCATCTGATGAAGCTGTGATGAACGAAAAACCAGGTCGACGGAGATTTTTTTGTAAAGACTAGCCCGATCAAGAATTTCTTTATCAACGACCAGAATATATTTGTAACGGTTTGTGGACTTATCCATAAATGTTTTTCTTTCCTTAATACTGCACGAACGGACAAACTCGCCGATCAGAGCGCCGAATTTCTTTTTATAATTTCCGGCTTTGATCCAGCCGATCATCTCGGCGATGATTTCATTTTGCTTGGTGTTTGAATTTTTTTCCTGCCAGTTCATAAGCTTTACAATATTTATGAATCCGCCCGAGATACTGTCAACAAGATCGTTGATCACATAAGCGGTATCATCCGCCCAGTCCATTATCTGGCACTCGATACTCTGGAAATTGTTCAAATCTTTTGGAGAAGATATTTTTAACGGGATTTTCTTTCCCCCGAAGACAAAATTGATATATTTTTTCTGCTCGTCGTATATAAAATGATTCTCAGGCGATCTAAATTCGCCGAAGCAGGATTTGTACTTTAAGATTCCGTCAAGAAAAGCCCGAGTAGGATTCATGCCGCGGTGTTTATTTTCGTCTCGGTAGAAAATTTCTGTAATCATTCTCAGCGTTTGCGCGTTGCCTTCGAAGCCGCCGTAATTTTTCATAAGTTCATTTAGAGTGCGTTCACCTGAGTGCCCGAACGGAGGATGTCCCAGATCGTGCGCAAGACACACCGATTCTACAAGATCCTCATCAATAAAATATTCTTCGCCGAAGATTTTTTTCTCTTTTGAATGCAGATAGCTGCATATTGCTCTGCCGATTTGAGCAACCTCAATAGAGTGGGTCAGTCTTGTGCGGTAGAAATCATATTCACCGGGAAGAAACACCTGGGTCTTTCCCTGAAGCCGGCGGAATTCAGAAGAGTGAATAATTCTGTCCCGGTCTATTTGGAAGGGTGATCTGTAGTCGCTTTGGCGGTTGCTCGGCTTTAATCTTTCCAGATCAAAATCGGTGTAAAATTTGTTTTTCATCATCTTCGTTCACATTTTTGTGAAGTAATAAAACAATTTAATAAATAATAGAGTGAATAATAAATTGTCTTATAAACATACACACCATCACGCAAAAGATACGCTGAACAGTACTACCGGAAGACTGGTAATTACAATGATTCTCAACTTTGTGATAACTGTAGTGCAGATTGTCGGCGGGATTTTATCGGGAAGTCTGGCGCTTATCTCCGACGCGCTTCACAATTTCAGCGACGGAATCTCTATCATTATTTCATACATCGCAATAAGGCTGAAGAGGCGGGACAATTCATACAAGCATACATTCGGATTAAAGCGTGCCGAGATTCTTGCCGCGGTAATAAACGCCTCAGTGCTTATTGTAATCTATGTATTTCTTTTTTATGAATCTTTTATAAGGTTCTATGAACCGAAAGTAATTGAAGCATATATGATGACAATTGTTGCGGCAATCGGCCTGGTTGCGAATATTGTCGGAACACTATTGCTTAAACGAGATTCCAAAAACAGTATCAATATACGTTCGTCATACATGCATCTTCTAAGCGATTCGGTTTCGTCGGTTGCTGTTATACTGGGCGGTATTGCCATTTCCGTTTGGAGCGCCTGGTGGGTTGACCCGTTCCTCACAATTCTGATAGGCCTCTATATCATTAAGGAAAGCTACGATATTCTTGGAGAGGCAATTCACGTCCTGATGGAAGGCGCGCCTCCTGATATTTCTCTTGATGCTATTAAAGAGGAAGTTGAAAAATTTTCCGAGGTTGAAGATATTCACCATATTCATGTTTGGACCGTAGGCGACAACGATGTACATCTTGAAGCGCATGTTAACGTGAATGATATGAAGGTAAGCGAGAGTGATCAGCTTCGGATGAAAATAGAACAGCTCTTCGAGTCAAAGTTTGGAATTCACCACATAACACTTCAGTTCGAATGCAACAGCTGTCCGGAAAACGGACTGCTGGGAAAACACAAATAGGGTGAAGCATTCAATCGGTATTCTTACCGCGCCTCGTTTCTAACGATTTAAACGCCAGCGCATACAATTGTATTTGTTTCATCATTGCGCCAAGTCCGTTCTTTCTTGTGGGAGAAAGATGATTATCAATTCCTATCTTTTTTACAAACTCGGGCGGTGTAGCAAGAATTTCTTCGGGAGTATGATTAGAGTATACCCTTATCACCAGCGCGATCAAACCTTTAACAATTGCTGCATCGCTGTCGGCCTCAAACACTGCTTTGCCGTCCTCGAGTTTTGCGTTAATCCAAACCTGGGATTGGCATCCGGCCAATTTATTCTTGTCGGTCCGGGCCAGTTCATCGATCGGAGGCAGTTGTCTGCCCAATTCAATAATATGCCTGTACTTATCTTCCCAGTCGATATACTGTTCGAACTCTTTTACAATTTCATCCTGCGTTTCTGCGATTGTCACACGGCTTCCTTACTATAAAAGATTAAAAACGATCCCAACCTGTAATCCTTCTTTAATCTGTGTATACGGCGACTGAACTTTTTCATATACTACAAGATATTGAAAATTGACAGTAATATGCTTTGTAATTTTAGCCGCTATAACGTTATCGAGGCGCACATCCCATGTGTCGAGGCTTTTAAACTGGCTGAAAAATCTGATCTTTCCTGTATACACGATATTGTCTTCGATCTTGTAATTAATATCTGTAACTGACTCAATGCCGGTTTCAAAACGGAATTTATCCCTCATGTTAGCAGGGTCGGAATACTGTCTGTAATTGTTTGTGATAATTTCCTGAAAACCTAGACCGAGACGCGTTACTATATTTTGATACTTATCGTATGTAAACCCGATTGTCTGTGTAATATAGCCGGGATCAAAAAAATCCGCTATTTCAACCGCAGGGTCAGATTTATAATCAAATCCCCTGGAGACCTGAGTTCTAATTGAATTTGAGAGAAAGGGGCTAACCGCCCATCCGATGTCATATACTACAACATTTTCAATGTAAAGATCATTGTCGGTTGTTTTGTATATGCCCGAACCGATCTTCGATCTGCCGTAAGAGGCTTTAATGGAATTTTTAAATGTCCAGGGTGTTCCAATCCTGTCATACCGAAAATCACCCATTAATGTCCATGCGATTGAATTATCTCCGCCCTTTACCCAATTTGTAAAGGCGATCTGATTTATTCCGATTCCCGCCACAAAAGACGGTATCCATTTATTTTTAAGTGAATCCGGAGCTTGTCCGGAAACCGATAGTGTGGTTACAAACAGGAAGAATAGTATTATTTTGTTCACAATTTACCTTTTGATTAGCAATTAATGTCGCAAAGTTAAATATTTTTTGTCCCTCTTTCTATTTTCAAAAAAGTAAACGACAAACAATTTTGGGGCGGCACAAATCATTTTATATATTCGCATATCATTTACAAAAAAAGAAAGATAATTACATGAAAAAAGAAAATTTTATCCTTCCTCTGCTGGTCGCCGGCGTTATTGCATTAATTTACTTTTCATACTTTGGTCATGGAGACGAGCTCGGGCTCTTTTCCGAATTCGACACTAAAAGCAACGCAAACAGGGAAATCGTTGTTAAACTGCTCCCGGAAAAGGGAATAGAGAATGACGGATCGGGAGAAGTTAGTTTTTATGTAGAAGACCGTGTTGGAAAACAGGTTCTCGTTTCGGGTTCGGTATCACTTCCGGCTGATTTTGGATCAGCAACCAGGGTTGAATTGATGGGACATTATAATGGCAGTTCATTTCATGTGCATGAATTAAAGGTTAAAGATTAGAATACCGGGACATTGCTGTATCAATGAATAAATTTGAATTGGTTTCGAATTATAAACCTTCCGGAGATCAGCCCAAGGCAATATCTGAACTTCTGGAAGGACTGAAGCGCGGCGATAAGCACCAGGTGCTTCTCGGCGTCACCGGCAGCGGAAAGACTTATACAATGAGCAATGTTATTCAGGAGTACAACCGCCCGACATTAATCATCTCTCACAATAAGACCCTCGCAGCACAGCTCTATTCCGAATTTAAATCATTCTTCCCGAATAATGCGGTGGAATTTTTTATCAGCTATTATGATTATTACCAGCCGGAGGCATATGTAGTTAAGAGGGACCTTTTCATAGAAAAAGATTTTGCCGTTAATGAGGAAATTGACCGGCTTCGCCTCAAGGCTACAACATCGCTCATTGAAGGCAGAAGCGATGTAATAATTGTTGCGAGCGTAAGCTGTATTTATGGAATAGGCGCGCCAGAAGAATACGCCCGGCAAATTTTATTCTTACGAAAGGGTCAATCCATTGAAAGAAAAAAACTTTTAAGAAATTTGATTGATATATACTTTACAAGAAACGACGCAGACTTTACACGGGGAACATTCCGCGCGCGAGGCGACGTAGTTGAAGTCATTCCCGCTTATCAATATGAAGAGGCAGTAAGAATTGAATTCTGGGGCGATGAGATTGAGCGGCTTTCGGTTATAGATTCCATAACCGGTGATGTGATCCGCGAGGTCGAAACGGTGCCCATTTATCCGGCTAAATATTTTGTTACTACAAGGGATCAGGTTAACCGGGCAATAATTACGATTGAGGACGAACTTAAAGAAAGATTGAAATATTTCTGGGCTGAAGAAAAATATGTGGAAGCACAAAGACTGGAACAGAGGACAAAATACGATATCGAAATGATGCGCGAGATCGGATACAGTTCCGGAATAGAAAACTATTCCAGGCACATGGATGCGCGGGCGCCCGGCTCCCGCCCGTACTGCCTGTTCGATTATTTTCCCAAAGACTATCTTTTGATTATCGATGAATCTCACGTAACAATTCCGCAGGTGCGCGGAATGTATAACGGGGACCGCTCCAGAAAAGAAGTTCTGGTTGAGTACGGATTCCGTCTTCCATCTGCACTTGACAACCGTCCTCTTAAATTCGAAGAATTCGACAAGCTGACAAATCAGGTTATATATGTGAGCGCTACTCCGGCAGATTATGAATTCTCAAGGAGTGATGGGACATTTGTAGAACAGGTTATACGCCCCACGGGCTTGCTGGATCCGGAAATTGAAATTCGTCCCGTGAAGGGGCAGATCGATGATTTGATTGGTGAGATCCGGAAAAGAGTAGTGTTAAAAGAACGCATACTTGTCACCACATTAACGAAAAAAATGGCTGAAGACCTCGCGGATTATCTCGACAAGTTGAAAATCAAAGTGCGCTACATCCATAGCGAAGTAGTAACGCTTGAGCGGGTTGAAATTATCCGGGACCTTCGCATTGGAGAATTTGATGTATTAGTCGGGGTGAATCTTCTGCGCGAGGGCCTTGATCTTCCCGAGGTATCTCTTGTTGCAATTATTGATGCGGATAAAGAGGGATTTCTTAGAAGCGAAAGATCGCTTATGCAGACAGCGGGCCGAACAGCCCGTAATGCGAATGGAAGGGTAATTATGTACGCTGATAAAATTACCGAATCGATGCGGAAAACAATAGAAGAGACAACCCGCCGCCGCAAACTTCAAACCGAATATAATATTGCAAACAATATCTCCCCGGCAACAATTTACAAAAGTGTCGAGGAGATAATGAACTCAACATCCATTGCCGATGTCCGGAAAAAAGACTACGAAAGGCAGGATGCTTCATTTACCAAAGTCGCTGAACCGGTTATAAGATTTATGACCGACGATCAGCGCAAAGAGCTGCTGGAGCAAATGGAAGAAGAGATGTTTGCTGCGGCGAAGGATCTTGAGTTTGAGCGAGCGGCAAGCCTCCGCGACGAAATTGAAAAACTGAAAAAATTGATTAAAGAATAGTTCTAGACTGTACATTAATAGTCAGCGCCACGAAACCCGGGAAGATAATAAAGCCGGATCGTTCTAAATTAATTATTTGAGAAAAGATTCAAAGACCATAGTAAGATAATCATTATTCGGGCGGTCTACGGTTGACTGACTCACATATTTAAATTTCAGTATTCCATCTTTATTCAAAAGAAATACCGACGGAATATCCTGCTCCACTTTCGATCCGCCCCACTCTGTCATAAAAATTCCCAATGATTTTGAAACTGTTCGCGCGGAATCAATAAGAATCGGAAACGGCGTTGGAACATCACCCTTTGTGAATTCATATTTATTTACAAAAAAGTTTTTGGCAAAATCAGCTCTGCGCGTGCTCTGTTCAGTAATTTCTTTCGGATTTTTCATTTGCTCTATTGAGGCCATTTGATCCGGAAACGCGTCAATCCAATTGTTAATTGTTTTTTCGGGAAATGAGACGACGTAAAGAATTTCAAGATTGTATTTCGCCTTGGCCTTTTGCGCCAGAGAAAGAAGCTCGGCATATTGATAATTGCAGATGGAACAATATCTGCCTTCGGCAGCAAAGACTCGCGGAAAAACCACAAGAACATTTTTTCCTTTAAAATCGGTCAGCGATACAGTCTTGCCGTCTGTTGTCGGTAGTGTAAAATTCTTCATCGGCTGATTCAGCATTGCGGGCTGCGCCTGTATGGTTAAGGATATCATTGCCATCAGCATCAATACCCCGAAAAAATTAAGTGCTATTTTATTTTTCATAGATATTCTCCTTTTGTGATTTCGGTTTAATATACATAAAAAAATTCTGTTTCTCTTTCGCGCCAAACTGAACAGGTCTAAATTCTTCTTGCCTGTAAAATTGACGGTAATTAAATTTCAAGACAAAAAGGACATTCGCTATGTTTATCGGACACTTCGGAACCGGATTAGCCGCCAAGAAACTAGACAAAAAAATTTCTCTGGGAACATTATTTCTTGCTGCACAGTTTATCGATCTTCTCTGCCCAGTGTTTTTGCTGCTGGGCATTGAACATGTTAAGATTGAACCGGGCAACACAGCGTTTACACCATTGGATTTTGTCTCATATCCTTATACCCATAGTTTCTTGGGAGTTCTTGTCTGGTCGGTCCTCTTTGGATTTGTATATTTTTTATATAAAAAAAATATTAAAAGCTCTCTTCTATTAGCCGCTATTGTAATGAGCCACTGGATACTCGATCTTATAACTCACCGCCCCGATCTTCCCGTGCTTCCAGGGTCGGATTTGAAAGTTGGACTTGGATTGTGGAATTCAGTTATACTAACAATAATTATTGAGGGATCAATTTTTGCGGCCGGCTCCTATCTCTATTTAAGCGTGACCAAATCAGGAAGTAAAAAGGGAAGGTATGGCATATGGGCTCTGCTCATATTTCTTGGCGTGATATATTTTGTGAATATATTCGGCTCCCCGCCCCCATCCGAAACCGCGATTGCGATAGCCGGGTTATTTATGTGGCTGTTTGTTTTCTGGGGATATTGGATCGATAGGAATAGAGAAGCTCTGATTCAAATGTAATTGAAAATGTAAAAATCATCTTAATCTATTAATCTGAGGAGCCTGATTAATCAGGCCCCATATATTATTATTTACAAACCAAGTTTTGTTTTAATCTCTATGGGTATTGTATCCTTATGTACCATGATGGCAATAGTTTTCAAACGTACATACTGTATGGACATATACCAGTATCCGCCATAAAGTTTATCCTTTGTTCCCCATGAGTTTTTTGTATAATAAAATTTATTTCCGTTCTGGTCTTTTGCGATTCCCGTGAGATGCATCAGGTGGTCATCCGTTGTCGTGTGATTGTCAAATGTCTCCTGGCGCATCAACTGGGTTACCGCCTTTTCGGTCTCGGGTGTTTCATCTTCGGCATCTTCTTTCTTGGCGTCTTCCGTCGCGGGCGCTTCCTCGTCAAGGGGAACTATGGACACACTCTTTTTTCTGTTGAAATATTTTTCACTTGTATCACCGTCCCAGGCAACGGAGTATCCGTTCATAATCGAGTTGTCGATAATCTTCATAAGATCATCTATAGGAACATTGTAATACTGAGCTTTACTCCAATTATCCGGAACCTCGAGATCAAATTTCGAATAGAATGGATGATGAGTATAGGATGTTATTTCAACATAGTCGTCGGGGTTGAACCCGGTGGACTCTGCAAAACTTTTTGGAGTATAAATTTTTCCCATATAAGAAAATTCTTTGGGCGGATTTCCGAGATATATACCCAGCGAAGATTCGCATACTTCCTGCCATCTTGGAGTAATTTTACCGCCCCGGGCTCTGGAAATTGCATCAACAATTGCTTTAAGCACGCCATCCATTTCCGCATGATTGTGTTTTTCCTCTCCTATGTTCATCCCGTTATAAATTTCTTCCGGGATAAAACCATGCTGTCTGATCACATTCATTGCATCGTGAGCTTGCCCGCCCATCCCAAAAGTTGCAGCTCCTGAATAGCGCACATAATTTACTGCCTTGGGGAGATATGAATAACGTACATTGAACATAGGCGAAAGAATATGTTCGCCTTTTCCCATACGTATGAGTTCGGTTTCTACAAAGGAAGTCGTGGCGAATGACCAGCATGTTCCGGTATTTGCCTGATTTTTAACCGGAGTAGTCATTATTTCTTTAACAATCTCGAATTCATAAACATCTTTCTTTTTCTTTCCCTGGGCGTTGACGAGATCGGGAAATACAATTACCGCGAGGAATAAGAATAAAATATGTCGGGGCTTCATATCTGCTCCACCTGTTTATATTATAGTTGCTTAAATTTATCTATTAAGCAAAACATTTCATAGCATTTATAATCCTGTTCTAAAATTGATTTTTAGAGTCTGTGTAGATAATTTGAAACCCATTTCAGGAGATGAGAGCAATTATGAAGTATTACATCATAAAAATTATTTTCATTTTGGCAATTTTCTTTTCACAACCGGTATTCGCCCAGTCCGGAAAATTCGGAATAGTAATTCATGGGGGCGCCGGCACTATAATAAAAGCCAATATGACTCCTGACAGGGAAGCGGAGTACATTGCGAAATTGAATGAAGCTCTTGAAGCGGGTCATAAAATTCTAAGCAGCGGGGGCGCCGCTTTAGACGCAGTAAACGCCTCTATTAATATCATGGAGGATTCACCTCTTTTCAATGCGGGTAAGGGTGCAGTGCTCACCGAAAAAGGAGCCGCCGAACTTGACGCGTCAATAATGGATGGAAAAAATTTGATGGCCGGCGCGGTCGCCGGAGTGAAGCATGTAAAAAATCCGATTAATTTAGCCCGTTTAGTTATGGAAAAATCGCCGCATGTCATGATGGTCGGAGAGGGCGCAGAAGAGTTCGGAAAAGAAAATAATATTGAAATGGTCGAGAACAGTTATTTCATCACCAAAGAAAGATGGGAATCTTATCAGAGAATATTAAAGCGGGAAGAAGAAAAAAAGAAAACCGAAAAACACGGAACGGTCGGTGCTGTTGCTCTTGATAAACACGGAAATCTTGCGGCGGGAACTTCCACCGGCGGAATGATGATGAAAAAATTCGGAAGGGTCGGCGACGCCCCCATTATAGGCGCAGGCACTTATGCCAATAATAATACTTGCGCAATTTCTGCAACGGGCCACGGTGAATATTTTATCCGTTTAGGCGTCGCGCGGGATATATCCGCCTTAATGGAATATAAAAATTTATCATTGATTGATGCGGCTTCCGAAGTAACTGTAAATAAACTTGGTAAATTAGGCGGTGATGGGGGAATAATTGCCATAGATAAAAACGGTAATATTGCAATGCCTTTTAATACGAGCGGAATGTACCGCGGATATTATCTGAATAACGAATCGCCGGTTGTAATGATTTACAAAGAATAAACCGGTTTTCGTTTAATAAAAATTTTAATTCCGGATCTACAATCAATAAGGGGGAATAATATTTATACTTCAGGAGGATAAATGCCGGTAATATTACAGGTTAATTATTTAGCAGTTTTGGTTTGCGGGGTAGTTTCTATGATTATCGGATTTGTCTGGTACAGTCCGATCCTTCTTGGAAGAACATGGATGGAAGAGATCGATAAATCCGAAGAAGAATTAAAAAAAGATTTCAACCCAATTAAAACTTACGGTATCGCGTTTCTGTGCAATTTGTTCATTGCTTTTTCTCTGGCTCAAGTGATGGCGCACATTAATGCAACTACCGTTGCATCCGGAATCCGGCTATCATTTTTATGCTGGTTCGGTTTTATTCTTGCGCCTATGATTATCAACTCAATGTTCGAAGGAAAGTCCGTAAAACTGCTATTAGTCGATTCGGGCCATCATCTGATTGTAATTCTCATATTCGGAATTATTATCGGCGCCTGGCCTATTTGAATTTTACCGGCAGCACGCAATTGATTTCTGTTCACTAATTTTAACGGCATATTTTAATGACGATAAATCTTGTTGTGTTTGACCTGGATGGAACTCTAATCAGGTCCCATGAAACCATATATAAAGCAACCCAACATTCCCTTAAAGAAATTGGCATCATGACAGAAATGCCGGAACAAAAATTTTATAATATGATCGGACTCCACTTCGAAGATATTTTTGAAGAATTTGGTTTCTCTGTTCCGGATTTCGAACAGTTTATAAATGTTTATAAATCCGTCTACTTTGATTTCATCAATCGCTCCTTTGTTTATCCGGGAGTTGAGGACATTTTAAAGAAGCTGCGTGAAAATAAACTCAAAATCGGCCTGCTTACAACTAAGGGGCAGGATCAGGCGGAAAAAATTTTAAAGCATTTTTCTTTATTTGATAAATTTGATTATGTAATGGGCCGCCGTCCGGGAATTGCCCATAAACCATCGCCTGAACCGCTCTTAAAAATTTGCAGTGACATAAATATAGATGTCAGAAACATTCTTATGGTGGGAGACTCTGAAATGGATATTCAATGCGGACAGAATGCCGGCGCAATGACATGCGGAGTTTCGTACGGATACAGATCCCGCGAAGAATTAAAAAAACAGAAACCCGATTTTCTGATTGATGAGATATTTAGCCTGGTAAAAATAATTTATCCGGAATGAAATTAAATTAGTATCCGACTTGGACGCCCGATTTAATTCTCTATCTTTAAAAAAAAATCGATATTATATTTTTTCTCTTGACATGACATTTTTCTAATGCTATCTTCGTCCCACGATAAAACTAAAATGAAAAACGTAACGCTAAATATTGATTCTTTGTTCGCACGTACCGGAACGGGTATCAGTGGCGCTGCGTCTTTTTCTATTACTAACTCACCTTCAATTATTCTCCTAGGGATTATTATTATTCTTAGCCTTCTTGGTATTCTAATTACCATACAAGGCTGAAAATAATAGGTTAATTCCAAATTCATATCAAAATATATTTAAGCAAATGATCAGATTGGGGTTAACCGAACCCTGAGAAATTTCTGAAGGTTTTTTTATTTCGGAGATTCAATGCGGTCTGATTTAATCAAAAAAGGGTTTGAAAAAGCTCCACACAGAAGCCTATTGAAAGCAACCGGCGTCATCAAAAGTGATGCGGATTTCAACAAACCCTTTATTGGTATCTGTAATTCTTATATAGATTTAATTCCCGGTCATGTGCATCTTCAGGAATTCGGCAGAGTTATTAAAGAAGCGGTACGCGAAGCCGGCGGAGTTCCATTTGAATTCAACACTATCGGTGTTGATGACGGAATTGCAATGGGGCATCTTGGAATGCGCTATTCTTTGCCGAGCCGCGAATTGATTGCCGACAGCGTTGAAACGGTTGTTGAAGCTCATCGTCTCGATGGAATGGTTTGTATTCCCAACTGCGACAAGATTGTTCCCGGCATGCTGATGGCGGCGGTGCGGATTGATGTTCCTACAATTTTTATTTCCGGCGGCCCGATGAAGGCCGGTGTAACTCCGGATGGTGAAAAAGTAGATTTGATTTCCGTCTTTGAAGGGGTCGGGAAATTCCAGGCGGGAGGAATAGATGAGAAAAAATTATTAGAGTATGAAAACTTCGGATGTCCTACCTGCGGATCCTGTTCGGGTATGTTCACCGCAAATTCCATGAACTGCCTGATGGAAGCTTTGGGGCTTGCCCTTCCCGGTAACGGATCAATCCTTGCGGTTTCACCTCAAAGAAAAGTACTTGCTGTTAAAGCGGCGAAGCAGATCATGTACCTTGTTGAGAAAGATCTTAAACCAAGTAAAATACTTTCGAGAAAATCTTTTATTAATGCATTCGCTCTTGATATGGCAATGGGCGGAAGCACCAACACAGTCCTCCATGCGCTCGCTATTGCAAATGAAGCTCATATAGATTTTGATTTGAAAATTTTAAATGATATTTCTGATAGTGTGCCATATATCTGCAAAGTAAGTCCCGCAACAAAAAATGTTCACATGGAAGATGTTGACAGAGCAGGGGGAATTTCCGCGATACTGAACGAAATTTCGAAAGCGGGAGTGCTCGATTTATCCTGCCCCACAGTTACCGGAAAAACTATCGGCGAAAATATTTCAGAATCTAAAATTCTTGACAGCACTGTAATTAAAACTGTTGAAAATCCTTATTCTAAAACCGGCGGACTCTCAATACTGTTTGGAAATATTGCCCCGGACGGATCCGTTGTAAAAACAGGAGCAGTCAGCGAAGAAATGAAAGTTTTTTCTGGACCCGCCAGAATATTTGAATCGCAGGAAGAAGCGGTTGAGAGAATTTTAAAAGGAGAAGTAAAACCGGGAGACGTTGTTGTCATAAGGTATGAAGGTCCGAAAGGTGGTCCCGGTATGCCGGAAATGCTTTCTCCTACCAGTGTAATAATGGGATTGGGGCTGGGGGATAAAGTTGCTCTGATAACCGACGGAAGATTTTCGGGCGGAACAAGAGGCGCATGCATAGGGCATATTTCTCCGGAGGCGGCTGAGCGGGGGCCTATCGCCGCTATTCAAAATGGAGACATCATTAAAATTGATATTCCAGACAGAACGATAAATGTTGAATTGAACGATGAGGAAATATCAAAAAGATTAAGTGAACTTCCTTTGTTCGAGCCAAAGATTAAATCCGGTTACCTTGCCCGCTATGCGAGAATGGTCTCCTCGGCAAACACCGGCGCGGTACTAAAAAATTTTGACAATCACAGCGGAAAGAACTGAAAATGAAAACTCCAGAAAAATTAATGGCAGGCGCTGATATATTCTTTGAATGTTTGAGGCGCGAAAAAGTCGAATATATCTTTGGTTATCCGGGGGGAGCCGTACTAAAACTTTATGAACATCTTTATGATGTTGATTTTCTTAAGCATATCCTTGTCCGTCATGAACAAGGAGCGGTACATGCGGCCGAAGGTTATGCAAAAGCATCCGGAAAGCCGGGAGTTGTTCTTGTCACATCAGGTCCGGGGGCAACTAACACAGTCACCGGAATTGCTGACGCGTATATGGACTCAGTTCCGATAGTGGTCTTTACGGGACAAGTGCCCTCACATCTTATAGGAAACGATGCTTTTCAGGAAGCCGACATAATTGGAATCACGCGCCCGATCACAAAACATAATTTTCTTGTAAGGGACATAAAAGAACTTGCCTCAACTATTCGCAAGGCTTTTTATATAGCATGCACGGGAAGACCGGGACCGGTTGTTGTTGATCTGCCCAAGGATGTAATTAATTCTTATTGTGAATTTGTTTATCCGGAGGATGTTGAAATAAGAGGATACAAACCGAATTATAAGGGGCATGTAAATCAAATTAAAAAAGCAGCGGAAGTAATTGCAGCCGCAAAAAAACCCCTTCTTTATGTCGGCGGCGGAGTGATTATGTCCGGAGGTTTTAGAGAGCTGTCGCTTTTTGCCCACGAAAATAAATTGCCTGTTACAATGACACTCCAGGGTCTTGGTGCTTTTCCCGGAACCGATGAATTATCTCTCGGTATGCTGGGAATGCATGGAACTTATTGGGCAAACCAGGCGGTGAACAATTGCGATGTTCTTGTTTCTCTCGGCGCACGGTTCGATGACAGGGTTACGGGAAAAGTTGAAACGTTTGCGACAAATGCTTACAAAATTCATGTTGATATTGATCCTACATGCATTGATAAAAATGTTGTTGTCGATTTACCGATAGTAGGAGATGTTAAACATATTCTTGCCGAGATGGCGTCTGAAATTTCCAAATCACCGGATACCGGGGAATGGTGGGCGCAGATTAATTCCTGGAAAGATGAATGCCCCCTGGTCTACGAGGATAAAGATGGAAGGCTTAGAACAGAATATATTATTGAAAAACTGTCAGAAAAAACAAAAGGCGAAGCTGTAATTGTAACAGACGTCGGCCAGCATCAGATGTGGACCGCTCAGTACTTTAAGTACAATTATCCGCGCACAAACCTTACCAGCGGAGGATTGGGCACGATGGGATTTTCTGTTCCCGCTGCAATAGGAGCCTCATTTGCGGTTAAGGATAAACAGATTATCTCCATAAGCGGCGACGGCGGATTTCAGATGAACATTCAGGAGTTGATTACCGCGTCGGCTTACAGCGTACCTGTGATATTTATAATCATCAATAACAGTTTTCTCGGAATGGTGAGGCAATGGCAGGAATTGTTTCATGCTGAAAAATTCAGCTTTACTGATTTGAGCAAAAGTAATCCGGATTTCGTAAAAGTCGGGGAAGCATTCGGAATTGAATCTTACTCAACGGATAACCCCAAAGAAGTCGAATCTCTTTTAGATAAAGCACTGGCCGTAAAAAACAAACCGGTTCTTCTCGAATTCAAAGTTGTAAAGGAGGACATGGTCTTTCCGATGGTTCCTTCCGGCGGATCGATTTCTGAAATGATGGTAAAACGCTTAAATCCTAAAAGGATGACATAAATATGAAACACACAATCTCTGTACTTGTTGAAAATCATTTTGGGGCGTTCGACCGCGTTGCAACAATGTTCAGCGGCAAGGGATTCAACATTAAAAGCATCTCCGTGGGTGAAACAGAAATCTCGGAAGTATCCCGCATGACAATTGTTACCGACGGTGATGATCAGATTATCGATCAGGTTGTTAAACAGCTTAACCGGCTGGTAGATACAATCAAGGTGGTTGATCTTTCGGAAACTTATCACGTGGAAAGAGAGCTTGCATTGATCTCGGTGGGTATGCATAAAGGCTCAATGGAGGAATTAAAAAATATCTGCGACATCTTCAGGGGAAATATTGTGGATATAACAATCAAATCTATGATGATAGAGATTACCGGTCCGCCGGATAAAATTGATGCCGCCGTAAATGTGCTTGCCCCGTTTGGTATTAAAGAAATGGCCCGCACCGGAATTGTGGCTCTAAGAAGGGGCGAGCAGGTGAAAATTCAAAAGAAAGAAAATGTTACATAATAAATAAGGAATAATAAAATGAAAGTTTATTACGAACAGGATGCGGATCTCAATCTGCTAAGCTCAAAAAAAATCGCAGTCCTCGGTTTCGGAAGCCAGGGGCATGCTCACAGTTTAAATCTACATGAGAGCGGAATGAATGTTTGCGTTGGTTTAAGAAAAACATCTTCATCATGGCAAAAAGCTGAGAATGCCGGTCTCGAAGTTAAAACTGTTCCCGAAGCAGTTAAGTGGGCGGATGTAATCATGGTGCTTTTGCCTGATCAAAACCAGAGAGAGGTTTACGAAAGCGAAATTGGGCCTACTTTGAAATCCGGCGACACATTGGCTTTCGGTCATGGATTTAATATTCACTACAAACAAATCGTTCCGCCTGCCGATGTAAACGTTATGATGATAGCTCCGAAAGGGCCCGGCCATTTAGTCCGCAGAACATTTCTTGAAGGATCCGGAGTTCCATGCCTGATTGCTGTTCATCAGGATCCTTCTGGCAATACAAAAGGTTTAGCGCTTGCGTGGTCCAAGGGAATCGGCGGCGCGCGTTCCGGAGTTATAGAAACAAATTTTAAAAATGAAACGGAAACGGACCTGTTAGGAGAGCAAGCGGTATTGTGCGGAGGTTCGGCGGAATTGATTAAAGCGGGATTTGAAACTCTCGTTGATGCAGGATATCCACCCGACCTCGCTTACTTTGAATGTATGCATGAAATGAAACTGATCGTCGATCTTTATTACGAGGGGGGACTTTCAAGAATGAATTATTCCGTTAGCGATACTGCTGAATATGGCGGAATGACAAGGGGCTCCAGATTGATTACGGCCGAAACAAGAAAAGAGATGAAAAAAATTCTCTCGGAAATTCAGAGCGGACAATTCGCAAAAGAATGGCTGGATGAATATAACTCCGGTTCCAAAAATTTTGATAAGCTGCGAAAAGAAAACAGAGAGCATCCAATCGAAAAAGTAGGCGAAACATTGAGGGGAATGATGAGCTGGCTCTTTAAGAAAAACAAAAAGGAAGAGGTCGGAGTATGAGTTATAGGATTGTTCTGCTTCCCGGGGATGGAATTGGTCCCGAGGTAACAGAAGCGGCCGTGAAAGTAATGAAGGTCGCCGCCGAGAGCTTTAATGTTTCACTCGAATTTAAAACGGAATTGATCGGCGGCTCTTCCTATGAAAAAAATAAAACTCCGTTGACCGACGATGTACTCCAGACATGCTATGATTCCGATGCGGTTTTTCTCGGGGCTGTGGGCGGTCCGAAATGGGAAACGCTTCCGCATAACTTAAAACCCGAAGCCGCATTGCTCAAACTAAGAAAAGCTCTCGGGCTTTATGCGAACATCCGCCCCGCGAAAGTATATGATGCGCTGGCGGATTCATCGTCACTTAAAAAAGAAATTCTAACCGGGACGGATTTTATTGTTCTTCGCGAATTAACGGGAGGAATTTATTTCGGCGAACCGCGGGGTTTCGATGAAAAACGCGGCTTCAATACAATGGTATATACTCATGTAGAAGTAGAACGCATAGCAAAAATGGCATTTAAAACTGCACGCGGAAGAGGAAAAAAAGTTACCTCGGTTGATAAAGCTAATGTCCTCGAAGTCTCCCAATTCTGGAGAAACGTTGTTAATGATGTCCACAAGGAATTTCCCGATGTAGAATTGAATCATATGTACGTCGATAACGCTGCGATGCAGATTGTTAGAAATCCAAGACAATTTGATGTTCTCCTTACATCTAACCTGTTCGGTGATATTTTGAGCGATATCGCCGGAATGATAACCGGAAGTCTCGGCATGCTTCCTTCTGCAAGCTTAGGGAACAGGTATTCGCTGTATGAACCGGTGCATGGCAGCGCGCCTGATATTGCGGGCAGGGGCAGAGCAAATCCGATCGCTGCGATTTCCTCTGCGGCGATGATGTTTAATTATTCTTTCGGAATGCAGAAAGCCGCGGAAATTATTGAGAAGGCAATTGAGCGAGCGTTGCAGAAGAATTTAAGAACGGGTGATATTGATTCAGTCGGCTGCGAATTGGTCTCCACAGAGCAGATGACAGATCATGTGATTAATTATTTCACGGAAATTTACAATGAACAGGCTCTGGGCGTTTTTACTCTGTAAAAAATATTTATAAATAAAAGGTTTGGAATGGATGAAAAAATAATAATCTTCGACACAACATTAAGAGACGGGGAACAATCTCCCGGTGCCTCATTGAATGTATTTGAAAAACTTGAAATTGCGCGTCAGCTGGCTGCGCTGAATGTTGATGTAATTGAAGCCGGCTTTCCCGTCTCCTCACCGGCACAGTTCGAAGCGGTTAAAAGAATTGCCGGTGAACTGGAAGTGATCGTCGCAGGGCTTGCACGGGCTAAAGAGGTTGATATTAAATCTGCTTACGATGCCCTGAGAAATGCCAAAAATCCCCGCATACATACTTTTTCAAGCACGTCCGATATTCATGTTCTTGGAAAATTCGGCGACAGCAAATACGGTGCTACACTTGAGGAGAAAAGAAAAACCGTTTTGAAAATGTCATACGATGCCGTTGCTTTTGCAAAAACATTTGTACAAGACGTTGAATTTTCAGCCGAAGATGCCGGAAGAACGGACATCGGTTATCTGGCCGACATTATTGAAGCGGCTATCGATGCGGGTGCTACAACGGTTAATATACCCGATACTACCGGATACAATTTTCCGCAAGAATTCGGAGCTAAAATTTTTGAATTGAAAAAAAGAGTAAAAAATATAGATAAAGCCGTTATAAGTGTTCATTGCCATAATGATCTCGGTCTTGCCGTTGCAAACTCTCTTGCGGCTATTCAAAACGGAGCGAGACAGGTTGAATGTACAATAAACGGAATCGGGGAGCGGGCCGGTAATGCGTCTCTCGAAGAGATCGCTATGGCGTTGAGAGTTCGAAAAGATATTGTAAACTATTTCACCGGAATTAATATTTCAGAAATCTATAATACCAGTAAAATGGTCTCCGGCTTTACGGGAATTGTTGTCCAGCCGAATAAAGCCATTGTCGGGGATAATGCTTTTGCTCATGAATCGGGAATTCATCAGGATGGGATGCTCAAGAATAAACAGACGTATGAAATAATGACCCCGGAATCGGTGGGCGTAAATAAAACAAAAATAGTTTTAGGCAGACATTCCGGTAGACACGGCTTAAAAGTAAGACTGAAGGAATTAGGATATCATCTGACCGAAGAGGAATTGCAAAAAGTTTATAACGCGTTTGTTGACCTGGCGGATAAAAAGAAAGAAGTGTTTGATGACGATCTCAGAGTTTTAATGGGAGATGAAATTTTTAAAACGGAAGAATATTACGAACTTGAATATATGCACGTTAATGCAGGAACTAATACTATCCCGACAGCTACCGTTAGAATTAAAACGGGAGAGGAAGTTATTCAGGAATCATCAACCGGCGACGGACCGGTGGACGCTGTATTCAACGCAATCGAAAGAGCGCTTGACATAAAGCCTACTGTTGAATCTTACAGTGTTCGCTCGGTTACTTCCGGAAGACAGGCTCTTGGAGAATCAATAATCAGAATCAGGAGCGAAGAAAATTCATTTACGGGAAGAGGAACTTCAACGGATATTATTGAAGCAAGCGCCAAGGCATATCTGCAGGCAATAAATCAGTTTCTTCTTTTCGCAAACACAAAAGTTGAAATAAACGAGAACGGAATCGCTCTCAAATAAACACAAAGAGATTTTTATGCGAATGACCATCACTGAAAAAATATTAGCAAAATCCTCAAAACGTACTTCAGTTATACCCGGCGAGAATGTCTGGCTCGATGTTGATGTTCTCATGACGCACGATGTTTGCGGACCTCCTACGATTGCGATCTGGAAAAAAGAATTCGGCGAGAAGGCAAAAATCTGGGATAAAGAAAAGCTGGTGATTTTTCCGGATCATTATATATTCACAAAAAATTCTCACGCGAACAGAAATGTTGATATACTTCGCCAGTTTGCAAGTGAATATGATTTACCGAACTATTATGATGTCGGAACAGAACGCTATAAAGGTGTATGTCACATTGCTCTGGCGGAAGAAGGCTATAATGTTCCCGGAACTGTATTGTTCGGGACGGACTCTCACACGTGTACATCGGGAGCTTTCGGAATGTTCGCGACCGGAGTTGGAAATACCGACGCCGCATTTATTCTTGGAACGGGAAAAATCTGGGAGAAAATTCCGGAGTCGATGAAGTTTACATTTTATGGAAAAATGCCGGGGTATTTAACCGCCAAAGATTTGATCCTTCAGATACTTGGAGATATCGGAACAGACGGAGCCACCTATAGAGCAATGGAATTCGATGGCGAGGCGGTAAATTCTCTCTCAATGTACGAAAGGATGACTTTAACAAATATGGCCATAGAAGCAGGCGGAATGAATGGAATAATTGCGGTTGATGAAACCACGAAAAATTATCTTGGCGACATCGGAGTTGATGAATATGATGAGTTTAAGAGTGACGATGATGCAGTCTATCATTCAAAATATTCATACGATGTTTCAAAAATTGAACCGCTGGTTGCAAAACCACACAGCCCCGATAACAGGGACACGGTACGCAATGTCGAAGGCACCAAATTGACAAAATGCTATATAGGCTCTTGTACGGGAGGAAAGATAACCGATTTCAGGTACGCCGCAGAAATTCTGTTAGGCAACGAAGTGAAAGTAACCACATTTGTTGTTCCCGCAAGCACTGCTGTAGCAAAACAGCTGGAAGAAGAAACCATTAAGGGCTTTTCTCTTAAAAATATTTTTGAAAACGCCGGCTGCATTCTTGCGGAATCCTCTTGCGCCGCCTGTCTCGGCGGTCCTTCTGATACAATTGGAAGAAGTGTGGAAGGTGATGTTGTAATATCGACAACAAATAGAAATTTCCCCGGAAGAATGGGAAGCAAATCGTCACAGGTATATTTGGCATCACCGCTGACTGTCGCCGCCTCCGCAATAAGAGGTGTGATAACAGATCCAAGAGAGCTCTTATAATACAGTTTGGTATAGGAAATTATTATGGAAAAGAAAATAATCGGCAAGGCATATGTTTTAGGAGATAATATCGATACCGATCAAATAATTCCTGCGGAACATCTTGTCTACAGCACAAACGACCCCGAAGAATTAAAAAAATACGGCCACTACGCACTTTCAAGTGTCCCTGTAGAAAAAGCGGGATTGCCGGACGGAGGAATACCGTTTATAAAAGGGGATGATCATAAATCAGAGTACAGCATAGTTATTGGCGGTACGAATTTCGGCTGTGGATCATCGCGTGAACACGCGCCCCTTTCGCTTCAGGTTGCCGGAGTGAAAGTTGTTATCGCCCAATCTTATGCCAGAATATTTTACCGGAACTCTGTTGACGGCGGATTTGTGATTCCGTACGAAAGTCAGCTTAAGCTTAACGACAAAATTAAAACGGGAGATCAGGTTGAACTCAATGTCGAAGAGAACCGGTTAACTAATCACACCGACGGAAAAATTTATCAGCTTAATCCGCTTGGAGATGTTTTTGAAATTGTCGCGGCAGGCGGTTTATTTGAATTCGCCCGCACTTCCGGGATGATATGAAATTTATTATTTATTAGAGAAGCAAAATGAAATCCGAATACATAGAATTGTTCGATACAACACTCCGCGACGGAACCCAGGGGGAAGGAGTTAATCTTTCCATCAATGACAAACTTAGCATTGCCCAAAAACTTGATGAATTTGGAATTGATATAATAGAAGGCGGCTGGCCGGGCAGTAATCCGCGCGACGAGGAGTTCTTTCAAAAAGTCGCAAAACTAAAATTAAAAAAGGCCCTTATCTGCGCGTTTGGATCGACAGCAAGATTCCCGGATAAAATTTTGGATGATTCGAATTTAAATGCGCTTCTGAAGGCGGAAACTCCAATCGTTTCAATATTTGGAAAAACCTGGAGGTTTCATGCCGAAAAGGGACTTGGATTATCCGAATCCGAAAATGAAGAGCTAATCTACAAATCTGTTCTATATTTAAAAGAACATGGCAGAAAAGTTGTATTTGACGCTGAGCATTTTTTCGACGGATTTAAAAATGATAAACAGTTCGCGTTGAAAATGATTAGAGCCGCGCAGGAAGCCGGCGCGGACGTAATAACGCTGTGCGATACAAACGGCGGTTCGCTCCCCAATGAAATTTATGATGCTGTTAAAGAGGTTGAGGGGGCAATAAATAAACCAATCGGAATTCATACTCATAATGATGGCGAACTTGCCGTGGCAAATTCCCTAATTGCACTTGAGGCCGGTGCTGTTCATGTACAGGGCACGGTTAATGGAGTCGGAGAAAGATGCGGTAACGCAAACCTGATCAGCATAATTCCAAACCTGATGTTAAAGATGAATCTGAAGACCAAACAGAATTTAAATTTGGATGAACTTACAATGTTGTCAAACTATGTAAGTGAATTGATGAATCTTGCCCCGAACACCCGCGCCGCGTTTGTAGGCAAATCTGCGTTCGCCCACAAAGGGGGAATTCATGTAAGCGCGGTAATGAAGGATAGCAAAATGTATGAACACATTAGTCCTAAATCTGTAGGCAATAAACAGAGAGTTCTGGTATCTGATCTTTCCGGCCAGAGCAACATAAAGTATAAAGCAAAAGAATTCGGAATTGACCTTTCCGAAGAGAACGATCTAAGCAAAAAACTGGTTAGGCATATTAAGTCTCTTGAGTATGAAGGTTATCAGTTCGACGGGGCCGAAGCTTCATTCGAGTTGATGCTTCGTTCCGAGACAAACGAGTTTTCGCCGTTTTTTAAATTGCTTGATTCAAAAATCCATGTAGCTTTTGATAATCAGAATCATTCAAGCGTCGAAGCTGTCTTAAAGATCGAAGTTGACGGTGAAATTGAGCATACGGCATCCAACGGAGACGGACCGGTAAACGCTCTTGATAACGCATTGCGCAAGGCACTTCTCAGATTTTATCCGGATATCGCCTCAATAAAACTGCTCGATTACAAGGTTCGGGTACTGGATGAGAAAAACGGTACCGCTGCGAAGGTCCGGGTTCTGATTCAATCCGGCGATGGAATCGAAACCTGGTCTACGGTTGGAGTTTCGGAAAATATTATCGAAGCAAGCTGGCAGGCGTTGTGCGACAGCATCAACTACAAGCTTTTTAAAATTGAAAGTGAAAAAATGTTTACACCGGTTGATCGGCCGTGAATTTATAATCTAAGAAAAGTTTTTCAGAACCGGATAATGCCTAAAAGCAAAAACCATCAGGCCGGATTTCGTATATTGTCGGCCGGATCGGGCAAACAGAAATTGGCCGTCACTCTATCTTGAATTTACGTTTTTAAGTGAGATTTTAAACTATCTTCATCAAATCTCAAAAATCATCTGATAAAAGATTAAAATCATTAGGAGAAAGAACTATGTGGATTATCACAGGTATTTTATTATTCGCGGCGGTAATAATTTTTATTTATGAATACCGTTTGCGGAAACCGGATCAGATAATTCTTTTCGAATCGAAGGGAAAAATTGAATTCCGCAAGAGTCGGTTTTATCCCCGTCATTTTTGTCTTGCATTGTCTAACACAACACAATCGACTCAATTAAGTGTTGAAGCGGCGGCAAAAGGCAATCTCGATATTAAAATCAAACTTTCTGCTACCGTAGCCGCATCCTTGAAAAATATTTCAACGCTGATACGTGTCGGCGGCTGGAATAGCACCGCGCCGGCAAAAGCCGTAAAGGAACTCGAAATAGTAATTCATGATCTCGTAAAAGAACATGCCGAAAAATATGGAATTGAGGAATTATCTTCTGAGAATATCTCTAACTATCTGCACGAAAAGGTAACTGCCCGGGCCGATAAATTCGGTCTTGAAGTTATTTCTCTCACAGTTCAGTCTTTGGAAGCGCTTGATCCCGAAATATCAGACTCAATGCGCCGGCAGGAATCTGCAAGAATTATCGAGCAGACTGAATTGTTGAATCAGAAGGCGCGAATTTCTGCGGCTAAAACAAAACTTAGAGCTGATGAAGAAATTGCGGTGATGGAAAATGAACTCGAAATGAAGAAATATGAACTGAAAAAAAATCAGATGGAAAAAGAATCCCAACTTGCCCAGCAAAGAATGGAAGATGAATTGAAAAGAAAAAAAATGCAGCTTGAATTCGACAATCAGGAGCTGGAAATGCTTAAGAAAAATCCAGAATTGTTAATGCTTACTCCACAGGCGGCAAGATTAGCCGAAGCAAGTCAATCATTAAAAAATGCCAGGACCATAATTTCTCTTTCACCCAACGATATTTCACAGGGCTCGGACTTAATCAGCATGTTCCAAAAATATTTCCAGAATGCAGTTAACAGTTCTTCACAAAAGAACGATGAAAAGAAAAATAAATAAATGAGAATATCGAATAAATAATAAATGAAACAACACACAGATCCACTGGAATATTTTAAACTCCGGCCGATAAAGGCAGCAAGGGTATCGGAGGTGAGCGAGGCAACCGCATCTTCATCGGTCGCGGCCGAAGAGCGCGTTAACTTTCATATCGGAAATCCTGTGCAGGATGATGTCCTGTCGTCAGCTTTTTTAAGAATAGTTCTCGGATTGGCGATAGATGATCAAAATCTCTCCGTGAATAATCCGGAGTTGATCAGAACTGAGCTCGGCTGGGATGAAAAGGAATCTGTGAAGCTTCAGCTTTTTCTGGACCTGATAAAAAAGAGCGCCCCTTACATGCCGCGCGGCGGATTCAACAAAAAAAATCCGGGCTTTCTTGTCAATTATTTTAATGAATGGCTTATCAAAAATCAGCAGGAGCCCCTTTCATATGATCTGGGAGAGATCACAGGGAAAAGAGAAATAATCCTCTCGTCAGGTGGTGTATTCGAAGCTATACGGCTATTATTTCATTCTCTGTCAAATTTCCTGATTTCAAATACTGCCTCTGTTTATACCTACTGCATCAAGCTTCCCGAACACCTGAAGACATTTCAGAATTTAAAGATAACTGCCTCTTCAAATATTGAAGATGAACTGATCGGCGATCTGCAGAGAAATTTCGATCAATCAGACACTATTCCGGTCTTTCTCCTATTGGGCAAAGAAACAAAAGAAGAAACCAGAAGAAAACTGCGCCTGCTGGGACTTGAATTTCCCCTCTTTTTCGTTGAGATAAATAATGCCCCCAATCATCTTTCACTTGCCCGCGAAGCTAAAATGATCAACCGGGTAGTGCGGTTTTTAACCCCCGGCATATTTTCCCCGGTGTTAAATAATCTCTCAACTGTATTCATAGCCGGGAACTCTGATTATATAAGAGTGATGGAAACTGTTCAGTTCCAGCTGAAGGGTACTCCCTCCGCTTCAGAAGCCGAATTCCTCTCATATATATTGAAGGAAAATCTTCTAAGGGAAGATCATGATCAAAATAAAACCGCAATAGAAATTGAACCGGCTTATGAAGAATCCAATCTTCACTCTGACAGTGTTGCCTTTGCATCCGCTTATGTTAAAGATGCGGAGAAAAAACTTTCCGGAATTGTAGATAAAAGTGCCGGCAAGATAGAAAGTCTTCTTGAAAGAAAAATTTATGATGAAAATTACCTAACCGGAAAAATTGAAAAATATACCTCTCTTTTTCCTTATGATCTTTATTCAGATATCGATTCAAAAGAACTGTTGGATAAGTATGTTAAGAATATCAATTCAGTTGAGTGGAATGATGAATTGGCAAATAGTTTCCTTTTCTCGTTTCTGAAACATCATCCCGAGTATAGAAAATCGAGTACGGTAGCGGTTAGCGGTTCTTCAAGAACTGGATTGGGATTGCTGGGATTTCATTGTGGCATTAAAGAAGTCATCATTCCGGATTTAAGCTGGACTTACGAACATTGTTTTCCTTCGGTTTGCGTTGTTCCGCTTACGGATGATTATGAGCTTGATGTTGATGCGATGATTGAGATGGTTAAGGATAAAATTCTGAGGGACCCGAATTGGAAAACTTATGGCGCTGTTGTTCTTAATAATCCACATAATGCCACCGGTCAGGAATTCGCCCCGGAATCGGTTACACGGCTAACTAAGTGGCTTCTTGAAAGAAAAATATTTGTCATCGACGATTTATCATATCAGAACGTAGAACCGGCGGACAGGCTGCGGAAAATCAAAACGATCCGTCAGTTGGCCGATGAACTGCAGGCCTCCGGCTACCTTGGGAGCGAAGAGACAGATTATCTGATCACGGTGCATTCGGTTTCTAAAACCGACTCTCTGGCCGGGGCCAGATTATCCGTGGTGGAAATAAGGCATCCCGGGATACACAAAAAATTTAAGGAGATTAATGCATCAATCGAACCGAACACTGCCGCTCTGTTTTTAACTTATCTGTTTTACAGAAACAGGGCAGAGACTGTTAATTCATACTGGCGTCTGCGTAATAAAATATTTTACGAAAGAATGAATTCGATCCGGGAAGCGGTGAATATTCTGCCTAAAGAAAGAAACCGGTTCGAAATAAGCATTACGTCCCCCAAGGGGAGCATGTACCCGCAAATGATAATTGACAGACTTCCCGATGGATTATCTCTCGACTGGCTTGCATCGGGATTGGCCAGACAGGGAATAGGGCTTCTTCCGCTTTCAACTTTTGCGCGCACAGAAAAGGGATTTGAACGGGGCAGAAAAACTTTTCGCCTGACGCTCGGCGGCGCCGACAATGCATCCATTCTGTTGAAAAAAACCAGACGCGTTCTGATTGACCTTAATAGAATGATTGCAGAAGAATCTGCGAATTACAGCAGGAAAAAATTTATTCTTAATCAAGGTTCTGAAAAAAAATTAATTTCAAGGACTGAATATTTTGATAAATGGGATGAGATTGAAAAAAGCATACTGAATTTTTCGAAAGAAAGATTCCGGATAGAATTGAATTCATACAGCGGCCAGTTGAAGAACCGGAACTATGAGGCGCGCTTTGAAACTGATTTTTTACCGGAAAGACTTTCTCTATTCAAACAGAGATTCCGCGACAGGCTTACCATCGCCTTTGACCTGATGGAAAAATCCCTGGCTGATAAGGGAAAAAATCTTATCGGAATGCTGCAAAATGAATTTTACAAAGATAATCTTGAAAGAAGAAAGAAAGTTTTTAAAGAAAGATTATATGACCGTACCGTCCATCCTACGCAGATGTACTCGCTTAAACTGGAACTGCTCTTCGAAGAGATGATCGACCTCGCAATCAGGAATAAAAACATTACCGAGTCTATTCTTAAAAAATCTTCCGCTGAATTGGTTAAAGAATTTTTAGGATTGAATGTTGCTATTGTATCGGGTGATGAACCTGCGGAACTTTTGACAGACTTAAAATCATTCATAGCGGCTGAAAATTATACCGGACTTTATTCTGATAAATCATATCAGGTCTTTCACTCGTTCTGGGGAGATTGGGACGGAAGCAACCGACCTTCGGGTCAGGGGCACAGTCTTGTTGCGTCGGTTGTAATAGAAAATATTTCCCGGCAGTCAAAATTGCTGAATCTTATTCTCAAACAAGAAAGTTCAATTAAAATTGATTCTTTTCTGCTTGGGGAAATAGAAAAATTTCCCGAAACCAATTTACGCTTCTCTAAATTGCTCAAAGAGATTACGGAACTTACCCATCAGCTTGAAAAAAGATACAGGGGCGTTCTTCCATTCAACCTTAAACCCGGCCGTTTCAGACAGCTCGGAATGAAACTGCATGTTGCCCGGGATCCGCTTACTTCATTGTGGCATCACAATGACCGTCTTGAACGAAAAATGATCGAGCTTCGCCAGCAGAGAAGAAAAGCTCTCGAATACTATTTCTCGCTGAACAAGAAAATCAGGAAAACATTAAACTCTCTTCTGCCTGAGATTGAAAAGAATATCGGCAACAAAGAACTGCTGCTTGAGGCGTGTCTTTATAAAGACTTGATGAAAAGATTTATAATAACACCCCGGATTCATCAGAAAATGATTACCTCGCAGGATCAGTTCGCGATGGATACCACCGTTCATAATATAAATGAGATTAATGAAATTGCAGGCAAGTATGATAATCCCGGCATGATCCTGGCGCTGCAGGTAAGCATGTCAACAAAACCTGAGGCTTTGATCGCCCTCGACAGGAAAATCAGGTCGAGAAGGGAACAGGGTCAGCGTAAAAATTTAAACAAAGAAAATCCGCCGCTATGGCTGATTCCGCTATTTGAAGAGCTGGATACTGTTGAAGGACTTAATAATTATCTTAATAAAATCTGGGAGCATTCGCTGCAGAGCAGAAGGCTAAACCAAGACACAGGTGAACGATTCCTTGAAATTATTTGTGAAGTATTCGTCGCCGGATCGGACCTTAGTCAGCAAGTTGGGCAGGCTGCCGGAATGATGCTTTACAAAAAAGCAAAATATGATCTGACTTCCTGGCTCGCTGAAAAAGGATTGAGCGGAACAGTAAGAATGAAAATGGGAAGCGGGGAACCGATGCAGCGTCAGGGAGGTTATTATTCTGCCGTCGCGGGATCTGCGGCGTTTTCAAATTCCACCGACTCACAAAGAAGATTTTCAACTCACTTAAAGGAATCTACAAAGAAAAGCACCGGGTATGCCACGACTCCATTGATGGGAATTTTTGCCGGAGGGGATCTGCGTACTTTCCAAAGCGGTCTTTCCGAAAACTTCCGGAATATTCCCGCCGGAGAATTGGCTCAGATTCTTTTTCATGCGAAAGAATCACAAAAATTTTACGAGACGGAAATTATCCGTGCCGGGGAACCTCTGGTTGAAACACGTCTGCAATTCCGGTCGCGCGGCCTTCAGGAACTGGAAAGACTTACAATCGGAAGAAAAGATATTCTGTTTGATGAATTTCTTTCTATCGTAACTGAGAATTTCAGACAAATACTGTACGGACGGGAAGAAGACGTTTTTGGAATTCATATAATTTCATATTTCATTGCAAGAACCACACCGCCGCTGAGGGATAGGCCGACCATACGTCCCGGACAGGGAGTCTCCGAAAGCGCTGGACAGAAAATTCTCGAAAAAATTTCGGAGACAATTCCTTTTTCCCGATACGGAAGCATGCTAAGGGCAATTGCTCATAATCAATCTCAGACGGCTGTGCTCGGAATTAATCAGTTAACAACGGGTTTATTCAGAGCCCTGAATATTTTTTCCCAAAAAGATTTTTCGGAAGGGGAAGCCGTTGCATTAATAGAAGACAGGATTCTGCCCAACCTGCCCGTTTATGAAATTTTACATTCCTTAAGAATTTATCATGATTATGATCTGATCTATCTGAATAAATTGGAAAAAGCATTTCCTGCCGCCAATTCTGCTTTTGTGGCATTGCGTGAAGATATCGATTCAATGAACACGTACCTTTATCTTTTCCAGCGTGAATTAATGAGAAGACACGGGCTGGATGTAACCGATTTTTTTGAGAACGGAAAATTTATTCCTGATCTATTGCCGACCCTTCGCCCCGATCTAGCCGTTCTTCTTCAGTCAAATTTGTTCAATACGGATCCGGAAGCAGTTCTTTCATCAATAAAAGGTAAAGTCGATCCGCAATGGATTGATGCTATGAAAAATCTTCTTGTCGTGCCGGTTCATATTAAAATGTGGAGAGAAAAAAGCTGGGATCTTCTTGAACAGCCCGTATTTCAGAGAGTTGCGAGCTTCTCCGAATTGGCGGTTGCTCTGCATTCGTTATCGGCGAATAGCAGCACAAAAGAATTACCATTTGCGCCTAAAAAATTAAAATTCTCCACTGAGATAAGCAGTTTTTTCCGAATGTCCGGCGATGATAATATGCGTCAATTTCTTGCTGCCGCATTTGAATATCTATCCTCGGTTTCCGAGGGAATGGTTGAAGTACCCATAAATATAGTTAGGGCAATAAAGGAAGTGGAAAGAATAATAAAGATTGAAGAACAGGCGCTTTCGCCAAAGCAGCAGGACCTTTTAAGATTTTATCTTTTGCAGATTGCACGCCTTACCGGAGAAAATGGGTAGTTCTTACAAAATCTAATTTCGGACCGGGTGTGGGGGCCAGACGGGGTGAAGGCGGCCAGCTTCCGAGGGAAAAAGTTACATTGTCAATCGCAAACAGCGGGCATACTACACCCGGCGTTCCGTTGATTTCGCCTCCCTCTCACCATGGTATATATAGTACAGAAGATCTTGCCCAGCTGATCTATGATCTTAAACAGGTAAACCCGAGAGCGAATATCTGTGTTAAGCTTGTTTCCCAGCCTGGAATAGGAATTATTGCTTCTGGAGTCGTAAAAGCAGGCGCGGAAATTATATTAATAAGCGGAAACGACGGCGGAACGGGAGCAAGTCCGCTCGGTTCTCTGAAGCACACCGGTCTTCCGTGGGAGCTCGGTCTCTTTGAAGTTCACAGGACCTTAACCGAAAACAGTTTAAGGAATATGGTTACTTTGCGCGTGGACGGCGGACTGAAAAGCGGAAGAGATGTTGTTGTTGCGGCTATGCTTGGTGCCGAAGAATTCGATTTCGGTACATCGGCGCTTGTATCTGTAGGCTGCGTCATGGCAAGGCAGTGCCACTTAAATACATGTCCGGTTGGAATCGCGACCCGGGATCCGGAGCTTAGAAAAAAATATTGATCTGTCTATTTTTACTGCCAAAAATGAAAACCGAAATTTATTTTTAGACCGAAGCAAAAAATAAATCCACACTCGGTAAAATTCGAGCAGCATTTTGCTGAGGGAATCAGCGAAGAGGTTCTGCCGGCAATTATAACCGCTCCCAAGTTGAGAAAAATTTGAATTCGGAATATGTAAAGATAGACGAGCTAAAACTGTCCGACGAAGATCTGATTTTCAAATATCCGGTTAATCACCAGTTCCATACCGGATCAACAATTGCGGAATCCATATTGGAAAATTGGGAGAATGAAAAAACAAAGTTTGTTAAAATTCTTCCCCGAGCCATAGAGACTGTCAATTATGGAAAAATTTATGAAGAACAATTCAAGAACCGACTGCTTGAAGTATTTAAAGTATAATGTTTCACCCGGAAAATAATATTAATCACCTGCGGACTCTCCGCGGATCTCAATGAACATGTTAATTATAATTTTTTCAGGCAATGTCATCGGAGTGGAATTTACGGAATAAACGAAAATTGTGATCGCGGGCCCGATAACGCCTTGCGTTATAGCTTAAAATAATCCCCCTCCTTTTTTATGGCATAGATCGCTCAGAAATCCACTTAGCGGAATGATAAATAGTTCTTTTTCTCTTTGGTTTTCCAAATCTGTTTAGTAATTTTTTTAGAGAATTTGTTTTTTAAGTGTGTTTTATTATTTGTCGTCGATGCTTGGCGTCTCTGAGAAAATGATGAACAAAAAGGAGATTCATATGGAAAAAAGCGGAACCGTTACTACAAGCATGATAAATGGAATTGCTACGATTTCATTTTCTCACCCCAAAAGCAACTCGCTGCCATCTCCAACAATCAAAAAAATCACGGAAGCAATAAATGATTTTGCGACCGATAAGCGCGCGCATGTAATTGTAATAAGAAGCGAAGGTGAAAAAACATTCTGCGCGGGCGCGTCATTTGATGAACTGCTTCGCATAAAGGATTTTAAAACCGGAAAAGAATTTTTTATGGGTTTTGCCCGGTTGATAAATGCAATGCGCAAATGTCCTAAATTTATTGTCGCGCGAGTTCAGGGAAAGGCAGTCGGAGGAGGAGTGGGAATTATCGCCGCCGCTGATTATACGCTTGCCTCTAGCGTCGCCTCTGTAAGACTTAGCGAACTAATGTTGGGAATCGGTCCATTTGTTGTCGGACCCGCAGTTGAAAGAAAGATCGGGAATACTGCTTTTATCACAATGTCGATAGATGCGGAATGGCATGACGCTTTCTGGGCTAAACAAAATGGTTTATTCACAAAAGTTTTTGCCAATAATCACGATCTTGATGAAGCGGTTTCAGCTCTTGTGAAGAAGCTGACGGCCTGCAATCCGGAAGCGATCGCCCAAATGAAAAAAATATTCTGGGCCGGAACTGAAAATTGGGATAAACTTCTTGAAGAGCGTGCTGAAATAAGCGGTAATCTTGTCTTGAGCGAGTTCACGAAAAGGTATATTAAGGCATTTAAGGATAAATAACAGCATTGAGTACTGAAAAAAAAATTCTCAACCCCAAGCTTTGGGTTAAAACTTATGCGGATCCGCTTTTCCGCTTTGCCGTAATCAGAGTTAATGATAAAGATTCCGCAAAAGATCTGGTTCAGGAGACTTTTCTGGCCGCGCTCAAAAATCTTGAAACGTTCAAGGGGGAAATTTCTGAAAAGAACTGGCTGTATATGATTCTCAAAAACAAAATAATCGACCATTACAGAAAAAAAACCGCTTCAATATTGGATCAGATTGATACCTTGAATGATGAAGGCGGATTTTTTGATGAAGAGAGTCACTGGATTAAAAGCAGGGGCCCAAAGGATTGGGGCGTGGACTATAATTCAACACTTGAGTCAGAAGAATTTATGGAGATTCTTAATAAATGTATGGAACGCCTGTCCGAGATTATGAGAATCGTATTTTCAATGAAATATCTTGATGAAAAAGATTCGCATGAGATCTGTAAGGAATTAAAGATAACTTCGTCTAACTATTGGGTAATAATTCATCGCTCCAAACTGCAGTTGAGGAGCTGTATAGAAGAAAAATGGTTTATAAAATGAAATCATCTAAAATTTTAATCACCTGTGAAGAGGCATCTTTCATTTCTGTTCGAAAAGAGGAAAAGAACCTTCCTTTAGGAGAGAAAATCAAACTTTTCATTCATCTGCTAATTTGTAAATTCTGCAGGCTTTTTAACAAACAGCAGAAATTTCTGTCTCTTCAAATAATAAATTTACACTCCCGGGACTCTTTTTCCGATTCCGAAATGGAAAAAATGCACATTCTTATCAATTCCATCGCCGATAAAAATTAATTTCAGCCTCTTGTAAGGTTATCGCGGACACCACGTCTTTATAAGTGTCAATCAATTATCAATACTTCACTTAATAAGAGGTTCTACCATGCAAAACCACTATAAAAACACAAAACGCATACTTGTAACAGGCTCAATTATCGCCGGAGCGATTTTCGGCGCCGGCGCCCCAAGCACTTTAAATGCTGCAAATCTTTTTGATTTTAACAATTTGGGCTCGGGCGCAGAGCTGAGGGCATCCTTACTTAATACATCCCCGGAGCGAACGCTTGAAATGAAATGCGGAAATAAGAGCGATAGCAAATCCCCGAAAGCCGATGACCCCAAGGCGAAAGATTCAAAAGCTAAAGATGGAAAGTGCGGGGAAGGTAAATGCGGCGATAAAAAAATGAACGACGCAAAAGCTACCAAGCCGATGGATTCCAAAGCAAAAGACGGTAAGTGCGGAGAAGGAAAATGCGGCGAAAAAAAGAAAGACGCCAAATCTATGGATAAGAAAGAGATGAAGGAAATGAAAGAGAAAAAAGAATCCAAACCGGCAGAGAAGAAATAATAATATCAAAATTAATCCCGCCGGCGGATTAATCCTAAGGCGGGATTTTGCTTAAGAGGAATTGAAATGGAAAGAAATAAACATGTCGGGATCGGATTCAGAAAAGATTTTGCTGAAGAATTTCTGGAAGGAAAAGATTTAACCCCGGCCTTTCTTGAGGTCGCGCCGGAGAATTGGATGGAGATCGGCGGTTACTGGAAAAAAGTTTTTAATAAAATTGCCGCGCAGTATCCCATTTATACACACGGACTCTCTCTTTCAATCGGAACTCCGGATGAACTTGACTGGGATTTTCTGAAGAAGGTTAAATATTTCCTCAACGAACATAATGTTCAGATTTATTCCGAACACCTGAGCTATTCTAAATGTGATAATGCTCATCTGTATGATCTTCTTCCAATCCCGTTCCGGTGGGATGCGGTGAAGCATATATCTCAACGTATTAAATCAGTTCAGGATTTTCTGGAAAGAAAGATTGCCATCGAAATTGTTTCTTATTATACGCCGGTTGCGGCGGAAATGAGCGAAGTTGAATTTATAAGTTCTATAGTTAAAGAGGCCGATTGCAATTTGTTGCTCGATGTAAACAATATCTATGTTAATGCTTTCAATCATAATTATGATTCAAAAGAATTCATTGAAAAACTGCCTTTGGACAAAGTTGAATATATTCATATGGCGGGTCACGAGCAGGTTGCTCCGGATTTAATAATAGATACTCACGGTGAACCAATTATCGATCCGGTTTATGAACTATTTGAATTTACCGCTCATAAACTTCCCAAAACAGTTCCTGTTCTTCTTGAAAGGGATTTCAACATTCCCGAATTAAATGAACTTCAATATGAATTAAACAGACTTGAAAATATCTGTACAAAGGCGTGGGACTATGAACACTCACTTGCATAACTACACACACACACAACAGAGCAGGCTCGCAGATTATTGCAGAACGGGAGATCCGCCGAAGATAGACGGGTTGACAGAGAACCGTGTCCATCATTACCGCAGACTGATTCATGGCGTTATAGACGACACTCTTCAGTCGGCGTTTCCATTAACATGTGATTTGCTTTCGCAGGAAGAGTGGTACGGCGTGGTTGATGCTTTCTTATCGAATTATAAGTGTCAATCAACCTCAATTTGGAAAATGCCAAGCGAATTTTACCGCTTTGTGGAAGAGACCGGCCTTGAAATAAAAGAAAAATATATTTTTTTAGAGGATCTTCTGAATTTCGAATGGACAGAGGTGGAAATATATATGATGCCGGATATTGCATATCCTGAATCAAAAACCGATGGAGGATGGCTGAGCGAGGTCATTGCGGTTAACCCTGAATACAAAATCTTGCAGTTGAATTACCCCGTTCATTTAAAAAATCCAAAAGGAATTACGGAAAATGATCGCGGAGAGTACTACGTATTATTATTTAGAGAAAAAGAAAGCGGAAAAGTTAGGTTTATGAATTTATCGGTTTATTTCTCATGGCTTATAGAAAAAGTTGAAATTGAAAATACACCGCTGATTAAAATACTTAAAGAGGCGGCGCAAGTATTCGGCGTGAATGAAAAAGCGCTTTTCGAAAACACGCTTCCGTTCCTTGAAGAATTGAAGGCTAATAAATTTATTCCGGGATTTTATATATGATCGCGAAACTTGTACAAAAATATAATTTCGTTGTGGAGCTTTTAACAGGGCTTAAGGATATTCCCTTATTAATGATGCGTCTTGTTCTGGCATACGGCTTTTACACAACAGCCGCCGTTAAGTGGTCTAATATCGAAGGCGTGTCCGAATGGTTCGGCTCGCTGGGAATACCCGCGCCGTTACTTAATACTTATCTTGCCGCCTCGGCAGAAGCCGCCGGAGTCGTTCTTCTGACGCTTGGATTTGCAACCCGCATAATTTCGATTCCTCTGATCATAACTATGGTCGTTGCTATCGTGACGGTTCATCTTCATAACGGTTTCGAGGCGGCGGAAAATGGATTTGAAATTCCCTTATACTATTTTATTATGTTATTGACTTTAGTCATTAACGGAGCGGGAAAAATTAGCGCCGATAATTTTATTCAGAAATATCTGTCAAGGAATTAGTGTTGAATGATGTAAACGGAAAAAAAGCATTTCGAACGTGTCCGGGAATTTTGTTGTTCGTTATAATATTTACAATGCAAATTACTGCTCAGAGTAAAACTGACTTTACCGTTCGCTTGATTAATGACGAAAAAATTAAACTGAGCAGTATTTATTCTAACGGACCGGTTCTTGTAAACTTTTGGGCATTGTGGTGCAAGCCGTGCCGTACGGAAATGAAAGCGCTGAAAGAGCTGTATGAGAAATATTCACCGGACGGCTTTAGTATATTGGGCATTAATCAGGATTCTCCCAGAAGCAGCGGTAAAGTTAAATCATTTATCAAATCGTTGGGAATTAAATATCCGATTGGCCTCGACCCAAATAATGAATATTCAGACTTGTTTAATGTCCAAAGTCTTCCCTTCTCGCTTCTGATTGATAAAAACGGGATCATCGTTTCCCGGCACATCGGCTATCTTCCGGGGGATGAATTCAAGCTCGAAGCAGAGATTAAAACCCTCATTTATGGCAAATAAATGGCGCTGAAAGTATTTCTCTTTATAATATTGAGCGGAACCATGGCGGCACAGACTGATTTTTCGGTATCTAATTTATTCCGTTATGGAAGCGGTGAGCGTTCAATTGGCTCTTTAAAAAATTCATATGTCTATCGCGAGAATTTGACCGAAGTGAAATTTAAATTTCTGTCAAATTTTACTGCGGGAGCCCGGATACTTTACGATGATCCGCCGGAAGTTGGAAAACGGTTCACCGGCATAAGCAGAAAATTTATTGCTTACAGAAACGATGATCTTGAAATAAGACTTGGAAATTCATCGGAGCTGTATGGTAAAGGTCTCGCAATTAATTTATTTGAAAACCGGGGATTGTCTTATGATACTTGGCTAAATGGAATTACAGCTAAATATGAGATCGGAGATTTAAAGGCCTCAATATTATCGGGATGGCTCGAATTTACCGACTCAACAAATTTTTGGAGAACGGAGGAATATTTGCTTTTTGGGGCCAACACTGAATACAAATTGAATAAAATGTTTTCATTCGGAGTTTCATTTGTAAGGGCAAACGGAACAATCCCTCTTCCCCAAATTACCAGCGAGCTTAAGGCGGAAGTCGGTGAATTCTATTTCTCTCTAAATACCGGGAATTTCAGATGGCTAATTGATTATTCCCATAAATGGACCGGAGTAAAAGCGGGGGAATCTTCAAGAGGATTTGGTATTTACTCCTTAATCGGCTACAACTTTGACCGTGGCGGACTGACATTTGATTATAAAAATTACAGCTATGACGAAAGAAATCCGTATGAACGCAATGACTTTACGCGGTCCACAAGAATGCTTCCTTTTCAGAATCCGCCGACTGTCATGAAAGAACATAGTTATCTGTTCCTTTCCAGGTCACTGCAGGAAATTGATTTTAATGATGAGGTCGGATTGCAAGTTGAAATATTTTATTCTTTGGGAGAGAATACAAATATAAATCTGAACGCAAGCGCATCAAGCAGACACGATTTTTATAAACTCAACCGCGCTAATTTTCAGTTTGACAAAGAGGTTCGCTCAAATAATTTTCTTCCCTCGTTGGACGACAGGTACTCTCCTTTCAGAGAAGGATTTCTGGAAGTTGAACACTCGCTGAGTGAATCGACGGATGTAAATTTCGGAATAGCCCGGAGGATCAAAACAATTTACAACGATTTTACGGGCGATGCCGGAACGCATAAAATTAGATCGACAGTTTTTCCTTTTTATTTACAGCACAGTATTTCTCAAGAGTACTCGGTAACAGTACAATACGAGCATGAATCCGTTTTTGACAACTATAATTCCGGCCAGAACAACTTTAGTAATCAGTTAATAGCATTTACCGGGAACTTCATTTCAAAATTTACTTTTGGCATGCGGTATGAATTCACAAACAATGAAAATGAAATTTCCGGCAGGAAGGATTGGTTCTCAATAGAGGGCGGATACCGTATTTCCGGCGAACACAATTTTTCCATTTCCTACGGCAGAGAGCGGGGCGGACAGATCTGCTCCAACGGTGTTTGCCGATATATACAACCGTTTGACGGAATCAGAGTAACATTTATAAGCAATATTTAAGAGTCCAAAATGAAAAAAACAATTTATCTGTTTTTAATATTTCCATTTATCCTTTTTGCTCAGGATTACAACAGGAATATTCTTGTTGAAGTGTTGACTAATTCCCATTGCGTATTATGTCCGGCGGCGCACGGCACAATAGATTCGTACATGACGTTAAACAGCAACTCCGGACGAGTGAGGCTGATATATTACCATATGAATTTTCCCTATCCGGATGATCAGCTTAATCTTGCAAATGTATCTGATGCGAATTCAAGAAATAGTTTTTACGGACCATTCAGCAGCACACCGCAGTCATTTTTTGACGGAAGCACCGCGCCCGGAAATTACAGCCAATGGTCTTCGGTAATAGATTCAAGGATTGCAATAAAATCTCCTTTAGAAATTAAATTATCAGGTACACATACTGCCGATGCCATGAAAATAGATGCGGATATGACAGTAACACCCGGCTTCAACGCAGGCGATCTGGTTTTGCAGCTTGTAGTTGTTGAAAATGTTAATTATCAGGGAAGAAATGGAATTGTAAATCATAAAAATGTGATGAGAATGATTTCGGCCCCGGCGGGAGGAAAAAATATAACGTCCGTTTCTCAAAAAATCGCTTCATCGATTCAGCTCAAGTCTGCGTGGATAAGGGAAAATCTCGGAGTAGTTGTTTTTGTCCAGAGGACCGGAACCAAAGAAGTAATTCAGTCTGAATATATTTCTTATAAAGACATGGTTGCGACGGGAATAAAAGAAGAGGCCGAAAATATCCCTGCGGATTATATACTTTATCAGAATTATCCGAACCCGTTTAATCCTGAAACAGTAATAAGTTACCAATTATCCGCTCCCGGAAATGTTTCATTAAAGATTTATGATCTGCTCGGAAGAGAGGTCGCAACTCTTGTAAATGAATTTCAGTCAGCCGGAAGGTATAATTCTCAATTCTCAATTCTCAACATGCCTGCAGGCACGCAGGGTTCTCAATTTTCCAGCGGTGTTTATTTTTATGTTCTAAACGCCGGGGGCAAGAATTTTTATAAGAAAATGCTACTTCAGAAATAACTGTCGGGCTTTGCTTAATGATGCAAAAAAAACGTACCGTCTTTAATTGAATTAGGGATTAATTCTATGAAAAAAATATTTGTACTAATGCTGATAGTGGTCGCTATAAACATTCCTGTTGAAGCGCAATGCTCTGATGCCGGAATATGCAGCCTGGGCAAAAGTCCCGGTGCGGAGAAAAACGATGATCTTCTCTCTGTAAATTATTCGTTTGGCAAAAGCGGCGGCGATGACAATCTTAATTTCAATTCGATATCTATTTCTTCCAGAATAAGCATATTCGAAGAGACGAATCTATACATATCAATTCCGTATAATCTTATTGACGGACCGCTCGGTTCGGTAAACGGTATCGGGGATATAATTCTGGGCATCACTCAGCCGGTTGAAATATCTTCTGAATCTTCAGTCAATTTTTCCATAGGAATGAAACTGGCAACCGGACAAGTTAACGTGAATGATCTGCCACAGCCATACCAGCCGGGATTAGGCTCAAACGATATACTTCTTGGTGTTGATTATTCCATCGAAAAATATTCTGTCGGGCTCGGTTATCAAGTGAGCGGCGGGCGGAGCGCAAATAAAATTAATGGCTTAAAGCGCGGAGATGATCTGCTGTTTAAAGCCGGATATTCGGAACAATTATCAAATAATATTAATCTTGGCCTTGAAATGCTTATAATAAAGAGACTTCAGAATTCCTCCGTGATTGCTTCTCTCAATTCAAATTCACTTTATGCTGATCTGGATGGAAGCGATCAGCTGCAGGTAAATCTTCTTGGAAAGATTTCAAAAAAATTTTCTGATTCCTTCAGTCTGAACGGTGAGATCGCCCTTCCTTTAAAAAAACGACCTGTAAATGTTGACGGCTTGAAGAGATCTTTTTCGTTATCGCTGGGAGTGGCATTTTCAATTTAATGAATAACTTTCCGGATAATAATCTAATATCCACGCCTGTTTAAAATTCTCTGCCCGCGAGTAGAATAGACAGCCCGTACCGTTGCGTTTTGTCTCTCAAAAAGATACTTTTTAAAGTAACACTCAACAAAAAGTAGAATAATTTGGCCACTCTTAAATATCATCACCCGGGAATTCCCACAAATCAAAAACGGGACAATGAGACATTTCTTGAGGATTTTAAAGTTCATGCTTCCGGTTACGAGTCCGGTCCTTATAAGATTGAATGGATGAGGTTCGAAAAGAATTTCCGCACGCCTAAACTTGTTAAGACAATTCCGCGCGTTGCATTTGAAGTTGACGATCTAAACGACGCTATAAAGGAAAAGGAAATATTAATAGAACCCATTTATCCTTCGCCGGGCGTAACGTTAGCACTTATAATCAATAACGGGGCGCCGGTAGAATTTTTACTGCCCCACGAATCTATCGCGAAAGATTATTAATCGAATACTTGCATGAAAAGTAAATTCATAATAGCCTCCGTAGCATTAATGGTCTTTTTCTTGTCGGGTCCGATAATTGCCCGGAAGCCCGCGCCTGACTCAACTATAATAGCCAAAATATTAAAAGAGCATACCGGGGCTTTCGTTTCGCTTGATCTTCAGACAGATGAATATTTCCGTTACAATTCAAAACGCTGTGCAGAACGGTTTCTTCCCGCCTCAACTTTTAAAATTCCGAACTCTCTTATTGGTCTGGAAACGGGAGTTATTCCGGACGAGAATTTTGTAATTAAATGGGATGGCGTTAATCGCTGGAACAATGACTGGAATAAGGATCATAATTTGGCCTCCGCAATTAAATATTCGGTTGTTCCTTATTACCAGGAATTAGCCAGGCGTGTCGGGAAGAGGAATTATAATAAATACTTAAAAAATCTCAACTACGGAAATAAAATTATCGGGAAGAAAACGGATGAGTTCTGGCTTGATAATTCTCTTAAAATTTCAGCGGATGAGCAGATAATATTTCTAAAGCGTTTTTATGAATATTCACTTCCATTCTCAAGACGGAATATTGATATAGTAAAAAATATTATGTCCGGAGAAAAATATTCCAAATCGCTTTTAAAATACAAGACGGGGACCGGACAGAAGGAAAATGGCGCTTACATCGGCTGGCTCGTTGGTTATGTAGAAAAGGAAAAGGACGTCTGCGTTTTCGCGTTTAATGTAGAAGCCGAAACATTTGAAGAAGTGCGTGATTTGAGAAGCAGCGCTTCGCGCGATATTTTGAAATATTTGAAAATAATCGAGTAATTTAAAATTAATAATTCATTCATTATGTGCATCTAAAGCGGAATAAAATGAAATTAAAAAACATGCTTAAACTTCTGTTCTTTTGTACGATTGTTCTGCAAACCGTTCAGGCGCAGGACTTTAAAATGTCTATTGAGAATATCATGCGTGATTCCAGGTGGATGGGAACTTCGCCCGAGAATGTTTACTGGAGCGAGGATGGAACTAAAATCTTTTTTAACTGGAATAGAACAGGAGCTAAAAATGATTCACTCTTTTATTATTCATTAAAGGACGGAACTATAAAACCCCTTAGTTCCGAAGAACAGAAGAGCCTTCCTTCGTCTTTTGGATCATTCAACAATAACAGATCACAAAAGGTTTATGAAAAAAACGGGGATATATTTCTTTTGGATATAAAAACCGGAGCGCAGAAAAGAATCACAAATACAAATGACCGTGAATCCGGCCCCAGATTTTCTTCGGACGAAAAGAAAATAGTTTATACATTAAACGGCAATCTTTTTACGTGGAATATATCAAATGGCAGTGTTGTTCAGCTTACGGATTTCCGAACGGGTATAAAACCGCCGGATTCAAAGGAACCGGCCACGGAACAGGAAAAACACTTAAAGAAAGAGGAGTTAAAATTATTCGAGGTTCTTCGGGAACGGAAAGAAATCCAGGACCAGAGAGATATAGTAAACAGGAAACTGCAGCCCAAAAGGCCAAAGGAAATTTATACTCAAGATAAAAGGGTTGCTAATATTCAACTATCACCGGATGAAAACTTTATAACCTTCCGCCTTGACAAGCCGTCCAAAAATTCAAAGAATACAATAGTTCCAAACTATCTTACGGAACGCGGGTTTACGGAAGATATAAATTCCAGAACAAAAGTGGGTGCAGAGCAGACTACTTTTGAATTCGGAATTTATGATATAATGAAAGACACTGTTTATTTTGCTGATACTAAAGATCTGGACGGCATTAACCGGAAGCCGGAATATCTTGATGACTATAAAATCAAGTCGGACTCTTCGAAAAAAACAACCGTAAAAGAGCAATCGCGCGAAGCGCTGTACGCAGGACCGGTTTATTCGGAAGACGGAGCTTTCGCTTTAATGGTTGTAAAATCAGCCGACAATAAAGACAGATGGATTGCTCTTCTTGATCATTCTACCGGGAAATTAAAAAATCTGGATCATCAGCATGATGAAGAGTGGATCGGCGGACCTGGAATAGGATGGGGAGCCGGTAATACCGGCTGGCTGCGGGATAATTTACGGATCTATTTTCAATCGGAAGAAAGCGGCTATTCCCACATTTATACTCTCAATGTTAAAACAGGAGAAAAGAAACAAATCACTAAAGGAAACTTTGAGGTGTATAATCCCCAGCTATCCGGGGACAAAAATTATTTCTATTTTACTTCGAACGAAGTTCATCCCGGGGAGAGACATTTTTATAAAATATCCGTTGACGGGGGAAAAGCCGAAAAAATAACGACTATGACCGGCAATAACGAAGTTACCCTTTCGCCCGATGAGTCTGCAATCGCTCTCCGGTTTTCTTATTCGAATAAACCATGGGAGTTATTTGTAATGAATAATAAGCCGGGCGCCGGATCGAAACAGATAACTTATTCAACATCGCGGGAGTTTAATTCCTATCCGTGGCGAGATCCGCAGATTGTTACATTTAAAGCTCGGGACGGGGCAACCGTTTATGCGCGTCTTTATAAACCGGAAAATTCAAAAAAAAATAAAGCTGCCGTGATATTTGTTCACGGAGCGGGATATCTTCAGAATGTGCATAAATGGTGGAGCGAATATTATCGCGAATATATGTTCAATAATTTTCTGGCAGATAAGGGCTATACCGTTCTTGATATTGATTACAGAGCAAGTTCCGGCTACGGAAAAAAATGGAGAACTGATATCTATCGCGATATGGGAGGCAAGGATCTGTCGGATCAGGTAGACGGCGTTAAATATCTTATTGAACGCCATGAAGTTGATCAGCAAAAGATCGGAATATACGGAGGTTCTTACGGCGGATTTGTTACATTGATGGCAATGTTCAAAGAGCCGGACGTTTTTGCGGCGGGCGCGGCGCTTCGCCCCGTTACAGATTGGGCGCACTACAATCACGGTTATACGTCAAATATTCTGAATATTCCGGTTCTGGATAGCATTGCGTATCATAGAAGTTCGCCAATCTATTATGCCGATGGATTGAAAGGTGCGCTGCTTATCTGCCACGGTGTGTTGGATGATAATGTTCATTTTCAGGATGCGGTCAGGCTTACTCAAAAATTAATTGAACTGGGAAAAGAAAATTGGGAACTCGCTATTTATCCGGCCGAAAGCCACGGTTTTAAAGAACCCAGCAGCTGGACAGATGAATATAAACGGATATTTAAACTCTTTGAACAAAACATAAATAAAAAGTAACTTAAGAATGTGCAGTTTTGAAGTTGGAATATTTTATATAATGGAAATCGGGAAATCTTAAAGTCGTTTTCGAAAGAAAAATTATGAAATCGGGATTTTGTAAACGGAAACTCAACGAAGAATCAAAATGCACTATTTTTGAAGTCCTTAGCGAATATCCCGCCGGAATTAAATCACCATCAATATTGAATTCAAAAACAATAATCTATATTAATCATGAAATGTAAACTATCCGAACTCAATATCTACCCCGTTAAATCTCTTGGCGGGATTTCTCTAAAGGAAGCCGAAGTAACGGACCGGGGCTTAAAATATGACCGGAGATGGATGATTGTTGATAGAGATGAAAAATTTATAACTCAGAGACATCACCCTCAGCTTGCACTCCTGAAAACAAAAATAAATCACAACAAATTGATCTTGAGCCATAAGACCAAAGATATTTCGCCGCTTGTTGTTCCAACTAATTCAAATCTTACAGAGATAACTATTGTAAATGTCTGGGATGACCTTGTCTGGGCCCTGGCCGTAGGGCGGTATGCCGATGAATGGCTTAATGAAGTCCTGGGTTTCAAATGCAGACTGGTATTTATGCCTGACGACTCCCAGCGTTTTGTGGACAGAGAATATGCGGCTCAGAATGAAATAGTTAGCTTTGCCGATGCCTTTCCTTTTCTTATTATCGGTCAATCCTCGCTGGATGATTTGAATTCACGGCTTGAGGAGAGCATCCCGATGAACCGCTTCCGTCCGAATTTTGTGTTTACCGGAGGCGAGCCCTATGAAGAGGATTCATGGTTGAAATTTAAAATCGGGAATATAGCCTTTGAAGGAGTAAAACCCTGTTCCCGGTGCGCTACGATTACGGTCGATCAGGATAGTGCAGACGGGGATGAAGAGCCATTAAAAACATTATCCACATACAGGAAGGTCGGAAACAAAACCTATTTTGGAATGAATCTGATTCATGACGGAACCGGGACTGTGCGCGTCGGTGATGAGATTGAAGTACTTGAGAAAAAGTAAATGCTTACAATCTACGATTTGCTGAAGGGAAACGATCTCCGTTCAATCGGAAAATCAAATGAAGTTGTTGCTCTTGTCACAAGCGATCCTGATCTATTCGAAGAAGTATTTAGGGGTATCTTTCATGATGATAAAGTTGTGCGAGCAAGATGCGCTGATGCAGTTGAAAAAGTGGCAAAAAAATTTCCGGAATATGCGCAAAGAAAAAAAACGGTTATAATTAAAAAACTGAATTCTTTTGATCAGAAAGAAGTTATCTGGCATATCGCTCAAATACTCGGATATATTAAGCTAACCCCAAGAGAAACAGAAAAAGTATTTATTCATCTCAGCCGCTGGCTGAATTCTTCCGATAGTATAATCGTTAAAGTGTCTTGCATGCAGACGCTTGCGGAATTTGCCAAGCGGGATGCCAAGCTGCTGAAAACTGTACGCGATGAAATTGAAAAACAAATGATTTCCGGCGCTCCGGCTATTAAAGCCAGGGGGAGACACTTGCTTGCCGAATTTACAAAACTCAGCAGTTCTTAACGATGAATCAGCCCTAAGTGTTTGCGGGGGTTTGTAATAATTGCAGCCGGAATTAATAAAATGGAAATAACCTCAAAAAAAATAAAAGTTTCCAAGACCGGACGGTATTATATAATCGGTAAACCATCCGAAAAAATTTCTTCCGTCTGGTTTGTTCTCCATGGATACGGACAACTGGCTCGGGATTTTATTAAGTACTTCAGACCCGTCGTAAGTGAATCGGCAATTGTAGTCGCTCCGGAGGCGCTTAATAAATTTTATTTAAAAGGATTCGATGGAAAAATCGGGGCTGCCTGGATGACAAGAGAGGACCGCGAAGAGGAAGTAGATGATTACGTAAGTTATCTTGACTCTGTTTATGACGAAGTTATAAGGGAAGGCCACTTTAGAAAAGCAAAAATTACAATACTTGGATTTTCGCAAGGGTCATATTCCGCGGTCAGATGGGCTACACGGGGCAGATCAAAGTCGGACCGTATGATTCTCTGGGGCGGCGGTATTCCCAGTGATGTTGATGCGGATAAAATAAAATCTTATTCTGATATGACTCCGCTTATAATTGTGGCGGGAGATAAAGATCAATTTGTTACCGAGGAAGAGATTTCGAGAGAAACTGAAAGACTGAATTCAATTAAACTTAATTATCAGATTAAGCGTTTTAAAGGCGGTCATGAAATTAAAGCCGATGTCTTGCGGCAATTATTATAACTGAAAGGAATGTGAATCATGAAAAACGCTATAAATTGGTTTGAAATTCCGGTCGATAATTTTGACCGTGCCAAGAAATTCTACTCAAGCGTTCTATCCGTAACGCTGCATGAGATGGATTTTGGAGTCGTTAAGATGGCGGCATTTCCAACGGATGGAACGGGTGTGGGCGGCGCTCTCTGCCACGGGGAATGGTATAAACCGAGCCAGAGCGGTACGCTTGTTTACCTGAATGGAGGAGAGGATTTATCGGTTCCTCTATCCAGAGTGGAATCTGCCGGCGGTGAAATAATTATACCGAAAAGACAGATTTCAGAGGAGTACGGATATATGGCGGTGATAATTGACAGTGAAGGAAACCGTATAGCTTTTCATTCGCTCCAATAAACCAGATCAGATCTAAAAAATAATCAATTTGCCGATTCGGGAAATAGTTCGAGAAACTCGCGGAGCAGAACGCTGTTTTCAACCGGCTTTGTTATGAACTTCGTTGCCCCGGCATTGAAAGCCCCCTCTCTGTCTTTTCTCAATGCATTCGCCGTTACAACTACGATCGGCGCGTGCTTATACGCCTCCATTTGCCGGAGTTCTTCCATAAGCATAAGTCCATTCTTTTCGCTTCTAAGCGAAAGATCAACAAGAAATCCGTCATAGACGTTTTTTTCCAGCAGCGAATAAAATTTAGCAATAGTCTGGGCGATGTCTATCTGAAAATTATTTGCTAACACCTTTCCGAAGATCTGAATAATCCATTCGTCATCTTCTATTATGAGAAGTCTTGGCTTTGTTTTCATTATAAATCCATTTTATTAAAAGAATGTTTTGAACTTCCCGAATTATTCGAAAAGTGCAATAAATATTTTGTCCCGACACCTTTGGCCGAATCCACTTCAATATCGATATTGTTGATCTGACAATATCTTTTAACAAGGGCCATCCCCAAACCGGAGCCCTCGTATTTTCTGGAATAACCCTGTTCCTCTTGTGTAAACGGGTCAAAAAGTTTAGGCAAATATTCCTCTGAAATTCCGATTCCCGTATCTGCAATGCTAACGGTCAAATTATCCTTATCATCCCTGTCGACGGTTATCAGAATATCACCTGTGTGCGTGTATTTAATAGCATTATCCAGGAGATTCACAAAAATCTGTCCCGTACTGAATAAGTCCGCGTAAAGATGAGTATCGGAAGCTTTAACAGAAAGGGAAATTAACAACCCTTTTTTTCTTGCGGCTATTTCATATTCTGAATAGATCTTTCTGAGGGAATCTTCCACAAGGTCAAAATACACCCGCGTCGATTCATACATGCCTGTCTGGAGTTCGGACATATTTAAAATCATTTCAACTGTTCTGATAATTCTTTGACCGGCAGTATCAATTCCCTTAAAACTTTCGGAGATATCTTCGGGAATAGTCCCCTGTAATTCATCTCTTAATAACTGAGTGAACCCCACAACTACATTCAATGGGGATCTGATTTCGTGAGACATCTGTGCCAGGAACTCGGACTTTAATCTGCTTGCTTTTTCCGCCTCTTCCTTGGCATGTATCAGATCTTCTTCCTCTTTTTTCTTCGCGGAGATATCTCTGATTATGGAAAGAGCCACTTTTCTGTCGTCGTAATCAATGAGCCGCTTGCTTATGCTAACGGGAATATGAGACCCGTTTTTTGTTCTGTAAATTGTCTCAAAATAGAGTTCGCCTCTCTCTTCTAAAAGTTTTCTGCGCTCGATTACTTGTTCAGAATTAACAGGAAGATTTAATTCAAAATTGGTCAGTTTCAGGAATTCTTTCCTGGTATATCCGAGAAGATCGATTGCGTAATTGTTTACCTCGATAATTCTGCCGTCCAGCTCATGAAGAAGAATTGCATCGCCGGCTGCCTGAAAAAGAGTTTTGAATTTCTGTTCAGATTGCCGTAACGCCTCTTCCGCTTTTTTTCTTTTCATTTCCTCTTTTAAAACGGCCCGGGCTTTCAGAATGTAGTACAAATATATGGATGTTCCGAGAATCAATAAAAATACAATGATGAACCACTTATTCATAAATACTCTCATCGTGCCGACTATTTCACGTTCAGGCGTTGATATTATAATGGACCAGTACTGGTCGGCGGCTCTTATAGGATAATATGTTATATAAACATTTTCTTCTTCTTCGGCGGTATGTATGCCCGGGTTGACCCATGAATAAAAATCCGAACCGGTTTTGCCCGCAGTGGCGTTTTTTAACATCAAGTTCATCGATGGAGAATTTTTGAATAGATCAAAAATATTTTTGTTGTTGTATTCCGGAAATGGACTGTAGATAATAGCCCCGCTCTGGCTTATAGTCCATGCGGCTCCGGTTTCTCTCACCTTGATGTTGCCGAGATAGTTCTTGGAGAGTTCCTCGAAGGGAATAAGTACGGCAATCCCGCCTTTAAAAAGACCGTTCTTAAAAACCGGTACATAATATGCGATGCTCCTGTATCCCTGAACCGCATCAAAAACATCGCTCAGAACATAAGAACGCGAGGAAAGAAATTTTTTAATATGAGTCTGGTACGAGATATCAGCGCCAATGAACTTGGGATCATAAGGTACTGTGTGAATTATTCTTCCGTTTTCGTCTATACGCGTAATAGCTTTTATTTCGGGCGTGTGACTTTTGTAAAATGCCTCAATTAAACTTTTTCCATCGCCGGTCAAATTAATAATAGAGTTTTGTTTCGCCATAAAATTGAGAAGTATATTATAATCCTCAAAGAATAATTTTATTCCCGTTGCGGCTTGCCGTGCGTGCGTGACGTGTTCATTATTTAATTGATGGATGGTTTCTTTTCTAACATCCTCGTATGAAGAGTACAGCAGTATAACGCAAATGGCGATTATCACCAGAGGCAGAAATATTTGTTTAAAAAAACTCAAATCGCTCCTTTTAAATAAAATTCTCCGGAATATTCCGTTCCGGAATTCGTTTTAAAGATTGTATTTTTTCTCCAAATCTTTCGAGCGGTAAGAAAGCCGTGAATTATCAATATTATCGATAATTTTAAGGAGATTTTTAACTTTTGTTTTATCAACCGTTTGTTTCATATATAGATCAAGCAAGTAGCGTGCCGCGGTATAACGGCCCCGGTCATCGGGTGAATTTATTGACCTGTTAAAATAATATTCCGATTTATCATAAACATTATTTTTAAAGTAAAACGAACCGATCAATATATTATATTCATCTTCGAACCCCTTTAATGATGTAAAATCAGGTTTTGATTTTGAATAATTTTCAATTGCGGAAACCGGTTTATCGGCCGCAATCTGAATCGTCAGCTCACGGAGCCATTTCGTTTCCTTTTCAAATTTTTTCGCCTCCGCAAACGCGGTTTTATATCGTTCCGTTAATGTCGGCTCATATTTATTCATTTTAAGGTAGTCTCCCGCAAGCCAGCTGTTGAAGACTATGATGTGTCTTGCTGCGTTGCCCCCTCCCCGGTAAAGTTTTCTTTCGTTCTGCAAAGCCATCTCGCCGTACTGTATGGCCAATGCCGAGTTGCCTGTTAAATCATAGAATCTGGCCTTTGTATAATCGTCCACTAAATTATCTTTATCGCTCTTTATGATGCTCTCTACCTTTTTAATATTCCATAAATTCATCAAAGTACGGCAGTATGCATTCAGGGTTCTTTTGTTTTTAGGATACCGGTTCAGGAAACCTTCAAAGTAGGGAAGAGCAGCTGTTTCATTTCCTTCCAGACTGGAATACGCCTCGATAAGTGTAAGTGCTGTCTGCCCGAAAGTTAATGATCCTTTCTCGTAAGAAATTTTTAAATAATTCAATCCTATATCACGATCACCGGAAAGGCCCAGGACGCCGGCGATAAAACTTGTAATTCCGCTCATCCTGTCGGCATAGTATTCGAGCATTCCGAGAATGAGGTATGCATCGTAGAATAGGGAATCTGCTTTTAAAATATCCTGCATGGTGCTTTTGGCTTTTTTCCCGCTTTTAAATGCGCTCCACCACGAAGCGTCCACGCCGTAGATTCTTGCAAGGTAGGCGTAGATGGTTCCATAGTAAAATTTATTTTCCGTGTTAAGTTTTGATTCATCGAACCTCTCAAGAACCTTTTCGCAGTAATCAATTATCTCCTTATTCAGAATTTTTCTTGCTTCGTCTCTTTTCTCCGGATCTAGTTCCGAGACTTTTTGATAATACTCCATCATTTTGGTATTTATGAGATAGTAATAGTATTTAGGAGAATTCGGATTTGAATTGATCTGCTCCTGGCATAATTTTTTTGCCTGATCAAACTGTTCGTTAAAAGTATATGATATGATCTGCTGATCTGTCGGGCTTGGTTCTATGGGTCTTGCCGATAATAGAGAGGATAAAAAGACTAGGATTAATATATGTTTCATGAATCATAGTTCCGTTTTCATTCTGATATACTCATTTTCACCATAAAGATAATCAAAAGATTCGATATTGATACTCAGGATTATACCACCTTAAGGACTCTTAGTCAATGAACAGGGAAATCGTAAAAACGGCCAGGCAGGAAAAAATAGCCGTTTTCTTGTATATATAAGAGAAAATAATTGACCGGGATGAATTTTCGCCCTTTATTGCGGAGATCATGGCTCTGAGTGGCGTATTCCCCTATTCGAATTATTTAAAAGGGCAGTTCGTAAGGGCAAACTCGGCCTTTTGATAAGTTAAAAAAACAATGATATACTTTCGAAACATTTTTAGTAATACCACAATAAAACAGCAATCACCCCGTTTACAATAGTAGAAATAAGAGCTTTATGAGTGCGACTCAGGAACAGAATCTTATAGAAAGGTGCCGCAATGGAGACTCTCCCGCTTTTGGGCCTTTAATACAACCGTACCGGCGGCAGCTGTTCTCCTATCTGTTCAAATTATGCGGAGATAAAACTCAAACGGATGATCTGTTTCAGGAAACACTTATTAAAACATGGAGGGGAATTAAGAAATATTCTGAACAGCAGAAGTTTTCATCTTGGCTTTTCACAATTGCGCACAATACTGCAATGGATGTTCTTCGAAAAAGAAAACGAAATATTTTGAAACTGGAAATTGATGCGGAAAATTTACACGGCGGAAGTGATCCGCACAAAGAGTTTATAAGCAATGAAACAAATAAAATGATAGAGAGTGCGATAGAAATACTACCGGTAAAACAGAAGAATGTTCTTCTTCTGCGTCTGTACGGAGATATGAGTTTCAAAGAAATCTCCAGACTAACGGATGAGCCAATAAATACGGTGCTCTCGCATATGCATTACGCGGTAAAAAAAATCAGAAAAATCATTGGAAAGAAAGATGTCTAACGGAAAAAAAGCGGTCTGTCTGGATTTTGAGAATGAAATGTGGCTCTTCATTTCAAAAGAACTGCCCGTAGAGCAAATGGACTTCTGGAAAAATCATTTATCGGAATGCGATCTTTGCATGTGCGAGATGGAAGCTGAAATGAAAATTATCTCGGATCTGAAAAAAGAAACTCTGGTTGACATTGATGACGAATCATTCAAGCGGATGATCAACTCCGCCTCCCGAAAAAGAAAATTTGAGCTGAAAAATATTTTTGGCACCGGGAATACATCAAGACATAGTAAAAACATATACGGTAAGGCGGCATTCACGGGAGCTTTGGCTGTAATTGCAATTATAATCTCACTAATTACTCATCAGCCGGTCCCAGTCGAAAAAATTCCTGAAAAAATTCTTGACTGGAACGGGGCAGAGATAGCAACTCAAATTAACCAGATAAAAAACCAAATAAACATTTTGTCCGGTGATAAATGGGATAGAGAAATTCTCTTTATAGATAAAAAAATTCAAAAAATGGAAAAGGAATCGGACGAGTTTTCATTTAATTAAAGGAGAACATAATGAAAAAATTAATAACCATAGTCTGTGTTGCAATATTGACACTTCCGCTGAATAGAACAGCGGGACAAAGTTCGGGCGTTTCTTCAAGTCTCGGGTACGCGTTTAATGACGCAACCCAGGAGTTTATTGTTCAGTCTCAGGGCAAAGAGATGTCTAAAGAGGAGGAGGAGAAGCTTCTTAAGAGCCTGTCTCCGGAGATAAAAGCCAAGCTTGAAGATGTGAAGAAGTTAAATAAGGACAAATATTATCAGCTGCTTAGGGAGTCGTCTTCGTTATCATATTATTTTCAATCTTCTTTAGCGGAGAGGTACACTACCGGAAAGGCGCTTTCGGTATATGAAGAGGTCTCTAAAGAAAGAAATGAGAAAATTAAAAAGCAGAAAGAGCTTGAGATTGATGTTGAACTTTACGTGCTAAAATTAAAAAATGCCGATAATGCGAATCAGGCATTATTGAAGAAAGATCTTCAATCGGCACTCGGCCAGTTGTTTGATATTCGGGAATCCCAGAAGCAGGAAGAAGTTAAGCAACTCGAAAAGCGTCTTCAGGAATTAAAGGAATCTCTTCAGGCCAGAAAACAAAATAAGGACGAAATTATTCAGAGAAGAATTCAGGAACTGCTCGGTAATTCAAAATATTTGAGATGGGAATAATAAGATAAGCGTAGAGACGATGGGCTCATCGCCTCTACGATAAATGGAATTACTCCAGTGGAATGCGATCTTTATTCTCGCTTAGCCAATTGTCAAAAGATTTCAATTCCGGATTTATCGATCTGGAAAAATTCATATCCCGCACCCCGCAGAAATACTCCTCAAAGTCATGTGTAAATTGAAACATATTTCCCAAATCGTCTGCACCGGGAAATCCAAAACCGCGGTATGTGTCAAAAGGAACACTATTGTAAATAACATTTTTTCCAAGAGCTTTACCCATTGATTCCGCCATTTCTTTTCCTGACGTGTGACCGCCCGCAATGCTCACGGTTTTACTTATAAAGTCGTTTCCTTTTTTGAAAATACCGTAAGCACATTTTCCTATATCCTCAGCGGCAATTCCGGGAAGCTTTTTGTCCCCCATCGGAAGCGTTAACGCATAAGTGTCGTCGGCTGTTTTCTTTGGACCCATCCCGAAGTGAATAAAATTGTCCCAGTAAAAAGATGTTTGAAGAAATGTAACAGGAAGTCCAAGGTCTGTAAAAAATTTATTGGCCTGGCCTTTGCCGTCGAAGTGGGGAACTTTGTATTTGCCTTGAAGTGTCGGCATTCTGTTATCTTCAAGCGGAACCCATTTCCGTGTGTCTTCGAGTGTTGACCAGATTATATGTTTGACGCCGGCTTCCTTTGCCGCCTTTGCTATCATTTCGGCTTGTGATAATTCTTTATCAACCGAAAAATGCTCCCAGAAAAAAGTAACGGCATAAACAGCATAAGCACCTGTAAAAGCCGACTTTAAACTTTCAAAATTATCTATATCTACCGTTACAACATCAGCGCCGGCCTCTTTAAGAGCCTTTGCTTTATCTGCATTTATGTTTCTGGTTAATGCCCGGGCTGTGAAATCGTCGGTTTTATCGCTAAGAATTGCCCGGACTAATCCCCCGCCCTGCGCGCCGGTTGCTCCCAGAACTGCAATAATTTTTTTATCTGCCATTGTTATAACCTTTCTATAAAATTGATTTCGCAAATAAAACATATGTGCCGAGACAATGGTTCAATTAATAACTTTAATGAAATAATGCGGGATTAAAATAGAAGGATTAACTGTTTCTCTAACTTCATCAATTTTACAAATGTTGATGTTTAAAAAACTTAAGACAGCGATGAATTGCCATGCGTCTCGACTGCCGATATATATCCGGATCTTATTAAAACACGGACGGTGTGGCTCAGCGGAGCTTGGATTCAGATTGATTTCTGAAAATGTGAGAAAATTAAAAGGAGGAAAAAATTTTTCACTAAATAATTTTCATTGATTATTTTTTAGTTTTTTTCTGCAAAAGCTCAAAATATTTTCTTATCAAGTCTTCATAATCTTTTTTATATCCCTCTCTCACAGCTTTCAACAGTTCATCTTTCAGTTTATTCTTTCCTTCATCTGTATTCAGGATTAAATCGGGCGGGGAAGTTCTTGTAAAATCTTTACCGGATTCCGATTTTCTATCTTTTTCGTAATCACGTTCATTCATTGATCTCTGTGCGTCGAGAAGTTTTGTTAGAATTCTCTCCTGCTGCTTCACAATGTCGTTGTCCAGTTTCTGCGATTGAAGATTTGAAACTACCTCTCTCATTTCACTCAATATTTTTTCAAGATTTCCGGCGATGCGTTTAGATTGTCCGCTTTCTTTGGCTTCCCGATTTAATTGTTCAAGAGATTTACGAATTGCCTCCTGCTGCTGCGCGAGCCGCTGGGTCTGCGCCATCATTTCCTGTGACATTTGCCCGTTGTTCATCATCTGAGTTAACTGATTGAGACCCATCTGCTGCTGACCGAGCTGCTGGAGCTGCTGCATCATGCTCATCATACCGCCGCCCGATCCGCCTCCGCTCATAAGCTGATCCATTGCGCTTTTCATCATGCCGGCGGCATTATTCAATGAACTCATAGCGCTTTTCTGCATCTGGGTTGCCGGAGGCCCCTGATTGCTCATCATCGCATTCATCGATTGCTGCATGTCGGAAAGCGCCTGTCCAAGTGATTTACCCATTTCTGGTGTAATCGCAAAAGTTTTCTGGGAAAGATCGCCCATCTTCTGAAGTACTTTTCCCAGATTACTCTGAAGTTTGCTCTGTTCGCGGAGATTATTTGAGAATTCATTTGAGTACGGACTCAATTGCTCTGTATCGTTTTTAAGTTTTTCCTGATCCTTGGAAAGCGTGAGCAGATCGTCCAGTATCTTCATCATATCTAAAAACGTATTCATCTGGTTCATCTGCTGCATGCCAGACTGCATGCTTTTCATCTGTTTGCCGAGATTTTTCATATTCTGAGAAAGCTGCTGCTGATTTTGCATCGCCCCCTGTTTTTGCTGCTGCTGAATATCTTTTGCCGCTTCGTCAGAAATATTTTCATTATTCTGTTTTTCAAGATCTTTCCTGATATTATCCAGCTGATCCTGAGGCATATCATTCATACCGTCCATCTTAACGTCAAGCTTATTCATTTCTTCACTAAGACTTTTCAAATCCTGCGATATATCCTTTTGCCGGTTTGCCAGTTCATCGCGTTTCGGTTTATCTGAAAGATTTGACTGCTCGGTTTTGTTTTTCAGATCATCTATTTTTTCCGTTAGTTCCTCGGTTCTTTTTAACAGCTCATCAACTTTTTGTTCAATCTGGACGCGCTTAAGAAGATTAAGTGTGCGTTCGATGCTTTTCCTTATGTATTCTTCGTTTGCCTTCATCTCTTCCATGGACATTTGAACATTATCCCGGTTCAGACTCTTGAGCGCCTCCTGCAGTCTTTTGAATGCATCTTTCATCTCGTCCGTGCTCATCTTCTCCAGAAGTTCCTGAAGTTCATTATATTTTTTAAGAGTCTCCTCGGAAAGTAGATTATTTTTTGCAAGATCATTTTTCATTTCAGAAAGCTTCTCCGAAATCTCATCGATCTTTTTGCCGATATCCTTGAATTTTTCGGCGGCTTTTTCAACCTTTTCTTTTTCCTGCCACGAAATATCCTTTGAATTCTGTTTCAGATCATCGCTGATCTTCTGCATTTCCTGTTTAAGATGCCCGGCTTCTTTAAGTATTTCTGTCAATTCCTTTGATGCGTCTTCCTGTTTGATATCGGCATCGGCAAAGAGAGCGTCCATTGACGGAACAGCGATTGTAAATTGCGGAGTCCTAGCCGGCTTCGGACCGTTGACGATGTCGTTATCGAAAACTTCAAGATAGTAGGCTATAACTTCACCCTCTGCCAGAACAAGTTGGCCAAGATCCCAGACAAAATAAATTTCATCTTCTTTTAATTGATTGGAAATGGTAATCGGAATTTTTGTGAACTCATCTGTAATCTGACGGTACTTTGACGCGGATAGACGGTAATTCAAATTCATTCTGCTGAAACCGTAATCGTCGCTGATCTTTGAGACAAGTGATATTTTTGTCTCGTTCGCAAGTTTGATATTCTGGTCCGGCGAGAGCATTTCAATCGAAGGAGAGGCGTCAGTCAACAATTTAATTGAATATGTAATCGGATTGAGATTTACAAAGCCCTGTTTGTCTTCAATCAGAATTTGATAGTTCGCTTCTTTAAAAACCGGAAAAATAATCGATGACTTTGCCGAAGAGACGCTCATGTTTTTACGAGTGTTGTCGCTGAAAGAGATAACAGCTTTTGATAATTCGCGGGATGAGTTCAAGGCAATTTTCAAAATGCTTCCGGGCATGGCGCTAATATTTCCGTTGTCTTTTTGTATCTGATCCGGCATCTGCGAATACGCAGGAGGCGATATAGTTATTTCAAAGCCCGTAATCGCCGGACGATTGACAACTGAAATCATGTATGATTCACTTTTAATCTTTCCGGCAGATGCAAAATATTCAAACGAACTTTTAACCGAAAATTCTTCATAATTAAAATTACCAAGTGAGTCCGGTGATAATTTTTTAACTATATGCTCCGACTGCTCCTCTGATTTTGTCGAAAGGAATATTTCAGATTGCTGCTCGGCCTCGGTTTTAATAATGATTTTTACATTGTCTCCTTTTGATATTTCCAGGTTGCCGGGAATAACTGAAAAAAGAAATTTCGGCGGCGGGGAAAAATTTGTCCCGAAGTTGATTAATCGATGTACCGCTGAATCTAAACCGGGGGTGATTGAAACTGTTATTATGCTTGCGGTCAGAACAATCAAGCAGATTCTGAAAAGTCTTTTCGTAGAACTGAATTGAACTAAACTTTTAAAATCCAGTTTTTCGGATTTTTCGTAGACATTCTTAAAAGCAGCATCAACAAGCTTATCGGAATAATGAGAATTCCGTTCGTTTATTATCTGAACCGCATTGGCCAGCTCATCTTTAATTTCAGGAAAATGAGCGCCGACTGTTTTTGAGACTTCTATAAAATCAGGGCGTGAGTAATAGATAATATCTTTAATAAACGGAAGCGCGACAAAAAATATCAGCCCGGCAGTAATGCCGGTAAGTGAAAGCCAGAATAAAACGGTTCTGAATTCGGAACTATTATTTCCCACTGCTTCTAAAATAATCAAAGAAAGAAAACCAAGACTAAGAACCAGAATAAAAAGCAGCAACCGGTTTAGCCCGTCTCTCCGCTTCTTCCTTTCAACAAAGGCGCGAAGTTTATTTTCTATTTTATTTAAGTTTTCAGTCATTATAGTTGTTTTAAACACAAAGAGCTCAAAGGCGCCTCAGGCTCTCCGCGAAGTGCGCTAAGAAATATTTAATCCTTTTTCGATCCTGCCGATCGAGTTGTAACGTTTTATAATTCAGCGCCTTGTGTTCCTTTCAGTTCATTAATGCCCAGACAATAATATTCGTCCCGAATTTTAAAGCTTCTTCACGTTTTTGCGGCGGATCATTATGCACCTGGGGGTCGGCCCACCCGTCGCTCGGATTACTTTCGTAAGTGTAGAAGAGACATAATCTCGTGCCCATAAATATCCCAAAACCTTGCGGCGCTTTTCCGTCATGTTCGTGTGTCTTCGGAACTCCGTTTGTAAAGTTATAGAAGCAGTGATACAATCCGAAATTGAAGGGGAGCTCAACTAATTCCTTTCCGGGAAAAATTTTTTTGATTTCACGGCGAAAAGCTTTATCCAGGCCATAATCATCATCAACATAAAGAAAGCCGCCGTTTTCGAGATAGGTGCGGAGTTTTCCCGTATCGGAATCGGATAATACAATATTGCCGTGTCCGGTCATAAAGAGAAACGGATAAGCAAAAATATTTCCGTTCGACAGGTCAACAAACTCATATTCCGGTTTCGTTTTTATATTTGTGTTTGCCGCAACAAATTTGAGGAGATTAACCTCTGCCGATGGATCATTGTACCAATCGCTGCCGCCGTTATATTTCAAACGCGCAATCCGGAATTTACCCTCTCCCTGTGCCGGGTTGAGAGAGGAGATAAATATTAATAGCAGAAATATTTTAAAATAGATTTTCATTGATTCTCAATTTACTGCGCACAAAATAAAGATTTCATTTCCTCTTTGCCCGTTAAAATAAGGATGCTGCGCATTTTGAGGCGTCTGAGAGCTGAAACTAAATTAGTATCAAAATACGCCGCAGTATATTATGTTCAATAAAATAGATTTCATTAAATTAAAGCGGTTAATTAAAACAAGAGTCAGCCATGGAATCCATATTAAATCGTTATATCGCGCAATTTTTCATCTTGTCCTTCTTTTTTTCTTTCCTTTATAGTAACACATCTGCCCAGCAAATAAGTTTCAACGGCTATTTTACGGATCAGACTATGCGCATTGATTATTTTCATATCGGTGACGCAGCAAGTGAACTTGTAACAATTGATCAGGTCTATCAGTACGGTACCTGGGCGGGGAGCGTTAAAAATCTTATAGATGAATTCAATAACGGAGCCTATTATTACAAAATATATGATCTCTCTACCGGAAAGCTGATCTTTTCCAAAGGGTTCGACAGCTATTTTAAAGAATATCAGACAAGTGACGCAGCGTCTAAGGGAATCAAGCGGACATACCACGAAAGCGCCATTATTCCATTCCCTAAAGTCAAGATCAGATTCGTTCTCGAAAAACGGGATAGAATGAACATACTAAATGAAGTGTTCTCGAGCGAAATTGATCCGGCCGATTTGTATATAATCAAAGATTCGGTAAAAGATAATGCTGTAAAAGTCTTTGAAAGTCATATGGGCGGAGAGCCTCACACAAGTCTTGATGTTGTAATTCTCGGCGATGGATACACCGTAGACGAAGAAAATAAGTTTCAAAAAGATCTTAAGAGATATACTGATTTATTCGTCGCGCAGGAGCCATTCAAATCCGGCCGAGATAAAATCAACATATATGGACTATTTAAACCTTCCGAAGAGAGCGGCATTGACGAGCCGGGCGCCAATATTTATAAAAGTACCGTTCTCGGAACAAGATTTTACGCGCTAGGTTCGGAGCGCTATGTTCTAACAGAAGACAACAGGGCGATGCGGGATCTGGCTGCACATGCCCCGTATGACGCGATCTATATAATGTGCAACAGCGACCGATACGGCGGCGGAGGCATTTATAATTTTTACTGTACTTTTTCATCGGACAATCAATTCAGCCCGTACATTTTTCTGCATGAATTCGGACATTCTTTCGGAGGATTGGCCGACGAGTATTATACATCCGATGTTGCATACAATGAATTTTACCCGGCGGGTCAGGAACCGGTTGAGCCCAATATAACCCGGCTTCTAGATAAAGATAATCTGAAATGGAAAAAACTGATTACACCGGGTACTGAAATTCCAACACCGTGGGAAAAGGAGAATTATGATAAGAGGGATTATGCCTGGCAGAAAGAAAGAAGAGAGATGAATAAGAATATTGCCGAACTGAAGAGAAACCGCGCAGCACAAAGTGAAATTGATAAAGCACAGAACGAATATAATATTAAGGACAAAACTCACAGCGAGGAAGTTGATAAATATTTGATGAACAGCAAATATTGGAATAAGACCGGCGCATTCGAAGGAGCGGGTTATTCAGCAAAAGGAATGTACCGGTCCATGTTGGATTGTCTCATGTTTTCCAAGGGAACAAAGCCATTCTGCAAAGTCTGTGAAGATCATGTTGCTAAAGTGATCAGATATTATACGCAATAATCATAAAATGCTCTAAGGAGGGAATATGATAGGGATGAATAATAGCCCAATAATGGTTGTGTTTGTAATTGCCGCAATCATATCATGCTCAACGACACCCCAGTTGTTAGATGTTGATAATAGAGATCAAATAATAAAAGAATTGAATATTATCGCCGATAATGCACGGGAATATTATAAAAAGCCAGTTCGGCTGGGCGGGGGTGGAAACACATTTTTCGGATGGACTCTTCATCCATCTTTTTCGGCCACTCGGTACGGAAGATATAGAACTATTGTTTCCGGACAGAACATTACGGTGATTGGTACAGGAATAACGCTTGGCTATGACGGGATAAATTTTGTTAAAGTTGTCCTGATTAGCGGCCCAAATACAATTACCTCCATAACAATAGATAATTAATTCGTGTGGGCACGAGTCACGTAGTGCTTCTGGGTTGATACTAAAAAATAATCCGCGAAGGATTTATAGAATCCTTTGAGGTTGGTAGTTAAAAAACTTCCCGATAATATTGATTTATAATTTAAAAGAAAGGAATTAAAATGGGAAAACTTAACGGTAAAAAAATATTAATGTTCGTCGATGATACTTACGAAGATCTTGAACTCTGGTACCCCAAGCTTAGAATGATAGAAGAAGGTGCTCGGGTTATTGTCGCCGGACCCGCGGCGGATAAAATATACTCGGGTAAAAATGGCTATCCATGTAAATCTGATGTGTCTTACAACGATATTGAAGAAAAAGCTTTTGACGGACTTGTTATTCCCGGAGGATTCGCGCCAGATAAATTGCGCAGGGATCCGAAGGTTTTGGAACTTACAAAACAATTCAACGATAACAATAAACTTGTTGCTCATATTTGCCATGCGGGCTGGATAACAATTTCTGCGAAGATAATGAAAGGGTACAGATGCACATCAACCCCCGGAATCAAAGACGATATCGAAAACGCTGGCGCAATTTGGATTGATGAACCTGTCGTAATTGACAGAAACATGGTTTCCAGCAGAAGGCCGGATGATTTACCGATGTTTTGCGAAGCCATAATTCATGTTTTGGCCGGCGGGACATAAAAACAAAATTATCGCCAATTCTTAGGAAGGACCGGCCCGGTCTTTTTGTAATTGCGGTTGAATACCAGCCGACGATGCCTTAATTTCAAGCCCGATTAATAATCACTAAACGGTGAAATTTTTCATGAAAATATTTTATCTCAATAATCCCGCCTCCGGAAATAAAAACGGCGCTAAATATTTCCCATTGATTATAAAAGAACTTGATAACCGGAATATCGAACATGAGTTTGCTCAGACTGAATTTGCCGGACATGGTACGGAGATTATTGGGAATCTCGATTTTGAAAAATTTGACGGAATTGCGGTTTCCGGGGGAGACGGTACGCTTTTCGAAACAATAAACGGTTACTTTGCCAACAAATCATCCAAAAGAATTCCGGTTGGAATAATACCTATCGGCAGAGGGAATGCCTTTGCTCGGGATCTTGGTCTGGTTTCAGACAGATGGGCAGAATCCATCGAAGCAATTTCGGCCGGTAAAACAAAAAAAGTAGATGTGGGTTTATTTACGACCGGAGGAAAGAAATATTATTTTATAAATATTCTCGGATTCGGTTTCGTTACCGATATTGCGGGAACAGCTTATAAACTGAGAATGCTGGGAAATCTTTCATATGTGTTAGGCGTTTTTTACCGTACTGCCGCGCTAAACGCCTATGACCTGAAGATTGAGGCAGACGGTAAAATCCTTGAACGTGAAAATGTGTTCGTCGAAATTTCGAATTCGAGATATACCGGCAGAGATTTTCTTATGGCGCCTTCCGCGAAGCTGGATGATGGGCTTCTTGATATAACACTTCTAAATAAACTCAGTCGTTCGAAAGTTTTGCAGTGCCTGCCGAAAATATTCAAGGGAACACATATTCATATGAAGGAAGTGGAAACATTTCAGGCAAAACATATAAAAATAGAGACCGGAACACCCAAGTTATTAACACCTGACGGCCAGCTTATGGGCAGCACTCCGATAGAAGTTGAATGCGTTCCAAAGGCAATAGAAGTGTTTTATAAGGCCGGACCGCTCGAAAAAGGGAAAAACCATCCGATGTAAAAGTCATACGGGAAAATTCGTTTTTAATTTTATCCCGGGAAATTTTCTTTATTTTTGCTGGTAAAATTTCTAAAACCTCAATAGAAAAGAGAATATATGAGAAGAATAATTCTAACACTGACGCTTATCGTCATTGGATTGACGCACCTGGATGTCAACGCCTGCACAAATTTGCTGGTAACTAAAGGCGCCTCGAGAGACGGCTCAACAATGATTACATACACCGCCGATTCGTATAACCTGTACGGGGAACTTTACTACTTTTCCGCCTCAAAATATCCTGCGGGAACGTGGCTTGATGTTTACGAATGGGATACCGGTAAATATTTAGGAAAAATTAAACAGGCGAGAGAAACTTGCAATGTTGTCGGAAATATGAACGAACATCAGGTTGTAATCGCTGAAACTACATTTGGGGGACGAAGTGAACTTGTTAACCCGAAGGGAATTATTGATTACGGGAGTTTGATCTACATAACTCTTCAAAGAGCAAAAACCGCCCGCGAAGCAATTAAAATTATGACTGAATTAGTGGAGGAGTACGGATATTATAGTTCGGGTGAATCATTTTCCATCGGTGATCCAAACGAAGTGTGGATTATGGAGATGATAGGAAAAGGTCCCGGTGTTAAAGGTGCAAATTGGGTGGCAGTCAGAATTCCTGATGGTTATATCGCCGGACATGCAAACGCTTCGCGTATAACAACTTTTCCGTTGAATGATCCTCAGAATTGCCTGTACTCAGAAGACATTATTTCATTCGCCAAATCGAAGGGCTATTTTTCGGGTAAGGATTCCGAATTTAGTTTTTCTGCCGTGTTCGATCCGCTAAGCTTTGGTTCAATAAGATTTTGTGATGCCCGGGTCTGGTCAATGTTCAGGAGATGCAATGCCTCGATGGATAAATACATTAATTACATCCGCGGGGAAAGCGTGGAAAGAATGCCTCTCTACATTAAACCGGACAGTAAACTTAGCATTGAAGATGTTAAGGAATTAATGCGCGATCATTATCAGGGAACTGAACTTGATATGACGAAAGGCCTCGCCGCCGGTCCATACAACATGCCGTACAGATGGCGGCCCCTCACCTGGGAGTACAACGGGCAGCAATATTTTAACGAACGTCCTATATCAACCCCACAAACCGGTTTTTCTTTCATTAGTCAATCGCGTTCGTGGCTTCCTGATGAGATCGGCGGCCTGCTTTGGTTCGGGCTGGATGATACCAGAATGACAGTGTACACCCCCATGTATGTTTCTATGACTAAGATCCCGTATAATTTTCAGCAGGGGCTCGGTTCGCTATCGCAATTCACATGGGATTCCGCTTTCTGGGTTTTCAACTTTGTAGCGAATTATGTTTATCCTAAATACAGTATCATGATCAATGATGTTTTAAATGTTCAAAACGAATTAGAGGGGATGTTCCTTGCGCGGCAGGAGGAAATCGAAGCAAAAGCTCTAGTTCTTTCAAAGACATCAAAGAGGCACGCAATTGAATTTTTAAACAGCTATTCCGTCGAAATGGCCGATTTAACGGTGAAGCGCTGGAAAAAACTCGGCGAGCATTTAATACTCAAATACATGGACGGTGTTGTAAAGAATGAATATTATCAGCCGAAAAATATCGGATACCCGGAAGATTTCAAAAAACTTCTGACCGAATCCGAAGGCGAAAAGATCAAAGTGAAAAAACTTCCTACAGAGCTTGATGAATCTTTTGGCGAAAATAATACCCGGGCTGAAAATTATCTCGCTGAAAAGAACTATGTTCAGGCAAAAAAATATTTTCAGACCGCGCTGCAGTTAAGGCCGGATAATCAGGAACTGAAAACAAAGATCGAAAAGATTGATAATATAATTAAACAAATGGACGAAGTTCACAAGAGCCATTTTTCGGAAAACTAGTTTAAATTGATTTTTGAAGGGGGTTCAATGAATTGAACCTCCTTCAATATTTAAATTACCACGGAAGCTTTTCAAGATCCACATTCCCGCCCGATAGTATCATACCAACGCGTTTTCCAAGAAATTTTTTCTTGTTCTCCAGAACAACGGCAAGTGAGACCGCGGCGGAGGGCTCTACTACAATTTTCATTCTTTCCCAAATCATCCTCATTGCGGCAATAATCGTTTCCTCTTCGACTGTAATTATTTCGCTGACATTTTTTTGAATTATGGTAAATGTTTTTTCACTTAACTGAGTGAGAAGGCCGTCGCAAATAGTTTTGGGATTTACCGAGGGCTGTATCGAACCTTCCCGCAATGATCTGAACGCATCATCGGCTCCAAGCGGCTCTGCCCCGATTACTTTTGTCTCCGGAGAAAAATACTTGGCGCTTAGACACGTTCCGCTCAATAGTCCACCTCCCCCCACCGGGGCGATTAAATAATCGAGTGCTCCGAGTTCTTCCAGAATCTCTTTTCCGCAAGTTGCCTGTCCGGCGATAATTGTAAAATTATCATACGGATGAACAAATGTAGCGCCCGTTTTAGCGACTATCTTTTCAAGAGCTTCTTCGCGAGCCTGTAATGTAGGCTCACAGTAAATAATTTTGGCGCCGTAACTTTCAACGGCCAGCTTTTTAATGTGAGGCGCGCTCCGGGGCATTACGATATAGGCCGGAATGTTTCGCATTTTTGCGGCCAGCGCTATTGCAGCGCCATGATTTCCTGACGAGTGTGTTGCGGCACCTTTCTTAAATTCGGTTTTGGGCAGAGATAAAATGGCTAAAGTGGCGCCCCTGTATTTAAAGGCTCCTACTTTTTGTAAATTTTCACATTTGAAATAGAGCTTACACTCTAAAATTGAGTTTAATGACTTGGAAGAAAATATCGGTGTGCGGTGAATCCTCCCTTGAATCCAGTCGTGTGCCTGAGTTATATGGTGTTTGCTGGGCTCGTACTGTAAAAACATCTCTCCTCCATTAGCCGTCCGAAGTGTAATAAAAATTCTTCAGACAATCAGTGCTACAAGATAATTCCGTCAATATAAATACAACAGCCAATCTCAACAGTTATTGTTTATTGAAAGCGGGAGTTTAATCACCCCATATTTAATTCCCCCGGAGGCTGGCGGCCGGATCATTAAAAGCATATGTATAAATGATGTTTTGCAATTATAAACTAAATTCTGCTAAAAATAATATAATGTCCAATCTCAATGCACTTAATTTCCTAAAAATAAACAGCTATGAAAGTTCCGCTCTGTAAACAGTACTAATTTTCTTAGGCTGTTCCTTCCCAAGGCCTGATGAAAGATCGATTCAGTTGCCTGAAAAGACCGTATCTCCCAAAGCCAGGCAATAGATCAGTCTATCTTAATTGCCCTCCAGAAAAAAGAAACATGGTTACCGACCCGCTCGAAAAGAGCATCGTTTATTATCTGTTCATCGGAGGATAAGTACTCCGTCCTTATCATAAAAAGCTGCGCAATAAATTCATCGGCCAGGAGGGCGGGATCAATTTTTTTAATGATACTGTTTTTAACCATTTCACCGAAAATCAGTTTGCATATATTCCGCAATTCGGAGAGGTATTCAGTGGTTGATAATTCTTTTGTGCCGATCCTTGTAAATTGCTCCATCATCAGCAGACGTATAAATTTTCTCTCATCCGGCTTTTCCCAGTGGCTAATCAGCTGCGAAGCGAATTCTTTTAAAAACAGTTCCGGATTAATAACTTTATCGAGAAGCTCATCATTTAAAATTTCTCTGCTTATGGTTTTTGATTTGAAGTGGGAGAGTATAGCGAGAAAGATTTCTTCTTTCGATTTGTAGTGATTGTAGATAGCGCTTTCCCGAATGCCGATTGACCTTGATATCTGTCGGATTGAGGCGCCGGAATAACCATGGATGGAAAAAAAATCCAATGCCGAATTAAGTATTTTTTCTTTAGTATTGGTGAGCTTCATAACTACCGCACCTAAATGAACGCTCGTTAATATAGTAAACGGTTGATGATAAGCAAATTTATTTTAGAAAATTTCAAAAATTGGGCTAATATTACAATCTAATTCAGATCATCTAGAATAGCTTGGAGCTTCTCAAGTGCTTTTGCCCAGTCGGCTAATTTAGTCCTTTCCTTCTCAATCACTTCGGGCGGAGCTTTTGCCACGAAATTTTCATTTTCGAGTTTTTTTCTTACACCATTGAAACTGTTCAGCAGCCGGGAAAGTTCTTTTTCAATTCTGGATCTTTCAATGTCTATGTCGATCAATCCCTCAAGCGGTATAAAAATATCACAACCTTTTACGACAGCAGACGCACTGGCTTTCGGTTTGTCCAAAGTCTCGCTAACGATAAGCTGATCAATTTTTACGAGAGATTTAATATAACGCTCCTGAGCAAATGTAATGGTGCCGCTTTTGAGAAAAACATTTATCAGTTTGGCGGGGGAGATATTCATCTCGCCCCGGATATTGCGGATGGCTGTTACCACGTCCTGCACAAACAGAATCTCATCTTCAGCAACCTTGTCGATAGAGCTTTCATCATAAACCGGGAATGCGGAAGTGGAAATGCTTTCACCTTCATTTCTCTGATCGATCAGCTGCCAGATTTCCTCTGTTATGAAAGGCATATAGGGATGAACGAGCTGAAGCATTTTTTCATATAATGACACGGCTCTTGTGAGTACGGCAGATTTTACTTCATCGCTTCCGTGATACAATCGGTTCTTCGCCAGTTCAATATACCAGTCGCAGAAATCGTTCCAAACATAGCTGTAAATATTTTTTGAAGCCGAATTAACTTCAAACTTCGAAAGTGATTCGCCAACCTCTTTAATGGTTTCATTGAACCGTGAAATGATCCACTTATCGGCGAAATCAATGTGCTTGTATTCCAGCATCCTGTCTAATTTTATATTCTGAGCGTTCATCAGTAAAAATCTGCCCGCGTTCCAGATTTTATTGGCAAAGTTTCTTCCGATCTCGCATTTCTCGCTGCTGAATAAAACATCCTGGCCGAGCGGGGCGATGTATATAATTGCAAAGCGCAGGGCATCTGCGCCGTATTCATCAATTAAATCAAGCGGATCGGGTGAATTTCCCAGAGACTTGCTCATTTTTCTTCCCTGCATATCGCGCACAAGACTGGTGAAATAAACATCTTTAAATGGAATTTCATTCTTGAAATGAAGCCCGGCTATGATCATCCGCGCCACCCAGAAGAAAATAATATCCGGAGCCGTAACAAGAAGATCCGTCGGGTAAAAATATTTTTGATCTTTTTCGTTAGTAAAAACATCCTGCGCCCAGAGCCAGCTTGATGCCCATGTGTCAAGAACGTCATCATCCTGATACCAGTTATCGATATCCCCCGGGGGCTCAACTTCGCAGTAAATCTCCTGTGTATTTTTGTTGTACCAGACCGGAATGCGGTGACCCCACCATAATTGACGGGAAATACACCAATCTCTTATTCCGGACATCCAGTGTTCGTAAGTTTTTACCCAATGCTCAGGATGAAATTTTACTTTTCCGTCAAGAACCACCTGAAGCGCCGGCCTGCAGAGATCGTCCATTTTCATAAACCATTGCTCAGACAGATAGGGCTCAATCGGGACATTCCCGCGCTGGGAATAACCAACTTTGTTGGCGTAATCTTCTATCTTGAATAATAGCTCAAGCTCCTCAAGCCGGGACACAACTTTTTTTCTAGCCTCATACCGGTCCAGATTTCTGAATTCTTTGGGAACGTTGCCGTTTGTAGAGGCGTCCTCGTTAAAAATATTTACAATCTCAAGCTTGTGCCTGATTCCCATATCGTAATCGTTTACATCGTGGGCAGGAGTTACTTTTACAACACCGGTTCCGAATGTTTTATCAACGTATTCATCTGCAAAGAGTGGAATTTCTCTTCCAACAATCGGAAGAATTATTTTTTTACCGATAAGATGCCGATACCGTTCGTCATCCGGATTAACAGCGATGCCTGTATCGCCGAGCATTGTTTCCGGACGGGTTGTAGCTACAATTACAAACTCATCTGAATCTTTAACGGGATATTTGAAATACCACAGCTTCCCCTGAACTTCCTTGTAAAAAACCTCTTCATCGGAGATGGCGGATTTGGAAGCAGGATCCCAATTTACCATTCTGTAGCCGCGGTATATAAGCCCTTCTTTATATAATTGGACAAATGCTTCAATTACTTTTTTGTAATAGTGTTCATCCATCGTAAAACGTTCCCGTTCCCAATCACAGCTAACACCAATTCTTTTCAGCTGCTGAAAAATCATTCCGCCGTATTTATTTTTCCATTCATAACAATGCTTTAAAAATTCCTCGCGCGAGATGTCATCTTTTGTGATGCCCTGTTCTTTTAAGAGCGCAACT
>PGYS01000180.1 GCA_002839795.1 Ignavibacteriae bacterium HGW-Ignavibacteriae-3 | reverse complement strand
TCTGAGCACTGTATGCCGGATTGAAAGTTCTGTAGGTCCAGGTCTGATACTCGCCGCCTAATTTAATTGTGTGATATTTATTCGGCAGCCAGTTTAATGCGCCGGCGAATGATAATGAATTGGTTTCATTTTTGTTGTAACTAGCATTTACAGCACCTGTTCTTGGGAAGTTCCAGTCAAAAATGGATAAGGAACGCGGAGCAACAAAACGGCCGTATACTCTGCGGGCGATATCCTGAGGTGTTCTTGTCCAGACGTAACCAACAGCCGCATTGGCAACTGAATCTGCATATTGCCAGTAATTATCTTTCAAGAAAGGATCCTGTTCGAAATAATCCGTTCTAACAATACCGGCATTCAATTCATAGAACAAACTCGGACTCAGCACGTGAGTCATTTTCAAGTTTGCTGTACCATTGTGTGACTGATATTCGCCGGGACGGTCATTAAGGATATTATAAGGTCCTGTTGCGTTGAAATTATTTTCATCAATGAAATATGAACCTGATAATCTGAAAATGATCGGTTTGAAATCAAAATTTAAGGTACCGGTCATTGTATAATATTTTCTTGCAGATTTCGGACGGGCACCGTTATTGAATACGAAATTTACAGAGTCTCTTGAAGCAACCGGAATTTTGGGATCAAAAACTAGCCCGAGATTAATAGCCGGCTGATCCGGATGAGAGGGACTTCTGTTAAACTGATAATGCACATTGGCAAAGAATTTAACATTCTGGCTGAAAAGAGGACCGCTTAAGGAAGCACTGGTTTCATCCTGACCCCACCAGTAAGTTCCGAACGCTGTTTTCTTTCCGTCAAAAGCATTTTTAGCGCTCTTGAATGTAACGTTATCTGTAATGTATTCTATACTTGCTTTTAGCTGTGAACCGCCGCTTCTGAATGTAGAACGGACGATACCTGAGTTAGCGCCGCCAAATTCGGCAGTGTAACCGCCGGATTGAACCTGAATCTCTTCGATAGCATCCTGGGCAATGGAAACAGCTCTGCCGCCGCCGCGTGGATTTCTAACTGAAACACCTTCGATGTAATAACCAACTTCATCGGTACGACCACCGCGAAGATGGATTTCACCGTTATTTGTTGAAACACCTGGTGTGAGCAGTAAAAAGTTTGTGAAACCGCGGACCGGAAGCGCAGAAATATCTTCACCGGTAGTGATTCTTACCGCGTTTGTATTATCTTTTTGTATAATTGGCTTTTGAGCTGTAATTAATACAGTGCCAACCTGAATATCCTGACTCGGCAATTCAAAATTCTGAAATGAAGTCAAGTCCGCATTTACTCTAACATTTGAAATTGTAATAGTCTGATATCCCACGTATGAACATCTAAGAGTGTAAACACCTGGGTCCAGATTTTGGATAAGGTAATCGCCATTTACATCCGAATTGTTACCCGCAGAAGAACCAACAACAACAACGTTGGCGCCGATAAGGGCTTCGCCCGTTTGCAAATCGACTACTTTTCCCTTGATTCTACCCTTTGTACCTGCGTTGATTAAAACAGGACAGAGAGCTAGAAATAGCAAAAAGTAAAAAATCTTTCGATGCATATTTTTACTCCTTATTTGATGAATAACTAAGAAAGGGTTTTAGAAATGATAAAACTTGTAGCAAAAAGGTCAAACGCTGCCTCCTTTTTTGATTAGAAGTGATTGTTTAATTATAACTACAGAAAACTTTGTTAAAATTTATCCCTTTTTTTTGCCCTCCGTTAAAGGGAACAAATCTACAACTACCAGAGTCTAAATCGCTGACATTCTAAATATCGTGATTTTATCATTTGTAGCAAAACCAAGATACTCCAATGATTTTTCTAAATCAAGGGCAAAATTGCATTTTTGCGCTGATTTATTAAGTAATGAAAATTTTGGAATGAATTTAATATCAAGATTCATATTTGTCAAGGTTTTATTCAAGTAGCTAATCTTATTTACATTCATCACATTTAAAAATCCACAAAAATATTTATTTAAGTTAAGCTAAATTCCCGCCCGCGTTTGAGCGCCTTAAATCAGCCCTGAACTGAACCTCCCATTGAAAAGCATCTCACTGATTCTGAATTGTGCTTATAAAAAAAACAACTTCAAGAGTTTGTATAAACGCAGATAGGTATTTATTTATCATTAACTATATATAGGCATAAAAGTTTGACTGCGATTAAAGAAATTTGCAAAAAAAGATTTTACAGACTAACGCCGTCTTCATTATAAATAAAAATGCCGCCGAAATAAGTTGAGAACCATTTATTGTTTTTACGATCTGCATAAATGTTAAAAATCAGATTATCATTAAGAGGGGAATTTGATTTGTCCCATAGATTCCATTTGCGACCGTTGTAAGAAACCACACCCTCTCCAAAACTTCCCGCCCAGATATTTTTTTTGCTATCCTCTACTGCGGAATAAAATCCTTCGATGGGAATACCCGAATTATTTTTTTTGAAAGATTCAAATTTTTTCCCGTCGAAAAGCACAATCCCGCCGGTATATTTGTAGCTTATCAATTTCCCGCCGTCGCTGGTGGTTGAGATCCAGTATGAAACATGTTCCAGGGAATCTATTCCCATCTCGTGTTCCGTTTTCCACTTGCCATCGATTATGAAAACAAGTTCGGATTGCGTTGCGAGAATCTTATTATCATTTTTATCTATATCAATGTACGTTACCTTGTTATCGCGAAGTATAGAATTAGTCTTATCAAATACTTTCCATTCTCCGCCTCCGTAAATTCCGAGCCCGTTGGAAAAAGTTCCTACCCAGATATTCGAATACTTATCAAGCGCAACTGTGTATATCCAGTCCTGAGGAATTCCCGAATTTTTTTCATTAAAGATTTTCCAGTCCGTGAGGCCGTCAAATATTGCAAGTCCTCCGCCCATAGTACCGATAAGAATATTTCCATTGATATCGAAGGTAATTGAATAGACGCAGTTATTAGGTAAACCGGAATTTTGAGTGTTAAAAACTGTCCAATCCGCGCCGTCATATTTAACCAATCCGGCATCCCATGTAGCTATCCAGTAAACTCCATTTGCATCCTGTATTACAGACCTTATTGTATTTGTAGGAAGACCGCTGTTTGATTTATCGAGATGTTTCCAGGTCTGGGTCTGAGAAAGGGAAACGCTATTCCAAAGGAACAGCGTTATAATAATTGCAGATAAATTACTTCGGCATTTCATTAAAATGGATATCAGCGCTAAGCTAATTTGGCGATTTTCTCAACAAACATTGATTTAGGAACAGCGCCAATAACAGTATCAACAACCTCACCGCCTTTTAAAAATAATACAGTTGGAATGCTTCTGACACCGTATTTAATTGCGACACCCTGATTTTCATCAACATCAAGCTTTCCAACTTTAACTTTACCCTGAAATTCGTCCGCAAGCTCTTCAATAATCGGCGCAATCATTCTGCAAGGACCGCACCATGCTGCCCAAAAATCTACAATAACCGGAAGATCAGACTTCAATGCCTCGGCTTCAAAATTATCATCGGTAAAAGTGATTGGTTTCATAAGTATATTTTCTCCTCTTAATAAATTAAAAAATCCTCTACATCACACCGTTCTTTTTCAGCACCTCGCGAGCGATAATTCCTTTCTGAATTTCACTCGTACCTTCAAATATTCTGTTGATACGCGAGTCACGGTAAAATCTCTCGATGGGAAGTTCCCGTGAATAACCCATACCGCCATGGATCTGAACAGCGTAATCGGCAATTTTATCAAGAGATTCCGAACAGAAAACTTTCACAATCGCCGATGCACGCCCGACATCTTTTTTCAGATCATAATCTACGGCGGTTCTATAGACCATCGATTCCATTGCATAAATCAGAGTGGCCATCTCTGCGAGCATAAACTGAATTCCCTGGAAATTGGAGATTGACTGGTCGAACTGTTTGCGCTGTTTAGCATACTGCGTAGACAATTCCAAAAGTTCCTTTGAAGCGCCTATGCATGCCGCGCCGAGGCCTAATCTACCGGCATTGAGAGTTTTCATAGCGAGTATAAATCCGCGTCCGTCCGTGCCAACCAGATTCTCTTTAGGAATCCGGACATTATCAAATGTAATCGCATTGGTTGTACTGCCTTTAATTCCCATTTTCTTTTCAGGGGGACCCGCCTGATATCCTGGTGTGTCGGTTTCAACTATGAACGCGCTTACACCCTTTTCCGTACGGGCAAAAACGGAAACGATGCCGGCAGTCCCGCCGTTCGTTATCCATAATTTTTCACCGTTGATTACCCATTTATCGCCGTCAAGATGCGCGCGGGTCTTCACATTAAATGAATCGGAACCTGCCTGGGCTTCGGTAAGACAGAAAGCGCCGATTTTTTCGCCTTGCGCCAGGGGCACAAGAAATTTCTTTTTCTGTTCCTCGGTTCCGCCAAGATAAATAACATTTGAACCGATTGACTGATGCGCGCCGATGAAAG
>PGYS01000179.1 GCA_002839795.1 Ignavibacteriae bacterium HGW-Ignavibacteriae-3 | reverse complement strand
AATAAAGCCTACAAAAAATTCGATCAGATGAAAGACAGCAGGAGAGTGGCGGAATTATTAGTCAATAAAGGCATGATCTACCGGAAAAAGAACGATGCTCCGGGAGCTCTTGAAATATTTGACAGATGCAGTGATATAGCAAGAGTGAACGGTCTGGCTCCCACTCTTAATTTGTGCTTTATAAATAAGGCGGAAATATTCCTTGAAAAGATGCAGCTGGATCTGGCAATGAAATACTCACAGAAAGCAATGGAATTAAGTTACCTGCTGAATGATAAATTAAGCATCGCGGATATACACAAACTGTTCGGCGTTATCGCAAGCAAACAGAATAACTTTGATTTAGCTGAAAATCACCTGCTTACGAGTATAAGACTTAACCGGGAACTCAGTCAGGAACTTAATGCTGCCGAGTCGAATTATGAACTGGGACTCATCTATAAAGAGAAGGGGAAGAAAACGGAAGCGGTATCAAATTTAATGTGCGCTTTAAAATACTTCGATAAGAACAGTGCCAAAGCAACTGTCGAGCATATAGAATCTCAGCTTCTCGAATTAAATAATTGATACGGAAATTGATTTAATTAACTGCTTACCGGTTGCGCATATTGAAAATCTATTGGGGCCCCGCTTCGGAAAAATCTAATTTATCGTTAATCCTTTTCTTAAGACCTTGTTTATCTTTGTTTACGAAATTATTTCATCCCTCGCCGCAGGGATCATTTTGAAATTGGATTTATTTTTTTTAGGTTAATGCCGGTTAACTGAATTGAACTGAAATGAAATTGGAAGAATTCATAAAGAATCTGGAAACGCCCGGGAAACTTTCATCCCCGAAGATAATGGGCCTGGAAGCGGTCTTAGATATATTCAAAAAAATAAACAGTTCATTGATTCTAAATGATGTTCTTGAATCAGTTCTGAAGAATGCTATAGATATTTCGCAGTCAGAGAGAGGTTTTATAGTATTATCCAACGAAAAAAATAATCTTGAATTTGTCCTCTGCCTTGATTCCGAGGGGAAACCGCTGCCGCAGGAATTATTTGAAATTTCCACAACTGTAGTGGATGGGGTATTTTCTTCCGGACAATCCAAATTCATTGAATCTGCGCTTGATGATACAAAGAAGGCAAGCCAGAGCATCATTAATCTGGAACTTCAGACAATTATGTGTTCGCCTCTGGTAACCAAGGGTGAAAAAATTGGCGTAATCTATGTTGACAGCAGGCGGATAAATAAAATTGATAAAAAGGAAATAACCGGGATTTTTGAAATATTAGCCGGACAGGCCGGCATTGCGATTAATAATGCTCTGATGCACCAGAGACAGCTTAGTGCAAATGATGAATTAAAAAGAGCCTACCAGGATCTTGAACTCGCCAAACGCGAAGCAGAAAAATTTGAAGAGCTTAAAAATCACTTCCTTCTGCAGATGTCGCATGAAATAAGAACGCCTTTTAATATAATCTTGGGAAGTACGGAATTATTAAGACTTAATAATCTGCCGCTGGATTCTTCGGAAATAAAAGAGCTGTTCGAAATGCTCGAACACGGCAGCCGTAGAATTATAAGAACCATCGATAAAATGATGGAGATGTCAAAAATCAGATCCGGTAATTATGAAATTAAACCGGAGGAAATAAATCTTGAAAAAGATATACTTACAGAAGTAATGGATAAATATGAGCCATCTGCCTTAGAAAAAGGAATATTATTTAGTTACGCAAACTCGACTGAGACAGATAAAATTACATGCGATAAATTTATGATCTATCAGATATTCCAGGAATTGGTGGATAATGCCATTAAGTTTACCCGCTCCGGCAAAATAATTGTACGTAAATATGTTAATGCTGATAAAAAATTATGCGTGAGCGTGAAAGATACGGGAGTCGGCATTTCTCCTGAATATCTTGATTTTATTTTCAGCCCATTCTCCCAGGAAGATACAGGATATTCACGAAAGTTCGAGGGAAACGGCCTTGCGCTTGCTCTTGTAAAAAAATACGCCGAAATGAACAATCTTTCCGTAGATGTTATCAGCAAAAAAAATCGAGGGTCGGAGTTTATAATTACATTTAACTGAAAATCTGATCCGGCATACGTAAGAGTATTGAATTAATTCAAAAATTAGATGCCAAGCATGCACATTAATCCTTTAATCTTTCTCCGCACATGTCGATACTGAAGATCAACAGAATAATAAGTAAAGATATTCTTCTAAAATTCTTAAGACACTTCATTTCCTATCTATTCACAATTTTTCTCCTTGTCAGTCTTGTATTTATTCTTCTCAGACTCGCGCCGGGAGATCCTGTCCAAAGATTTGTTTCGCCTGAATTGAGTTCCGCACTTGCGGAAGAAGTGAGAAAATCTTTCGGGCTGGACAGGCCGGTTATTGAACAGTATTTTATCTTTATCAGGAATATTTTTACAGGCGATTTTGGAATTTCATATAATTTCAGAAGTCCTGTATGGACTGTTATAATGAATTCGCTGCCCTTCACAGTAATTTTCTCGTTTATAAGTTTTATCCTTCAGATCATTATTTCATTATGGATGGTTGTAATTGTTTCCAAACGGAGAGCGGGATTTATTGACAGGATATTAAGCAAACTTTCCGTTGCATTCTATGCAATACCTACGATGATCATTGGTATTGTGCTTATATATCTTTTTGCCTTCACATTTAATCTTCTTCCTTCGTCCGATCTTCAATCGGTCAACAGCGAAGATTTTAATATTTTTGAAAGATTCTTTGATTATACGAGCCACATGATACTGCCTCTTATCACACTATCGCTGCCGGGGATACTGGTCTTTTATAATTATCTGAGAAGCAATATTGAGTCATCGTACAATAAAAATTATGTTCTCTTCCTGAAGGCAAATGGAACACCCGAGAAAATAATATTTTGGAGGCACGTTCTTCCAAACTCTTTGGGGCCTCTGGTGTCCGTACTTGGCGCCGAGCTTGGTATACTTCTGGGAGGTGCATTAATCACAGAGACAATCTTCAGTCTGCCCGGAATGGGGAGACTTACCGTCAGTGCCATTTTGACACGGGACTACCCGCTGGTGGCCGGATGCGCGTTTGTCTCCGGAATTTTTGTACTGGCCGCCAATTTTCTTGCCGATATTGTAAAAATAAAATTTGATAACAGATTACGTGTGGAATCTTATTGAAAAGTAAAAGATATTTCCGCGTCTGGCATTATATAACGGCGATAATATTTCTGATCGGGATTATCCGTTTTCCGGAGATATTACTTACTTTTAAGTTGTTCCATGAATTCATATTTCTTTCGTTCTCGCAGCATGGCTTCTTCGTCCACCAATTCAATTTCGAAATTGCGGATCAGTTCGCCTCGGTGGTAATTCTCTTTGCTTCAGCGGTTATGACTCTTATTAAAAGAGAAAAGTGGAAATTTCTTAATTTGAAATGTGATGCGACGGTTTCTGCGGCCGTTTTGCTGACCGCGCTGGCTGTACTTACTCCGCTTATCTCTCCATTTAACCCTAATCTCCAATTCGATCTTTCGGTGGCAAAAAATTTATCGCCGCTATCAGTAAAAGAACTGATAGAGTCTGATTTTCTTCAAAGTAATGATGAGAATCCGCTGACTGAATATTTCAATATTAAGAAAGAAATATTAAGGGACGTATGCGATCAGAATTTTTATTTAGCAGACAGCACCAATATTCAAGAATTAAAGAGCTATCAAAAGGGCAGGGAATTGAGCCTGAATAAAACCGGTATGGAAATCACGGGAGTTAAAAAAATTATTTTTCCCTTTGGTACGGATGAATACGGAAGGGACCTTTTTTCCAGAATGATTTACGCAACCCGTCTTTCAATATTAATCGGATTGGGAGCGGTATTCTTTACTTTTATTATAGGCGTTTCACTTGGTTTTACAGCCGGCTATTTTTCAAGAACAATGGATCTGGTGCTGAACCGTTTTACGGAAATGCTGCTGGCCTTCCCGACAATCTTTCTGGTTATTTTGTTCTTAGCTTCTTTTGGCAATTCGCTTATAAATGTTGTGTTTGTCCTGGGTATCGCCGGATGGATGAGTTTATTCAAAATTGTAAGAGGAGAAATCATTTCCCTGAAATCCAAAAATTATATCCTTACCTCCAGAAATCTGGGAATGAGCAAAACGGAATTATTAAGAAAAGAATTTATTCCGCTTCTTCTGCCGTCAATATCGGTTAATCTGGTTTTTCAGTTCGCTAATGTAATAATTGCCGAATCATCATTAAGTTTTCTGGGGCTGACCGGCGATCATTTTTATCCAAGCTGGGGTACTCTGATGCAGGAGGGGCAATTTTATCTTCAGCAGGCATGGTGGATCACTCTTTGGCCATGTATCTTTATTGTTGTTACTTTATTGACAATCAATAGCATAGGCAAAAGAATCAGTCAATATGTCAGTCCGTTCATCAGGATCTAACTTGATAGCGGCAAGTAGCGTGAATCGAGTACCAAGAATATGCTTTCATTACTCCACGGTCC
>PGYS01000178.1 GCA_002839795.1 Ignavibacteriae bacterium HGW-Ignavibacteriae-3 | reverse complement strand
TATCTAGGATGATGATTGTTCAGGACAATTTTTAACCGGCTGAATTATTTATTTTCACGTAATTTATCATCCGATAAGGAATTCAGAAAAGTACTTTCCAGAAACTTAAGAATTCTGCAGAGTTCCCTGAACATTTCGATTAAAAACCCCACCTTCTATATCACCGCGTTGACACACAGCTCATTTCTGGATCTACATCCTGAATTGCCCGAGTCAAATGAAAGATTAGAGTATTTAGGTGATTCGGTTTTAAGCATGGTTACAGGAAATTATCTCTTTGCAAAATATCCCAATGAAGAAGAAGGTTTCTTAACAAAATCGCGTTCTCTCCTTGTTAACAGGGAAAGATTAGCTGTTGCCGCGGAAGGGATCGGTTTGCAAAATATCATTCTCTATAATCAAAAATATCTCAGAGATTCTTTAGAAGGAATGCAGACTATCCTTTCGGATGCGCTTGAAGCGGTGATAGGGGCCATTTATCTGGATCAGGGTCTTAAAGTTGTAGAAAAGGTAATTGTTAATTGTCTGATCAAACCTCTTGAATATGATGATTCGTTTCTTACGGATACCAATTACAAGGGTCAATTACTCGAATTGGCTCACTACAGAAAATTATCTCCCCCAAGATATCTTATCAAGGAAGAGGACGGACCCCCGCATAATAAAAAATTTACGATTGAAGTTTTTGTTGGTGAAGACCTGATGGGTGTGGGAATGGGGAAAAATAAAAAATCAGCCGAGCAGGAGGCATCCCGGTTAGCGCTCGAAAAATTTAACGCCCGCAATTAAGTATTTTTCATTTATTGTAAAAACATCTTCATTTTTCCTCCCCTCCGATTTTAAGCTTTTACTTATATTTGTCTAACAAATTATTACTATTTCGAAATATATCGACGAGAGTATCTAAAATGAATAATCTTGAATTCTATGACAGATTTGTAGACCGTCACATTGGTCCGGACGAAAAAGAAATTTCTAAAATGCTTAAAGTAATTGGAGTGCAGTCTATTGATGAGCTTATCGAAAAAACTGTTCCTCCTTCAATAATGCTGAAAGACGAATTAAAACTTGATGCAAAACAGAGCGAATACGATTTTCTTAAGAATCTGAAATTACTTGCCCAAAAGAATAAAGTATTTAAAAATTACATCGGACTTGGTTATTACCCCACAATCACTCCCGGCGTAATTAAAAGAAATATTTTAGAAAATCCGGGCTGGTACACACAATATACTCCGTATCAGGCGGAAATATCCCAAGGAAGACTGGAAGCTTTATTGAATTTTCAAACTATGGTTGTTGACCTGACCGGAATGAAAATTGCAAATGCATCACTTCTTGACGAATCAACTGCCGCTGCGGAAGCTATGACAATGCTTCACTCATTGTCTAAATCGGCTAAAAAAAATGCTGATACATTCTGGGTATCTGATGAAGTTCTGCCGCAGACTATCGATGTTCTTAAAACACGTTCGGAACCTTTCGGAATAAAATTACAAACCGGTGATTTCAAAAAAATAAATTTGACAGATGATATTTTCGGAATACTCGTCCAGTACCCGGCATCTGAGGGTGAAGTACATGATTATTCTGAATTATTCAAAGCTGCTCAAGAAAAAGGAATCTACAAAGCTGTTGCCGCTGATTTATTATCATTATCTCTCCTTAAACCGCCCGGGGAATTCGGCGCTGACGTAGTTGTCGGATCTACCCAAAGATTTGGTGTTCCTATGGGATTCGGAGGCCCCCACGCGGCTTATTTCGCTACTAAAGATGAATTTAAAAGACAGATCCCCGGAAGAATTATTGGTGTCTCAGTCGATGCACACGGAAGAAGAGCACTTCGGATGGCACTTCAGACCCGTGAACAGCATATTAAACGTGAACATGCAACAAGCAACATCTGCACGGCACAGGTTCTTCTCGCCATAATGGCCGGCATGTACACAGTTTATCATGGGCCTAACGGGTTGAAGGCAATTGCGGAAAGAATTCATTTCTTAACAACACTGCTTGATGAAACTCTCAGATCAATCGGTATAAATGTTGTGAACAAATATTATTTCGACACATTGAAAGTTGAATTAAATTCAGCTCAGGAGGCATTGAGCGTACGGGAGGAGGCGGTTAAGAACAGAATTAACTTCAGATATATCAGTGGAAACTCGATCGGAATAGCTTTATCAGAAACTGATAATATCGGAGAAGTGATAAAAATTGCAGAAGTTTTTGCCGCGTCCTTTAACAAGAAATTTGACAGAGAGAAATTAAATCAGTTGGCGGATAATATGAATACGGAATATCCGCATGACTTGAAAAGAACTTCGGAATATTTAACTCATCCGGTTTTTAATTCCTTTTATTCTGAAACAGATATGCTGCGTTATATCAAGCTATTGGAAAAGAAGGACTTATCATTGACGACTTCCATGATTCCTCTTGGATCTTGTACAATGAAATTAAACGCTTCTTCAGAAATGTTCGCTATCGGATGGCCCGAAATATCTGATCTTCATCCGTTTGCTCCGCTCGATCAGGCAGAGGGGTATCTGCAGCTCTTCAAGGAACTGGAACATGATTTAGCAGTAATCACGGGTCTCGATTCTGTCTCTCTTCAACCGAATTCCGGCGCACAGGGAGAATATGCGGGATTGATGGTCATCCGTGCTTATCATTTAAATCGAGGTGACACTTCCAGAAATGTGGTATTAATTCCTTCATCTGCGCACGGTACTAACCCGGCAAGCGCTGTGATGTCCGGGAGTAAAGTAGTTGTTGTAAAATGTGATCAGCATGGTAATATTGATATGGAGGACTTGAAATTAAAAGCCGGACAGTACAAGGAAAATCTGTCTGCTCTTATGGTAACCTATCCTTCAACTCACGGAGTGTTCGAGGAAGGAATAGTAGAAGCGTGCGATATTATACATAAAAACGGCGGATTGGTTTATATGGACGGCGCAAACATGAATGCTCAGGTTGGATTGACTAGTCCCGGCATTATAGGGGCGGATGTTTGTCATCTCAACCTGCATAAAACTTTTTCAATTCCTCACGGAGGCGGGGGACCCGGTGTAGGCCCGATTGCTGTAGCAAAACATCTAACACCGTTTTTACCCGGGCATCCGCTTGTTAAAATTGGAAACGATAAATCAATTCCAGCCGTTTCTGCAGCACCGTGGGGCAGCGCAAGTGTTTTGACTATTTCATACGCCTACATAAAAATGATGGGAGTAAAGGGATTAACATTGGCGACCAAAGTTGCAATACTTAACGCCAATTATATTAAAAAAAGATTGGAGAATCATTATCCGGTTCTCTATTCCGGGAAAAACGGATTTTGCGCTCACGAGTTAATTTTCGACTGCCGGCCATTCAAATCATCGGCAGGAATTGAAGTCGAGGATATTGCCAAGCGTCTTATGGATTATGGTTTTCACGCTCCCACTGTTTCATTTCCGGTTCCGGGAACATTCATGGTTGAGCCGACGGAAAGTGAATCTTTGCGTGAACTTGATAAATTCTGCGACGCATTAATTCTGATTAGAAAAGAAATTGATGAGATTGCGGCTGGAAATATGAGCAGGGAGGATAATCTTCTCAAGAACGCACCTCATACTGTCGTAACCATAATGAATGATCAATGGAACCATCCGTATTCAAGGCAGACGGCTGCCTTCCCTTCGGAATCTGTCAAAGAAAATAAATTCTGGCCTGCTGTCGGCCGTATAAATAGTGCTTACGGTGATAGAAACCTTATCTGCAGCTGCGTTCCAATTAATGAATATGAAGAGGAGTCGGTAGAATGAATGATGAAAAAGAACTGAGGGAAATATGCGGCCTTCTTAAACAGTCTAAAACCATTGCTGTGATTGGGCTATCCTCAAATCCTGATAGAACAAGCAGACAGATTGCGGAGCTTCTTGTGACTAAGGGATACAAAGTTGTTGGGGTCAATCCCTTAATTAATAAATCCGGAGATATTGAAGTATATCCCGATCTTAGTTCAATTCCATTCGATATAGACATTGTGGATGTATTCCGGAGATCTGAAACTATCCCTGACATAATTGATGATGTAATTCGAAAAAAACCAAAAGCACTCTGGTTGCAGCAGGGAATTAGAAATGATGATGCGGTCAAACCGGTTGTTGATAAAGGAATTTATACGATACAGGATAAATGTATTGCGGTTTATTATAATCTCTGCAAGGCATTTTAGTTTGTACTCTAAACCGATGAACAAATATATTTTCTCAAAAATTTGGTATTTCTTTTTTGTAATTGCATTCTTATCGTCGTGTAACAGTATAGTCCTGGGAGGCAATATTGACTCACTTAAGCTTGCCGATAATGAAGCCGTGAGAATTGATTCTATAAGAATATCCGGAAATGACATCACGGAGGAATTCATTATTCTCCGTGAATTAACTTTTCAAATAGGTGATACAGTCTCCGGCAAAACATTAAAGTATAACAGGGAGAGGGTATACAGTCTACGTTTATTTAATCATGTTGAATTTATTATCCATAATGAACTTGATTTTAACATTCTTGAAATT
>PGYS01000035.1 GCA_002839795.1 Ignavibacteriae bacterium HGW-Ignavibacteriae-3 | reverse complement strand
TTCCTATTGATAAGATAACAATTAACTGGCTTAGAGAACGTGCCGCTTTCATTGAAATAAGAGGGCTCGAGGGGGTTACTTCCGATTCTGACGGTTACGGAATGCATCCCAGAATGAACTTGGAAAAAATTACAGAGCTTGAAAGGGATTTAATAAATTTAAAATCAGACCCGGACGCTTTCTATGCAAAAGAATTATTTATTGACCTCTCTTCAATTGAACCTCATATATCCGGTCCTAACTCAGTCAAAACAATGACGTCTATTTCTGAAATCAGAGAGAAAAAAATAAAAATTGATAAAGCTTATCTTCTCTCATGCGTCAATTCCCGTGTTGATGATATCGCAGAAGCGGCAGAGATTGTCCGGGGGAAAACATTCGCCGCGCATGTTAAATTCTATATTGCCGCTGCTTCCAAAGAAGTTCAGAACGAGAGCGAAAAACGCGGCGACTGGCAGGTGCTTCTAAAAGCGGGCGCTATCGAACTTCCGCCGAGCTGCGGTCCATGCATCGGACTCGGAACCGGACTGCTTGAGGATGGTGAAGTAGGCATATCAGCCACGAACAGGAATTTTAAGGGAAGAATGGGTTCCCCGAATACCCAAGCATATCTGGCATCTCCGGCAGTAGTTGCGGCTTCAGCTGTCGCGGGATACATAACATATGAATTCTCCGGTTCAGCCAATAAATTATCGGGAAATGTTCAAATTAATCCTAAGCCCGCAAAATCGAAGTCCCAAATAACTATCATATCCGGATTCCCCGCATACCTTGAAGGAGAATTGATATTCTGCCATCAGGATAATTTGAACACCGACGGTATATACCCGGGGAAATACACATACAATGATGACATGACACCGGATGATCAGGCAAAAGTCGTAATGGAGAATTATGATACTGAATTCGGAAAAATTGTTAAGAATGGAGATATTCTTGCCGGGGGATTCAATTTCGGGACAGGAAGTTCGCGCGAGCAGGCAGCAACTTCCCTGAAATTCCGCGGGATCAAATTAGTGATAGCCGGGTCCTTCAGCGAAACATACAAACGCAATGCTCTAAATAACGGATTCCCGGTTATCGAATGTCCTGATCTTATAAATGATCTTAAATCGAAATATGGGAAAGATAAACTCACAGTTAAAACAGGAATAAGAATCTTAATTGATTTTCAGAGTTCAATTCTCGAAATAAAAGATAAGACTTACAACTTTGATCCTCTCGGAGTGGCGGCGCAGGAACTGATTGTTGCCGGCGGACTGGAGGAATGGGTCAGGAATAATTTATAATCCGCCGAATGCGGACAGGCTGATAATAATGGAGGGAATATGAGTGAAAATATTTTTCCGCGGTTTATTTCTAATCAACTACCGGAGGGAACGGGTCTAAATAAAAAAATTTTTCTTGCGATCGCGATAGGTCAAATTACTATCGGATCCATAAGGTGGTTTTATGACAAAAACTTTGAATTTGCTCTTGTTTATTTAGTATCCGGTTTCTTGCTCTTTGCCGCATATTTGTATGACAAGAACTACGGCAGGGCATACGGTTTACTTTTCACTAAAGAACAGATTAAGCATGAAATTTCCCGGCAGAAGAAGATAGTCATTGATAGGAAATCAATCGAGAGTATTCAGATCAGATTATTGGAAATAGATTTTATTATTCGGGATGGCTCAATGCATAGGATTGAACTTGGTAATTTTACTTTCAAAACTGTCAGAGAGATAAAAGAACTAACGGAGAAATACGCCAAGATCAATAATATTCCGTTCACTCATGTGTAATGCCCTATATTAAACTTAATAGATTTGCGGTAGTGAACCAGACGAAATGAAAATGGTTTGGATGAAGTTATAGAGCCGGATGAAAGTTATGATGAGAGATTTCCGGGTTCTATTTTAGAGCTCATGTGGAAGAGTACCATAAACTAATTTATTAATCAAACAGCATATTTGATCAATAATCAGAAAGTGCCCTTTTTAAGTTTAGCGATTCCGCCACCGAAAGTTGTGAGCCATCCGTCACCATTCAGATCTATAGCAAATGAAGTGCACTGTTTAGAGAAGAATCCTTCAGTATCGGCATCGTATACTTTGAGCTGAGCCGTATCGCTGTACCTGAGCAATGCCCCGTTGATCGACATCCAAATATTTGCGGAATTGTCAAGGTAAAATGAATTTACATCCAGACTATAGAGAATGGGCAGACTTACCTCTGTCCATGCCGACCCGTTAAATCTCAATAATGCGCTTACAACTCCGAGTCCGGGGTCAAACATATTAAATGACCAAAGATTCCCTCTGCTGTCTACAATTAAATCTTTTACAATATCAGAAACATTTTTTTTCTGCAGGTCCATCTGAGAGCTCAGATATTGTGACCAAGCTGTTCCGTTATAACTTATTATTCCTTTGGTACTTGTACCTATCCAGATCACGCCTGTCTTTGAGGAGGATAAAGCAGATAAATTAGTGAGCGAAACCAGTGATTTATCAATGTTAACGCTTCTAAATGTCTGGAAATTACCCGCAGTGTATTTAACTAATCCGTCCAGAGTAGCAATCCAGATATTGCCCGCAACATCTTCCTCCAATGCCGAGACAAAATTTGAAGGTAGCCGGTCATTAAAATTCTGCCATATCACACCATTGAATAAATACAATCCGTGCCCCGTTGCTACCCAAAGACTTCCCTTCTGATCAACCAGAAGGTCCTGAATATTTTTGGAACTGAAAATCCCGCTGTTTTCAAACGATGTCCAGTTTTTCCCGTCGAATTTCATCAGTCCGCGATCCAGTGATCCGATCCATTTATTATTATTTTTATCTACAACAACCTTGCGGATCATATTGGTTGTGATCTGGGAATTGTTTGTTCTGTAGCTTACGGTCCTGCTTGTATCCTCAAGTAATCTGTAGATCTCAGTGTACTGCCCGCCTTTAATTTTAATTGTAAGGCTGTCATCCCTGTATTGATTTCTTGTAAACTTTATTTCAAATTCTCCCGGGTACACATTGTTAACGGTGGCCGGAGTAATAAGTCCGGTAGGCTGATCATTCAGGTATATTTTTGCGCCTTGCGGATTGGTTGAGCAAATTACTTTGGCATAAAACCGCGAACTTTTCATCATATCTATCGCTATAGAGGATGAAGAATTCTTCTGAACAACAATGTTCATAGTCGAATCTGAAAATACGTCATGCTTTAAAGTAAGTCTATGTGGGCCCTCGCTCAACAGTTTAATCGTATCCGGAGAAGTCACATCCATATATTTACTATCAATAAATAATCTGTAGCCTTTTGGATTTGTTGAGACAAAGACTTTTCCGAAATTGGTTATTTCTGTTTCCACCAGACCGGTAAATACATCCTTATCGCATGAAACGAAAAGTACAATTAGAAATAATATTGATATTATCTTTTTCATTTTATAAATACGCTTGTGCGTCCGCTAATCCGGGCGTATAACCGAACGATTTAATAAATGCATGCGTAAATGTGAAAGGCTGGTAATTTTTAAGATAAACTCCAAAGACTCCGAGACCATTGCTGATATTTGAATAATCTATTTCGCTGAGATTAACAGTGTACGCATCATTTGTCCGGGTAATTGAATTGAAATACGTACTTAAACTTTTTCCGAATGATACTACTTCAAGGAAGGGTCCAAGGATTACATAATTGGCTTTGTTGGGGTCTCCGGCTGAGATAAGTTCCATTGTTTTGTTGATAGTCGCTACATCAATTACAAGTTTATTGGCATTATTCGGTTTTGGTGCAATTGGAAAATCCACTCCGCCCTGGTTTATATAGCTTGCGGGGACATAAGCTATCTGAACGGTTTTTTTAGGGTCATCCGCCTTGTAATAATAAATTGAAACCTGGGTAAGATACGCATTGTCAAGAACACCCGGATTCCAGATAAATTCGACAAAGCTTTTTGAAACCGGAGGATAAACTTTATCGGTATAATTGAATTTTACCTCGTTTGGAACCGTTGCCTCTCCTGTAAGTCTTACACCATTAGGCAGAATAGCCTCTATCTGAATAGTTGAACTGACTAATTTAAATTTATTTGTGTAATACAAATGATAGGGATTCTGATACTTCGAATTTGCCGGCTTATCTAAAATCGAATCTCTTAGAACAACGACTGAATCACCATTCCATATTCTTATTAATGCGCCACCGACATTATGATCGGTGGTATTGGAATAAGGATTGTAATTATCATTCGCATAAGTCCGTGTTATTGAGGCGATCTGAAATGTGGTATCCCCCTTGATTACACAATTGAGAACGTACTTATCCTTCAGATCTCCGAATGGTTCAAAATTTTCTTTGCAGGAAACGAGGAGGCCGAAAAGTAATATAATTAAGAATGATTTTTTCATAATTCAACTCTTAAAGTCGCAGACGGCAGGAACGGCAGCATATTAACCCGCTCGCCGGTTTCCCTCTTGAAATAAAAAATATTCTGTCTGTTATAAAGGTTCAGGATACTGACGCTCATATCAAAATTAAATGGATGTAATCTGAATTTCTTTGAAATAGTAAAATCGAGCCGGTGATAGGCCGGGAGCCTGCTTAAATTCTGAACACCGAGAATTCCGTAAGGCCTCCGCGGTTCAGCATTGCCCCAGCCCGCAAAAAAATTATCGAAATAATACTTGTCATAAAATCCTACTATTTGTGTAAAGGGCAATCCTGTGTTAAATGTCCAGACCAGCCCTGTATTCCATTCCACGCCCAGATCAAACTCAAGAGAAATATTAAAATTATGTCTTATATCATATTTAGGATAATATCTGAGATTGTCTATAGTTTTATACGCATAGGCAAGAGTATAAGATGACGTAACAGTAACCGGATCAAGATGAATTCTGAGCGAAGATTCCATCCCGTAGGCTTCGGCAATCGCGGTTGTAAAATCATTATCTGTCAACGCTACTTTCTGTTGATTCACTATCGGTAAATTATCTGTTTTCTTGTAATAAAATTCCAAACCAATATTTGTGGAATTGAACAGCAAATAATCGAATCCTACAATTGCATGTGTTGCGGTTGTAGGGGGAAGATAATCCGGGACCACCAGCCATGGCTCAAAAATATTTATAACTTCGTTCTCATCGCCTATCGTCGTAAGTTCCTGCTGAAATAAACCATACGAACCTTTTACAGTAAAATCCTTAAACGGAGTGAAAGTTAAATTCATTCTCGGTTCAAGACTTTTTTTGGAGGCATTTCTTGAAAGTGCGGTCAGGTTTACCCTTGTTCCGACATCAAGTTTGAAAAAATCGAATTCGGCAAGTTTATACTTTCCGTAAAGTACAATATTTGCTCCGGAATTATTGTAATTGACCTTAGATCCCGATGCATTTACAAAAAGAAGTTCGGTCGCAATCTGCTTAACATGCATGCCGACATTAATTTCATTGCGGTTATCAAACATGTAGGTGAAGTCCATCTGAAGCCCGAGATCATTTACTTTATTATCGAGAGGTGTCTTATTGCTGAACTTGGGAATGGTCTGTCCTCTGAAAGTACTGACAGATACTCCAAGTTCAAAAAACAGGGGCGAATCAGAAGCCTGAAACCACTTAAAGCCGAATGCTCTTGTCTGCCATTTATAATCTTCCACCCGGGGATCGCTGTTATTAATATTATCCATACTTGAGAACCCGCTCACAGAAAATTTCGAGCCGGAAAGAAAATCGGGATCGCTGTAATTGGCTTTGAAAGACAGATCGTTAAAATCGATCGGAACGGTTTCATCATTGAGAAATTTTTTGGTAATTGAATTGGAAAGACTTTTTCTGCCTGCGATTATAAATGATCCTTTGCCCATGGGACCTTCAACAAGAAATTTTCCGCTTAATAAACTTGCGGAGAACTTTGAAGAGAAATCATTTTTATTTCCATCTTTTGTTACGATATTCATAACAGAAGAAAGTCTGCCTCCGAACTGGGCGCCGAACCCGCCTTTGAAAAATTCTATACTGTTCACTATATCAGGATCGACAACACTGAAGAGTCCAAGCGCGTGGAAGGGATTATATATTGTAATTCCATCAACCAAAACTAAATTTTGATTGCTGGTTCCGCCCCTGACATAATAGCGTGCAGAAACGTCGCTTGTAGCAGTTACACCGGGAAGATATTTAATTGTTCTGAACACATCACTCTCAATGCCCTTCGGGGTTGTTTCAAGCTGCTTGGCACTGATCCTATCAACACTGATCTTGGAATCGCTAGTCCCGGATATTCTCGTACCGCGCGATTCGATGGTTTTCATATGAATGTCTGAAGAAAGAAGCTGTATATCGTAGTGACTCATTTTCCCTGGTTGCGTACGTATCGTCATTGTCCTGGTCTGGTAACCAAGGTAAGAAACAATTAGTGTGAAATTTTTATTGGCCGGGACAGAAGTGATCAGGAAATAACCGCGCATATCGGTATTGGCGCCGATCTGTAATTCTTTAATATATGCGCTTGAAAATGCTAAGGCTTCGGAAGTAGTAGAGTCTGTTACCAAACCGCGCAGAATTCCGGTTTCCTGGGCTATCAGATTTTTATTACAAAAAAGAGACAGAATCAGAAACGATAAAAATAAAAATTTTAGACCGGTATCCTTTCCCATTTGTAAAATTTTACCAGAAGAAATATATTTCGTTTATTATGAAATTTCGGTCTTGAAGATAAGACAATAAAAATGAAATTCCACCCAAATTTTCAGTTCTATCACTTTACTCCTCAAGAGTAGAAATATTTCCCGGATCCTCTCCAAGAGCCCTCGCTTTAAGAACGCGTCTCATAATTTTTCCGCTTCTTGTTTTCGGAAGTGAATCGACGAACTCTATGTGTTCCGGTTTTGCGATTGGACCGACCTCATGGCTCACATGCTGCCTTAATTCCTCAATTAACTGAGTACTCTTTTCAATTCCCGTTTTAAGTATAACATAAGTATAAATTGCATTGCCTTTAATTTCATGAGGAAGGCCGATAGCGGCGGCCTCGGCAACAGAAAAATGACTGACGAGCGCGCTTTCAATTTCGGCCGTACCCAGACGATAGCCTGAAACTTTAATTACATCATCTACCCTTCCTATTATCCAGAAATAACCGTCTTCATCCCTGCGCGCACTGTCACCCGTCATATATATGCCGGGATACTTTTCCCAATATTGTTTATAACGTTCGGGGTCTTTATAAACTGTTCTTATCATTGCAGGCCAGGGCGTTTTTATAATAAGGTATCCTTCCTCATTTGCTTTAACAGATTTTCCGTTTTCATCAACAACATCCATTTCAATCCCCGGGAACGGGCGTGTACCGGAACCCGGCTTTAGGGGAACGCAGGGCATCGGGGTAATCATAAACATTCCCGTTTCCGTCTGCCACCATGTATCCATGATCGGACATTTTTCCTTGCCGACTACTCTGTGATACCATCTCCATGCCTCCGGATTGATTGGTTCGCCTACCGAGCCGAGAATTCTTAAGGAAGAAAGATCATGACGGTTAACCCATGCTTCTCCGAAGCGCATTAGTCCGCGTATCGCGGTCGGAGCGGTGTACAGGATATTGATGCCGTATCTTTCGATCATAGACCACCAGCGGTTGGGGTAAGGAAAGTTTGGGGCTCCCTCATATAGGAATGACGTAGTTCCGTTAAGAAGCGGGCCGTAAACTATGTAACTGTGCCCTGTGATCCAGCCGGGATCGGCAGCGCACCAGTAGCGGTCCTCTTCGTGTATATCGAAAACATATTTCAGAGTTGTGTAAGTGCCTACCATGTAGCCTCCGTGAGTATGAAGAATGGCTTTTGGTTTTCCGGTAGTTCCGGAAGTGTACAAAATAAAAAGAGGATCCTCCGAATCAACTATTTCCAGCGCACAGGCCTGCGTGGCGATAGGAAGATTCATCAGTTCATGGTACCACATGTCGCGGCCCTGTTCCATATTAATTTCTATTCCGGTCCGTTTTACAACGAGACAATGTTCTACTGTGCCGCATCTCTGAAGCGCTTCGTCCGCAATTTGTTTCAATGGAACTATTTTACCTCTCTGGTAAGCACCGTCGGAGACTATCAACACTTTTGAATTACTATCCTCAATTCTTTCTGAAAGCGATTCCACGGAAAAACCCCCGTACACAACCGAATGAACAGCTCCTATTCTTGCGCATGCCAGCATTGCTATCATTATTTCAGGAGTCCTTCCCATATAAATTGTAACACGGTCCCCTTTCTTAACTCCCATACTTCTTAGAACATTCGCGAACTTGCAGGTTTCCCTGTGGAGGGCAAAATAAGAGAATGTTTTTACATCTCCGTTTTCTCCTTCCCAGATAAGCGCAAGCTTATTTCTGCGGAATGTTTTGACGTGAATGTCCAGGCAGTTATAGACAATATTTGTTTTGGCTCCGGTGAACCATTTGTAAAAAGGTTTTTCTGAATCGTCAATCACTTTATCCCACTTTTGAAACCAGTGGAGTTCTTCGGCCATTTTTCCCCAGAATCCCGGATAATCTCTTTTGGCTTCTACATCCATTGCTTCCCAATCTTTCACAAGCGCCTTTTGAACTACCTCTTCTGACGGATAGAATACTTCTCCCGTTAGTGATTGCTTCTTCATAGATCTTCTCCAGTTGGATATTGGCAAAGTGATATTTCAAAATTAAATTAAGGCATGGAGTTTCCAAAATCAATCGGGATAGTTTGGGAATCGCTGAATATAGGATAGCCCTGTCTCACGATGATAATATATTGGAAAGAATTATAAACTTTTAAATTAATTTGGATGTTCATTGATCAGGATTCCGGACACATAATCTTTAAAAAATAAATCAGAAACAATTTGACTTAAGATTGTGTAAAACCGGAACATATTTTAATTATATTTATAAGCAGATAAACAAATGATGGAAAGATAAGAGCAATGGTTAAAAGCAGATCATATAAGACAGCTTCCTGCGTGGTGCTCTTTGCCTATATCAATCTGATGACCCTTTCCATATTTCACTTTCACGCCATAGACAGCAGTTTTGACTCATCGGCTTTTAACGCTGCCGGAATCCCCGCTAATATTCATGATCCATTCAGTGACGGTAATTCCGGTTGCCGTGTTACACTCTTTAATACAATATCTTTTATCGGCGAAAAGGAATTCTGCAGCAATAACTCTGCACGTTACAGCAGTGCAGATTATTCAGGATTAATTTTATCCGGCAATCCGCTTCAGATAATCAATGATTCCAATTCTTTACGCGCCCCCCCCCATCAGTTAATAAATTAATTACAATACACAGCAGCGCAGTTTTATGCGCTCTAATTCCATTTCCTTAAACATTTATTAATACCAGGTGAGTAAATGAATAAATTAATCTTTACCGTTTTGATTATTATTTTATCCGCGGCGAATTTCTATTCGCAGTCAAGCATCAACCCTGACATAAGCCTCATCGGCCGATTTAACACATTCACTAATTTTATTAAAGGAACATCTGAGTACGGTAAATTAAATTTTGCCGATCCTGAGATGGAATTATTTGTAGACGGCTATTTAAATCCGTTCGCGAAAGCGGCCGCGAATCTTGCATACGAGGAAAATGTACTGGGAGTCGAAGAACTTTACGGTCATATAGTTCGCGGACTGCCTTTCGATATGCAGATAAAAGCGGGTAAATTTCTTGTAGGATTCGGAAAACTGAACACTGTTCATCCCCATGCCTGGGCTTTCATGCACCGTCCATTATTTCATCAGGTGTTTTTCGGAGAAGGCGGATTCAATGATGTCGGTATTAATTTCAGTTTTCTTTTACCAACCGGCGATCTATTTACAACTCTGGACCTGGGGGTATTCAAAGGCAATTCAGTTTCTGCGCTCACGGACCCCAATGCTGTGGACCGGGGCATTAATCCGTTAATCGCAGGCCGCCTCGGCTCTTTTATTTCGCTTGATGATTACACGAATCTGGAGGTTGGTTTGAGCAGTTCATTCGGGATCTTTTCAAAGGGAAACATAAATTCGTCCGGAAATATTTTTGCCGATCCTGAGCAGAAATCGTTTAATTATTTTTACGGCGGAATTGATTTCAAATTTAAGTACTCACCCGATGCTTATACAATATTAACTATTCAGGGTGAAGGATTACTGAATAACCGTGACGCTTTGGGACTGGCCGGAACCGGTTTTAATAGTTATCGTGAGATAGTTCAAAAAATTACAAACTCGGGTGCTTTTCTATACGCGGATTACAAGTTTGAAAAACAATTCAGTTTAGGAATTAAATACGATTACACTGCCGGTATTGCGGGTGACACTCCGAATTTTTACAGTCTCGCAAACGATGATAAAAACTCCACGCAAGGAATCGAAGCTTGGTTTTCATACTACCCTGCAGAGGAGACAACTGTGCTCCGCCTTGGCGTACAGCATCTATCATTTAATTATGCCGACGGTACAAACCGTGACGGGGAGACAACGATTAAATTACAATTTATGTTTTCACTCGGACCGCATAAAGCGCATCCATTTTAACTTCCAGGTAATGAAATGAAAAAAATAATTTTATTGTTATTAATTGCAGTCACCGGTATCAGTTACGCAAATATAAAAGTTGTGGCAACAACTACGGTAATTTACGACCTGGTCAAAGAGATCGGGAAAGATAAAGTTATGGTAGACTTTATAGCCAGAGGCGATCAGGATCCTCACTTTATTGACGTACTTCCCAGTTATATGATAAAACTCCGCAATGCCGATATATTATTCAGAATCGGAATGGGACTGGAGATGTGGTCGGACCAACTGATCGACGGATCGCGCAACAGTAATTTAAAAGTTATCGATCTTTCATCTAATATCCAGAAAAAGGAAGTGCCAAATTTTAAACCCGATGCCAGTTATGGCGACGTACATCCGTTCGGAAATCCTCACTACTGGATGGATCCGGAAAACGCCAGGATTATGGCGAAGGAAATTTACAAGGCTCTATCTTCTGAATCCAACCGGGATGAAAGCTATTTCAAAAAAAATCTGGATAATTATCTATCCGAACTCGAGAAAAAAATAATCGAGTGGAAGAGTAAAATGGCTCCGGTTCAAGGGAAACCGATTATTTTTTTCCACGCGAGCTGGATTTATTTTGCGGAAAGATACGGTATTATAACTTCAGGCTTTGTTGAACCCAAGCCGGGTATTTCCCCCTCCCCTTCCCATAATGCAGAACTGGTGCAGCTGATTAAGAGCAAAGGCATAAAAATAATTGTAATGGAAAATTACTACAGCGATTCAGCGCCAAACCAGCTGGCGCGGCTTGCCGGGATTAAGGTTGTTAAAGTCCCGACTGCAGTTTATGGCGTCCGGGGAATTAACTCTTATATAGAAATGATGGATTATATTATAAACCAGATTGTTCAAAATATCTTATAACTCATGAATAAAGAAATAATAAATTTCACGGACGTTTCAATCGGTTACGGTAATACAGCGATACTTACCGGAATAAATATTTCGATCGCGGAAAATGACTTCATTGGTGTAGTAGGACCTAACGGGGCGGGTAAAACAACACTGCTAAAATCTCTTCTGGGAAATATCAAATTGTTAAGCGGCCGGATTTCCAAAGATGATCTGAGATTCGGCTATGTTCCGCAGCGTGATACTGTCCAGCCGCTACTCCCTTATACAGTTTTTGATGTAGTCATGATGGGCAGATATTCTCTGTCAAATTCCTTTAAGCGAATATCAGCAGAGGATAAGAGAGTAGTCGAGGAAAGTCTTTCGTATATAGGAATGTCTGACGTAAAGAATAAAAATTACAACTCTCTTTCAGGGGGACAGAAACAGCGGACTCTGATAGCCCGCGCTCTTGCAGTTGAACCGGCAGTATTAATTCTTGATGAGCCGACAAACGGAATGGACACTCCCTCGCATTATTCACTGCTGGAATTGATTACCCGGCTTCACAGTGAAAAAAAATTGACAATATTTCTGGTGAGTCACCTTCTCACGGATGTGGCAAATATAGTCAAGAAGATAATGCTTATAGATAAGAATTATTTTCAATTCGGAGACATAGGGGAAATTCTCTCGGAAGAAAATCTTCAAAGAACATATTCGTCGGATTTCCATATTTCGGAGATCGACGGAGAATACATTATCATTCCAAAACATACGAAGATATTATAATGGAAATTTTACATCAGTTGGTTGAACTGTTCCCTTTCGCAATTGCCGGAAGCATATTGGCAGGTATTATATGCAGCTTTCTGGGAGTATTCATAGTTTCTCAGAGAGTTGTATTTCTCGGTGCTGTACTCACACAGGTTGCAATAGCGGGTGTTGCATTTTCGTTCCTCCACATTATTCATATCGAAACCTTGATTGCTTCATTGCTCGGTATTACAATCGAGAAAGATGAGCTGATGCACAATTTTGAACCTATTTTCTATTCCCTCCTGTTTGCGATCTTAACAGTAATTATTTTTTCCCAGACTCACCGTCAGAAACATATTACAAAGGACGGCATTCTTGGAATTATCTTCGTTGTGGCCATAGCGGTAAGAATTATGTTTATACAGAAAAGTCCCGTGGCGGATGTCGCTGAAATTGAATCGATCCTTAAAGGTGATATCTTATTCATAAATCAGACTGAATTCTATATTCTTGGCGTAATATTGATTTTTACGGTTTCCATCTTCACCTTCTTCAGAAAGCAGCTAAAATTTGTAACATTCGATTCGGAATCGGCCAACGCTCACGGAATCAATTCGAGAAAGTGGCTGCTTATATTTTACATTGTAGTCGGAACAGGAATTTCACTCACAACCCGATTTGTGGGAGATGTATTCGCCTTTGCGTATTTAATAATTCCCTCTTCTATCGGAATATTGACAGCAAAAAGTGTAAAAAATGTATTTCTCATATCGATTTTAGTAGGCGGTGCTGTTCCGCCTGTAGCAATATATTTCGCGTTCAAATTTGATTTTTCAAGCGGCCCTGCAGCCGTTGTAACAGCATTCGTGCTGTTCCTGGCTGTATATGTCGTTAAAAAATTGAGAGGATGATATTTAATTTTTCTCTACATAATTCTAAAGTAAGTATTATATTTGCATCGTAAATTTTGGGTTTAGTATTTCAGCAAGGAGAGATGGGTGCCCCGAGTAGCGGGGTAAAAGTGGCTGCCATCGCCTCCGGCGAGATTCCGCCAAAGGCGGAAAAACCAACGGTTTGCTAAACCGTCGCAAAAATGTTTAGAAAATACAAAATAGATTTTTAGCACGGAGAGATGGGTGAGTGGCTGAAACCAACGGTTTGCTAAACCGTCGTAGTGGGAAACTGCTACCGAGAGTTCGAATCTCTCTCTCTCCGCTAAGAAAGCCTCCATCAGGAGGCTTTCTCTTTTAAGGGCTGTACCTTAAGCCGATTTATCTGAATGAACCGTCGTACAGAAAAATCCTGCATACGGCTGACAAGCTGATGACTAGGGTTCCAATAGCTTTTCTAACTTTGAAAATGGAATTTCAATTATTCAGATTTCTTGATCTCAGCAGAAAATTTCGCTAAGTTTTAATTAAATGGGCTCTATTTATTTATATATTCAGTGTCCAATAAATTTTAATTGTTCACATAATCTTTTCGGGATAAAAATAGATTAGCAGAGATATTATAAGGAAAGTTAACAGAACATGGGCAGTTCCGATTCCGACATTAAAATGTCGCCGTTAAGGGAAAAAATACACGAGATAATTTTCGAAGCCGATACTCCATCCGGAAAATTATTCGATATCGTTTTGATACTCTGCATATTGTTAAGCGTTGCAGCGGTTATGCTGGACAGCGTAAAAGTTATCAGTACTGAATTCGGTCTCTGGCTCGTTTACGCAGAATGGTTTTTCACAATACTATTTACATTTGAGTACTTCCTTCGGCTTATTTCTATAACCCGGCCGTTATCCTACGCAAAAAGTTTTTTTGGAATTGTTGATCTTCTCGCAATTCTGCCGACATATATCAGTCTCTTTTACCCGGGTGGTCAGTATCTTCTTGTCATACGGCTTCTTCGAATTTTAAGGGTATTCCGGGTTTTAAAACTTGTTCTGTACGTAGGAGAAAGTAAAGTTCTTATCCAGGCGCTAAAAGCCAGCCGAAGGAAAATCACTATTTTCATTTTTACAGTGCTTACTATTGTTACGGTGCTGGGTTCACTGATGTACCTCATAGAAGGCGAACAGAACGGATTTACGAGCATTCCTAAAAGCATCTATTGGGCAATAGTTACCTTAACGACCGTTGGTTATGGAGACATTACTCCGCAAACTGTATTAGGCCAATTTGTTTCGGTAATAATAATGATTATGGGGTACGGCATAATAGCCGTCCCGACCGGAATTGTAACTGTTGAAATGACGCAAGCGTATAAATCGAAAGGGGCGATCCGCGCGTGTTTGACATGCAGTGCTGATAATCATGATGAAGACGCTGTTCACTGCAAGTACTGCGGAAAACTTTTGTAATAATAATATTAATAACTAAACTATCTTAAAATTACACCGATTATAGAGTTTCTTAAATTATTTGGATAATGAAATGGGAAAAATTGGTTTTATAGATTATAAAGGGTTTAAAATTCTACTGTTCGATTTCTCCTATCTTAACAATTCGAAAGAAATATTGGAGTTTATTAAAGAAGCCGGCCTCATTGCAAGAAAGCAGGTGCTGAAGTCAGTCCTGGTTGTAACAGATGTAACCGAAGCGCATTACAATATAGAAGTTACACAGGCGATGAAGGAACTTGCCAAGGGAAACGCACCGTACATCAAAGCAAGCGCGGTTGTAGGTGTTACAGGTTTAAAAAAAATTCTCTATGATGCCGTTATAAAATTTTCCGGAAGGGATATTAAAATATTTGATAACCGCGAAAGCGCCATGGAGTGGCTGATCACACATAAATAATAAGGTAATTCTTAATTTTGATTTTTGGGCTGAACTCAGAAATTTGGGAGGAAGATACCGGATATCTTGAATCGACCGGTTAAATAATTTATACCGCTTTTTTATTCCTGCATAATTCACAATTACAATTCTCATAAATTTCTTCGTAGTCGTAATCTATCGTCAATTCCTCACCGGCTTTAATGTCGCGGTCAGCAACCAGATACAGCGATGTTGAATCGCGATCTTCCACATATCCATTAGGTGTACAGAAATGATTCAGGTTCTTGAGCAGCCTGGTTTTGGAAGTATCTATATAATTATCCCCGTTCCAGAAAATGTAAACGTTACCTTCTTCATCCTCTCTCCGGACGCATTCGGCTTCGTCAATCACTTCCCCTTCAATAATACAAATTACTTCATCGGCGGGAATATCAACTTTGGTAAAAATGCCCAAACCGTGCAGCAGGGATTCTCTAACTTCCAATTCTCTTTCAAGATAACGCTTTCCATTCTGCATTCAAATAAACCGTATAATTGTTGGGTGCAAAGGTAACGATTTTTTGCGAGAATGTAATGATAACCCCGGTTTTCAAAATGATTAATATCCTAAGTTCATCTCATCAAGACCATCTTCTTTATTGAGATGAAATTTTCTGTCCTGATAATATAGAAATAGATTCCGCTTGAGACAGGAAAACCTTTATCGTTATTCCCATCCCAAACCACAGAATGATTTCCGGCGTCCATTTCATTACTAATCAATGATTTCACTTCTCTTGCGGTCATATCGTAAACCTTTAGGTTCACAAAAGATTTAAATGGCATTTTGAATGCTATACTTGTGCTCGGGTTAAAGGGATTTGGATAATTTTGTCCCAGTTGAAATTCAGATGGAATTTTAATCTGCCCGACGGAAGTGATAGCAGAGGGCAATTCAAAAAAACCATTTGCAGAGGATATATATATCGAACCAGATTCAGCTTTGAAGATAGAACTTATTTTACTTCCTCCCGCTTCATCATTAAATTTCTTCCAGTTCTTCCCATCGTCAACTGATTCGAATAGCGCGACGTCTGTTGCCAGGAAGAGATGCGAGGGTTCCGCCTGGCACACTGATCTAATGATTTGAGTATTGTTCAATCCGAAGTAGCTATTTGATTTATATTCCCAGCTATTTCCACCGTCGCTGGATCGTGATACACCGGAGGTTTCAAACACAAATAAATTATTATTTGTAACTGAAATCAGATCTCCGTTGAATCCGAAATTTTTAACAGGCTGAATGGAATTTCCGCCGTCAATAGATTTTTGCAGGTACAAACCGATTGAACAAAACAGAATATCATTCGAATCGAATAAAAATTTTCTTACATATCCCCAGTAGCCCATAGATTCCCAGGATGCGCCGTTATTTTTTGAACAAAAAACATCTCCTCCGTAACTTCCAAGAAATAAATAACCCTTCTTGTTTTGAGCAAGTGTGGCTACGCCATTATAATTCGGGCTTCTTGTTCTGCTCCAGGTGACTCCGTTATCATAAGAGCGCACAAATTCCCCGCCGATAAGTCCCAGAAAAATCGATCCGTCCGATAATCTTTTAACCACTCTTATATCGCTTCCGACAATATCATTCCCGATTATTGAATATTCCTGAGTGAGTTTGGAAAATGTGAAGAGTCCGAAGCTGTTTTTTATCAATAGCGTGTTTTTATCCAACTCTAACAATTCCGCCGGATGTACACTTCCAAAACTTTCATTAAGTCCCGTCCAGTCCTTTCCGCCGTTTGCCGATTTTATTATTCCGTTTCCAAATGCATAAATATTTTTTCCATCGCTGATTAATTTGGCAGCATCAAGTACATTATCCTTATAAAGAAGATGCCAGGAAGTTCCTTTATCTGTTGATTCATAAATTCTACCCTTATTGGCACCGACGAGAAGTCTGTTCTGCGGACCAGTAGTAATAGTAAGATCGCAATTTTTTGGAAGTCCGTTATCGGATCTTGTCCAGCTGGTTCCCCCGTCAAGCGTCCTGTACACTGCCCGGTCATACGGATAATTGAGATTTACAGTTATGAAGAATTCATTTTGATTAATCATTGTCATTGAAGAAGCATAGTTGCCGTTGAATTTAACCTGAGACCAGGTATCTCCATAATCGGCGGAGAAAAAAGCTCGTAACTTGTAAATGCAAAAATCCTGCTCCCGAATGCTCTCAATAACGGAGGTGAATTGTAGCTCCACTCTCCTCCATTGGAAAAGATTTTTTTCCATGTCTCTCCTTTATTAAGAGATTTATAGATGCCTGAATCGGAAGTGAGAAATAAAATTCCGGCTTCGTTTGCAATTAGGTCCGCTACCTTCCCCTGCGGGAGCCCGGCTACTTCCATCCAGGTCAATCCCTCATTTGTGGATTTTTTAAGAAGTGTGTTTGTGATAAATGCGTAGATGGTATTATCTGAAGTTGCATGAATATTACCGGCTGTTTCCCAATTGTTATCGCTAACCGGAAAAATTCTTTTGAAATTCTTTCCGTCGATATCGCTTAGGAATATTCCTAAGTTAGGACTTGATGCCAGAATTTTACCGGAGGGCATAATTTGCAGAACGCTTATACTTGCACCGTATAATGATCTGTTCTTAATCCAAATACCATTTTGCGCAAAGGATAAATTCGGATAGGAATAAAGGAGAAGGACAGTTATAATTCCTGCAGTGCGATATTTCATAAAAATTCCGCCCATTATGAAAATTGCTCAGAAATATTATGAATAACAGATCAGACTATCAAGAGAATTTTAAATCTCTGTTGATGGTATAAAGAGGCTATCTCTTTTACAGAAAGAATTATGCAATAATTTGAAATCGAAAAAGCTAAAAAGGAAGTTGCAGTGGAATTTTCGGCACAAGTAATTATTTAAAAAATATTTCGATGTGCTGAATTACAATTTTAATTTGAATTCGTATTTTTTTCTGTTTTATTTTTCATTGTGAAAAAAGGATAAAAGGAACGAACGGTTTAAAATAAGAAACCCCGGCTAATGCCGGGGTTTCTTAGAGAAAAGAATTATTAGTTCTTGCTGATCAAACGAACTTCCGTTGCCTGAAGTCCTTTTGGACCCTGGGTAACTGAAAATTCAACTTTATCATTTTCATCTAAAGATTTATATCCATCTCCAATGATCGACTGAAAGTGTACGAATACATCCTCTCCGCCTTCCTGAGAAATAAAACCAAAACCTTTTGTGCTGTTGAACCATTTTACTGATCCTTGTTTGCGCTCTGCCATAACAGTGCTCCTTTTTGTAATTGTTTATTGATTGTTTTTGACAGGGCTTTGAAATCTACTGGAGGGTTAAACGATTTACGTCTACATCTACAAAGATCCATCTACAACGATGTTTACATCTAAACTTACTGTCTTTCGGATACAAACATATAACAATAAAACGCGGCATCCTAATTAAATCTTTTGTGTTTCACCCGCCCGGGCAAATAAGCCGAAAATTCCCATTATCCGGCGGCTGATTCATCCATATCGGTAACCGTAATTACTTAAATATGACAGAAAACTTTAGTCCTTGGGTTGTCATCTTCTCAAAACTATAAAATCAAAATCCGATTTTAAGTTCTATGAGTGTATTTATAGGCATCCTATCAGTGTAATCGGGATTTCCTATATTCGTTTAAGTTCTAATTAAAGGTTATGCAATTATGTCTGACTGCTTAATCAAAGCTGATTGCGAATAACAATGGGGATAAATTGTTAAATTTAACCTGTGTGGATTCAGATTCTTACAACTGACTCGGATTAATTGGCATGAACAATAAATTGCATCTCAATTTAATTTTTTCTTTTGCTATTCTTTTATTTCCATTCTTTTTCATCAGCGAAATTTATTCCCAGACGCTTGAAGACCGGATAAATGAAGTGATGAATAAAATGACGATTCAGGAAAAAGTTCTCCAGCTCCACAAAGAGGGCGGGATGAATACGGCAGATAATGCCCGTCTGAATATTCCGGGATTCATAATGGCGGACGGACCCCACGGTGTGCGCAACGGATTGGCAACGTCATTTCCGGTCGGTATAGGATTGGCGGCAACCTGGGACGTTGATCTGGCTTATAAGGTGGGTGAGGCGATGGGAAAGGAATTTCGAGGCAAAGGAATTGCCCAGATGCTGGGGCCTTGTCTGGATTTATGCCTTGATCCCCGCAACGGCAGATCGCCCGAGACAGGCGGCGAAGATCCGTACCTCAATGCCATAATAAATACTTCAGTAGTAAAAGGTGTCCAATCAACACCCGCTATTGCAACCATAAAACATTTCTACAGCGAATACAGACAGGCGGGAAGAACAGACAATAATTATACTCTCACAAACCGCATGCTTCTTGAACATCACGGATTTCAATTTCGTGACGCAATTCAAAGAGGCGGAGCGTTAAGTGTGATGAACTCTTATAATCTGATTAACGGTCAAAAAGCTGCGGAAAATCCAAATCTCCTCGGAGCGGTTTTGAGAATCAAATGGGGATTCCCCTTCTACGTTGTATCAGACTGGGGTTCATTGTGGGATGCAAAGAAAGCAATTGAGGCAGGATGCGATATCGAAATGGGTTCCGGTCTTTATGAGAATACGGCAAATGGTCTGCTCGCTCTTATTCAGAGCGGAAAAGTTACAGAAACAACAATTAATAACGCGGTAAGAAGAGTTTTACGCACAAAATTTATTGCGGGATTAATGGATTATTATCCTGCCGGTGATCCAAGTGATATTAACAGCCCGGCACACCAATATTTATGTATGGATGCGGGAAGAAGAGGCATAGTTCTTCTAAAAAATCAGGATAACATATTACCTCTTGATAAAAACAAGATTAAAACGATAGCGGTTCTTGGCCCAAACGCGAATGTTATGCGCACCGATGCATCAGGCAGCAGCTGGGTGGATCCGTTTTATAAAGTTTCTCCGCGAGAAGGAATTGAAAAATACTTAAGTCCGGACAAAGTTCTTTACGCGCAGGGCTGTACAATCGCAGATAATTTTGCGGGTGATGTTTCCGATGCCCTTCAGAAAGCGGCACAGGCGGATGTCGTTGTTTATTTCGGAGGACTGGATCCGACTCAGGAAGGCGAAGGATTTGACCGTGCAAATAATTCGATTGAACTGCCGGGAAAGCAAAAGGATTTTATCCAGCTTATTCATAGTGTTAATCCGAATGTAATTGTCGTTCTAATCAGCGGCGGCATTATTACAGCGACCCCGTTCATCAATAATATAAAAGGATTGATGTACGCATTTTATCCGGGCCAGGAAGGGGGAAATGCAATAGCACAGGTATTATTCGGCGATTATAATCCGAGCGGAAAACTTCCTGTTACAATGCCGTTAAATGATTCGCAGCTTCCGGATAGAACTCTGAATAATCTTGATAATAATAAAGGAGGAGGATACCGCTGGTTCGATTATAAAAAATTTACTCCGCAATTCGCATTCGGTTATGGATTGAGTTACACTACATTTGCTTATAGTAATCTAAAATTTTCTCAGGAGAATTTTATTTTTACCGACCAGGAATTGACAGTTACGGCGGAGGTGAAAAACACGGGTACGCGTGCCGGAGAGGAGGTTGTGCAGTTATATCTTTCGGAGCCGATATCATACACCACGAAATTTGTAAAAGATCTTAAAGGATTCAGGAAAGTTTTCCTGGGACCGGGAGAGACCAAAACCGTTGAATTCATATTAGGCCCGAATGAGTTTTATATTTATAGCGAGCAATCCAAAAGTTATGAGATCGATCCCGGAACTTATCACATAATGGTCGGAGGTTCTTCCGACAAGATAACTCTGAGCAAATCAATTGATTTGAGACCTCATCCGCCGATTCCTGATCTTCAGATCGGGAATATATATACCGTCCCCCGTTATCCGCTGGAGGGAGACAAGGTAATTTTTCTTGCGACAATTTTAAATCGCGGCACAGGCCCTACTCCCAATTCATTATTTCATGAGGTAAGTTTTAGCGTAAACGGACAATTTGTGAGCCGGTCGGTTGCTCTCCAGGACTCGATTTCAAAAGGCGGGATGGCGCTCGTATGCGGTAATTTAGGAGACAGTAACATCAATTACTGGATCGCTGGAAAACCCGGCACATATAACGTGGAGGCAATTGTTGACGATAAAAAAGCCATTGGTGAGATGATAGAGACCAACAACAGGAAGACCGTTAACTTAAAAGTTTATCCCGCGCCTGCAGTTAATCTGGCGAAAAATAAAACAGTAAGTGTTTCTTCAGCCGAGGGAGCCGGCTATGAAGGTATTAAAGCCGTCGACGGCAGTTACGGAACCCGATGGTCCTCGCAATTTTCTGATCCCCAGTGGATAACCATTGATTTCGGAACTCCCGTTCAGTTTAACGAAGTGAGACTGATGTGGGAGAATGCATACGGAAAAGAATATTTAATTCAGGTCTCAAATGATAACGTTAACTGGACGACAGTGATAACCCAAACCAATGGAACCGGCGGATATGAGAAATATGAAGTCAGCGGCAATTCAAGATATTTGAGAGTTTACGGGACAAAACGGGGAACTGCCTACGGTTATTCACTTTACGAAATTGAAGTATTCAATAATATTACATCCGATGTGAGTGATGAAGAGGACAACCTTCCGTTCAATTTCAGTTTAAGCAACAACTATCCTAATCCGTTCAATCCCTCAACAAATATTGAATACAGCCTGCCTAAGGCAGGACAGATTAAAATCGAGATATATAATTCAATAGGCCAGCTCGTCAATGTACTGGAGGATTCATTCCGTAATCCGGGCAACCACAAAATTATCTGGAACGGCAGAAATTCTTATGGAAATCCGGTAAGCAGCGGAATTTATTTCTACAGAATGAGCGCGGAAGGATTTACTTTAGTTAAGAAGATGGCTTTAATACGATAACGACTGATTCTTATGAAGACTATTTCCAGGTCCGTGCCATTCAATTGATAAATATGTTCTGACTGTTTCGGTTGGTCCGTCGGATATGCGAAATATTTTTTTGATCCGGTATTACGGTGATAGTCTATAGACTGTATTATTTTTATTGTCAGAGACGATATGAAAAAATTCTACTTAATATTTATTTTCCCCGCCATTTTTGCATTCGGAATCTGTTCAGGACAAAGTACGCAGATTAAAGACGGCTGGTTTTATATTGACGGAATGAAATTTTTCGTTAAAGGGATTGGATACGAAACGCATACTCGTCCAGGGCAGGTGCCGTGGATTTACAGTTTTGATCCGGAGTTAATAAGGATTGATTTGCAGAAAATAAAAACAGCAGGATTCAACACAATCCGCACATGGGATGCCCTTAGTGAGGAAGAATTGAAACTGGTTGAGGATTCAGGTCTGAAAATTATAATGGGGATTTGGATCGATCCGCAAGGCGCATTCGGGAATCAATCATTTAGGCTGTCAGTTACCAGCAAAGTCAACAATGTTCTTAACTATTCCAATAAATATAATTGCGTAATCGGTTACCTGATTATGAACGAACCTCAAGTTGCGCACATCTATAACTCCGGCGCGCAAAATCTTTTGGATATCTGGCAGTCGGTCGTTCAAATGATCCGTCAAAGTCATCCCGGCATACCCGTCTCCTTTTCCAATACAATCATCGGCGATTATATTAATATGAATATTTTCGATTTTGCCGGATTCAATGCGTACATCTATAATCCTGTTACTATAACCGATTCGCACGGTTATAAAGAATTTTTAAGTTATTTGAAGGATAGCCGTTCGGACCAAATGCCATTTATTATAACAGAATTCGGATTATCGGTTTCTCCTGGAATATCAAATGCAGGATATTCGTACGGTGGCAATACACTTGAGAAACAGACAACCGGCAATCTGCTGATGTACCGTGGCCTGATAGACGCGGGAGCCCAGGGCGGGATTGTATTTCAGTTTCATGACGGCTGGTGGAAGGGCGGAAATGAATATGTACATGATCCCTCCCCCGAAGAATGGTTTGGTTTGTTTGAATTTACAAGTCTAAATGACAAGACCGGAGTACCGCGCCCGGTGTGGAGCGCGTTTGAAAAATATAATAAAGCCATAATTACAAATCCTAAAAACGATAATATTTACACAGGGGATATTCCGATAGAAATTTTCACTACAGAAGAAGTCCGTTCATTTACGGTAACATTTAATAATAATCTGCTTTTAACACAAAATATTTCCAACAACTATTTTACCGGTTCGCTGAATGCAGCAGATAGCGGTAACATAAAAGATTTCCAACTGATTTTTAATTTTTACGGTTCCGCCGGAGAAATTCTTAAAACCGAAACGATCTCTCTGCTCCGCACAAAAAATGAAATTCAAATTCCGGGAATAAAAATGCAGATCGTACCTTCCAATTTGAATCCGGGGAATAAAAATTATGTACTCATTGAGATAACAAATAATCCCTTATTTACAATCGCCGAAAGCAAAGTTCAATATGCTGTCCACCCGCATATAGGATTTGACGCAGGGGCTGCTAAATGGAGCACCATTGAATTGATCGACAACAAATATTCAGCGCAGGATTTTTTTGACATTCCAGGTGAAACTAAAATTGCGACTTTTGGAGCCGGTTTTACAATTAAATACGGAAATTTTTCAAAAAGAATTTTCACTCAGAATATTTTAACATACGGCAGCTGGGCGAACAAGATTAAGGCAAACGATGTAATTACAAATATTGAAAATGAAGATTACATTCATAATTCGACCGGAAACGGAATCACGCTCTACCAGAACTATCCAAACCCTTTCAATCCGGAAACAAGAATACATTACAGAATTACTCCGTCAAGTCTTTCAGAGGGTCAATCAAGAATAATGGTAACTCTTATAATATACGATGTGTTGGGGAGACAGGTTTCGGTACTTGTAAATGAAGAACAGGAACCGGGCAGTTACAATGCGGTCTTCAACAACGCCCGATCTCCATTGGCCGCGGGAGTTTATATTTGCCGTCTTACAGCGGGCAATAATTCTGAAGTTAAAAAGATGATTTTAATTAAATAATATTTTCTTTTAAAATTTCAGATCAACCATCCCCCATCGACTCATTTAATCAGAAGCATCTTCTTAGTATTGAAATAGTTTCCTGCTCTTATCTGATAGAAATACATTCCGCTCACCAGCCGCGCGCCTGTAAATTTTATTTTATACCTGCCGGCAGGTTTGAATTCATCAACCAAAGTGGCTATTTCTCTTCCGATAATATCGTAAACCTTCAATTGCACGTTATTGGAAAATGGAATCTGATAGCTGATTTCTGTTTCCGGATTAAAGGGATTCGGGTAATTTTGCCCGAGATCGTAATCGGCTATAATATTATTTTCATCCGCCATATCAGTTGACACCAGATCAAACTTTACAAAATTAATATTAAATCCGCCGAAGAAGAAGTTAAGCGAAAACTTATGTTTTCCCTGAGTAAGAGATACATTATTTATAACTATGTTCTGCCAGCTCGTCCAGCCGCCGGTATAATTGACGTCAATTACGTCACCGATAGTTTCACCATCCCATCTCATAATAATTTTACCGCTTCCTGTATTGGCGGCAATCCTAAGAGTCAGATTATAAATACCGGACTGATTTACATTTACGGTGAAATTCAGGTATTCACCAGTCCCTATCCAGCCAACGTTATATCCGTTAGTGGGGTTATCATTGCATTTTTCAATATCAACGCCGTCGTTACGGTAGAGTCCACCGGTGTTCCAGCTTCCATTGCTGCCTGTATTTTGGTAATCGTTATCTTTATAGGCAATTCCATTCTTGCCATAGTCATAATTTACAGCATAGATAATTCCGGGAATGTTATTAGGACTAAATGGAAGAGTCTCGTCTGTAGTAACTTGTCTGAACATGGCGTCAATAACACCTGTATTTTGTATGCAGCGTTCAATATTCAGGCTCTGCGCAAATTTAGTTAAAGCATCCACCGCGTATGCTACTGAAGGTTTTGAAACCTGACCGTTCCAATATCTGAGCAGGTAATCATATTCTGGAGGTTTAATAACATACATCAGACTATTATTGCCCTCAACTTTTTTAAGAGTCCACCATGCCCAGCCGATATTGGAAGTCTCCATAAGTTTTATAACATCGGTGAACCATTGATTTGAATTTTCGCCCGATTCGCCGAGCCAGAGAGGACGGTTAGTGTTGCTTCTTAAACTGGTAAGATAATTTATTGAATTGAAATCCGTACCGTTCCAATATTTATGAAAACTGTATGCCATATTAGCATCCCAGGGAGGCGTGAGTGAATTAAAATCTGTTGCATACCAATTCCCTTCAATAAAGATAATATGATTAGAATCTACCTCGCGGATGGCATTTGTGATCCTGATATATAGATCTCTTAACGGCTGATTATTACCTGTACTGAAATTATATGCAGTCTCATTAATCAGATCGTATCCGCCGATCCATTTTTTATTTGCATAACGTAAAGCAATGGTTTTCCAGAGTTCTACAGTCCGCTGCTGGGCGACCGGGTCCTCCCACAAAGGAGGATATGCCGGATTAAAATCTGCAATATTGTCCTTGCTCTGCCCCCCCGGAGCGGCATGCAGATCTAAAATTAAATATAATTTACTCTCTTCACACCACTGAAGAAGACTGTCTATTGTAGCGAACCCCTCTTCTGAATAGATATAAGGTGTATTTTGCGGTGTAAGCAGATTAAAATGCATCGGAAGTCTGATAGAATTAAATCCCCATTCCGCAATTTTTTGAACATCTTTTCTTGTTACAAAATTTTCACGGTAGAGTTTGAAAAAATTATCTGCGTTAGTTTGTCCGACAAGAATT